>NZ_JBQFOD010000012.1:0-150449 GCF_056533095.1 Ruegeria sp. H3 | reverse complement strand
GTTGGAGTGTTTGTCGCATGCATGGGGCCAGAGGTGGGCATGCTGCTGGGCCAAGCCATCCGTCATGGAAGCATGGGGAACGGTCGCAGAGCGCGAACCAGGCCCGCAAAGCCGTTAACTACTTGATCCAATGGGGACGAAAACTGGAGTAGCAACTCAATTGAGTTAGTAGAGAATTGTGATAAGGCTATGCTCACGTTAACCGAAACCAGCCAGATGACTACTTTGAAATCAGCCGTACAAAGCTGGATTTAACGCTGCTTTCGTTTAACCGAAATGATGCATCCAGAGTGTTTTGGATGCCGTGCAGGTACATCCCGTGCCATTGCGTCAACGTTTCCAAGGTGCCGTAACGCTCCGTTGCTCAGCAATACGCCTCGACCAGCATCATACCGGCGCTGTCCAAATCCGCTGGCAACGCATTCCCAGTTTTCCTTGGCCGCTGTGTTGCGGAATCTCGGTAGATCGTGCGGGTCATGCCGTCCGGGCGTTGCTGCGACGTGATCGTGTTTCTTTGAACTGCTTTGGTAGGTTGAATGGTGAGTCACTTGTGTTGGGCCAGGTTGCTGAACAGTACCTGTTGTCGGCCTCGGCCTTGGGCGCATGATTGTCACGACGCCTTGTGGCTGCGTATGTCCGGGGACGGCTACATGAGTTGCCGTAGGTCTTGGCGTTAACTGTGGAACCTGGCCGGGAACCGCTGTGGGAACCGGATTTGGGGTCGCGGTTGGGACAAGCGGTGGCACAGCAGATTGACCGGTAGGCTGAGGCGGCACCTGACCAGGAACGGCGACTGGTATTTGGTTGGGTGTCGCCGTTGGCACAAGGGGCGGCACACTAGGCTGAGGCGGGACCTGGCCAGGAACAGCTATCGGAACTTGATTTGGGGTTGCAGTCGGAACTTGCGGCGGCACAGCAGTAGGCCCGGTAGCCAATGGCGGAACCTGATTGGGAACGGCTGTCGGAACCCGGTTTGGCGTCGGATTTGGCACCAAAGGCGGAACTAGGGTCGGCGCTGCGACGGGTGTTGGAACTTGACCGGGAACCGCTATCGGCGTCGCGATTGGAACCCGACCGGGAATTGCATTCGGGACCGCGCTAGGCGCTAGGACCGGCACAGTAACTGACGTGGGTGTTTGCTGCGTTCCCTTAGGTGGCAACTGATTTGCCACCGGCTGCGTTGGACCGGTAATTTGGTTGCCTGCCCCTTGCCCGCCAGCTTGCCCACATCCTTGGCTCGATTGGTGCGGGTTCCCTACACCACGGCACCACCCATAATGATTGCCGCGGGCAACTACCTGCGTAGCGACCAGCTCAGCGACCAAACAAGCTGCGGCAATTATTGCAATGCGGTTCCGTTTCATAACATCCTCACCAACTTGTTGTCAGAGCAAGATACGCGCCAGGATCGCCAGAGTCGGTCAAGGGACCGTCTCTCAAAGGGACACCGACATATCCGGACAGGAATAGGTTTTGCTTAAACTCAATGTCTAAACCCAGACCTGTCGAGGCCAGTGTAGCATTATCAACTTCAAAACTCGCAGGGTCATTGTTCGAGATGTAACCCACGTCGAAAAAGACAAAGGGCGTCAAGCGATGAATGCTTTGGGAACTCGGAAAGTAGGAGTGAGACACTTCGAAAATCGCGGATATCCCTGAATCACCATCCACTTCGTCAAACCGATATCCACGCAAAGCATAACGATCACCAAGGAAGTACTCCTCGACCGAGGGCAGCCGGTCGGTTGTGTACTGCCCCCAAATCTCAGTGCGCCAAGCTGTGTTGGGCGACAAGCTCGTTAGCGGGCTTTCGTATCCGATGCCGCCCCGCAGATGCCAGAATGAAGAATCTCCATCGTCAAAATTTGCGTCCGTCGTGTCGTTGTCATTATCGCCAAAAGATAGGGTTAGCCCCGCTTCCAGAGCCTGTCCTTTTGGATAGTTTTGTCCGTAGAGATATGTCAGGCCAACGACACTCGCGTCACTGGATAGTGGAACACCGCCACTGACTGAGTCCGCTTCGGAAACGCGATAATCCAGCAGAAGATACCCATAGCGAGCCACATCGCGGATCACGGGGTATCCCAACGCGAGGTTGAAGTTCTCGCCATCAACATCTGTTCTTGCAAAATCCCCCGAGAGGTCACGTTTTGCGTTTATGTTTCCGTAGAAAATCTCACCGTACAGACCATTGCTGTTCAGCGGCGTGCGATAGGTAACAGCGCCCCACAAAGAGTGTTCGTCGTCTTTGTCCCAATTGTAGTTGCCTGACCCCTCAAATCGCAGCAAATCCCCGACGGTCAGCGTCGAATAATATTCTTGTACGATATAGAAACTGAGCGCTTCTCCAAGCTCACGCGGAGGGTTGTCGAGTGTCGCGCTGCCGGCTTGTTTGAGTAGAGGGTCTCCCAATACTCTCAGCCGCGCACCACCCTGGTCCGGGTAGTCAAGTTCGGTCGACACGTCCAAGTCGGGTATGTCCTCGGCCAACATAACCGCACGCTCAAATCGTTTAAGAGTTATTGGATATGCTGTAGTGAGGGGGCGAAAGATCTTTTCTAGGGTTTGGAACGTGCGTGTATCTACACCTTCAATTTCGATGGTTTGAATACGCCCTTCATCAACAACTATGCTCTGCCCATCGGGACCAGGCCACGCCTCAGCCAAGAAGTAACCGTCTTCTCGGTAGATCTGCGTGATCGTTGATGCGACCTCCGCCGCCGTGATGCGCCCCGACCGATCAAAGGCCAACTGACCGGCAAACGTTAACAGCTCATCGGTATCGTACACCGTTACACCGCTGACAGAGTGCTGGGATGCGATGTCCCAGGTTTGGGCAATACTGTTTTTCGACACGGATATCACGGCCACGAAAGTGCATAACACCGTAAAAACAACCGAGTTGAATAGGCGCATTATCGACAACCTTAAGATGACTGAGCTTATTTGCAACCAATCCTAATACGAGGTTAGAAGGGACCAACTTAGAAGCATTTGAGTTTAATTGTTGTTGATGCTTTTTGAACACATAACATTTTGAGTGAGTTTATGCTGTTTAATAGAAAGCTGCTCACTGGCGGGACCTAAGCTGTTGGCTCTAGTTGATGCCCGCTACGCTCGAATTGGCATCGCGCTTGTAGTGTTTGTTGAAAGCGTTTGTAGTTTATTCAGACGGAGGTTTACAAATTTTAAAGAACTGCACCGAGGCTTCCAGAGATCGAAAACAGTACGTTGTTCTCAGGGGCCAATCGTCACTTCACAAGCCAAGCCACCTAGGCGCTCCGATGTTCTAAGTTCTAGCTTCCCACCATATGCAGCCAATAAATCGACCGAGATAGACAGACCCAAACCTGTTCCCTTGACAGAGGTATCCAGCCGACTGCCGGAACGAAGGACTTCAAGTCTGGCATGTTCTGGGATTCCAGGCCCATCGTCCTCAACGCAAATCTCGATACCGCTTTCCGTTCGCCTCACAGTGATTTGGAATGTTGTTCGGCTCCACTTGAGCGCATTGTCGAGGAGATTTCCGATCACTTCTTCAATGTCCTGAGGATCCATGCGGACAAGAAGACCTGCCTCGTTGTCTGACACCAGGGTCTTCCCCTCGCGTTCCGCCATAACCGAGAATAGCCGGGACAGTCGTTCGACCGAGTTCGACAGGTCTGTCCTAGAATGGGTTAGCTCACCAGTGTTTGAAGCACGCATGCGCGCGAGCGAACGGCCAAGCTGAGCGTCAATTCGAGATAACGCCTCTTCCGCAGGCTCTGTGTGTACGCCGGCTTCAGACAGATCCGCCAATTCGTTTCGTAAGATGGCTGTCGGCGTTTTCAGAGCGTGCGCCAGATCAGCTGCCTGCCTTCGCGAACCGGAGACGATCTCTCGGTTTCGATGCAGCAGTTTATTGAGGTCTTCTACCAGAGGCGATACCTCGTCCGGGTAGTCTGCGGGCACCAGTTCATCACCCTGATCCCAGCGATGAGCGACATCGGCACGTAACTTCCTGAGGGGGCCGATAATGGCGGACATCAACAAAAGCGAACTGGCCACTCCGATCAAACCGACCAAACCGAAAACCGAGAGCAGGTATCTTTGTGCGGCACTGCGTTCGTTGATCAGTTGGTTCCTGCTTTCGGCGACAGTTACACCCCACTCCGTTCCGTCTTCAAACGTAATTTTTTGATAGACGCTGCGAACGGCCTCGTTGTCCGGACCTGTAGTGTTCCAAATGATTGTTTCGCCACTTGCGCGCGGAGGTTCGGAAATCGTTTCGTCAAAAAGCGAGGCAGAGGTATAGATGGCGCCAGTACCGTCTGTTACTTGCCAATACCGCCCTGAGTAGGGCGTACCATAGGCCGGGTCGAATACAAACTGCCGCAAGGTTTCAGGATCATCCGTAATCGCACTTAGGCCAACGACAACTTGCGTATGATGGTCTTGCAGCGCACTGTCGAACTGATCCAGGACGCGCGTATTGATATAGGAAAACACCACCAGCGTACCAACGCCTACAGACAACGCACCCGAGGCTATACCTCCGAGCAAGGCCCGTTGGCGTAACGACAGCATTAGGCAGGATCAATCATATAGCCCCGTCCCCTGACGGTTGTGATCAAATCAGAGCCCAGTTTTTTGCGCAGACGCGTAACGAATACGGCGATCGTGTTCGAATCCCTGTCGCCGTCGTATTCGTAGATGTGTTCGGACAGTTCTGTACGCGACACCATCCGACCGATATTATGCGCAAGATAAGTGAGCACCGCGATCTCCTGCGCAGTCAAATCGACCGGGATTCCTCCGACGCTGACCCGACCGTTTCTAGTGTCTAACACCACGTTCCCCATTTCGATTACAGGGTTCAGCTGACCGCTTTGCCTGCGCAAGATCGCCCGCACCCGTGCGGCCAGTTCAGGCATGTGAAATGGCTTTGTCATATAGTCATCTGCGCCCGCATCCAGACCGTCGACACGTTCGCTCCAGCCATCTCGGGCCGTCAGGATCAAGACCGGGGTTTTGACGCCCGCGTTACGCCATTCCCGCAGGACCGAGATACCGTCGCGTTCGGGCAGGCCGATGTCGAGGATGATCATGTCATAAGGTTCAGTCGACCCCAGATGCAGGGCATCCGTACCATTGGTTGCCACGTCGACCACGCGGCCCTCGGAGCCCAACAGCTTTTTGACTTGTTCACAAAGCTGGGGTTCGTCTTCAGCAAGGAGAATTCGCATATTCGGAGACTATATCTAAAACGCGGTCAGCTTCACGCTATTTCTTACCGCCGCCATTGCCGTTGCCGCCGCCGTTACCACCGCCATTGCCGCCACCGTTACCTCCGCCATTGCCGCCACCGTTACCTCCGCCATTGCCTCCGCCGTTGCCGCCGCCATTGCCGTTACCATTTCCGCCGCCATTGCTGTTGCCACGGCTAGTGCTGTTCCCGCGAGTCGCAGAGGTGCTTTGACCAATACTGCTTTTGGACTTGGAGGCTGTGGAGCGTGCGGCTTTGGAGATTTCGCGCCCGACACTTGAGTTATTCGACACGACGGTGCCGGTTTGGGCGTCCACAATCACGCTGACGATCTTTCCGCCCGGCTTTTTGACAAGAATGCGATAGTAAATCTTGTCGGCTTGGAATGCGCGTGCATCAACGGGGGTCCCACCGATGGCTTTTTCCACACCTTTGATGACGCGTTTCAACCGGATTGCGCT
This sequence comes from Ruegeria sp. H3, assembly GCF_056533095.1. Lineage (NCBI taxonomy): Bacteria > Pseudomonadati > Pseudomonadota > Alphaproteobacteria > Rhodobacterales > Roseobacteraceae > Ruegeria > Ruegeria sp. H3. Next base: position 144,743 of record NZ_JBQFOD010000012.1, on the reverse strand, counting down.
TCCCGACAGAGTTGCCATACGCAGTTCAGACTGTTTGAGTTCGCGCGCATCGGCCGCCGCTTGTCCTCCGGACAAGGCGCTCAGCAACGCTGCAACCAACAATAAAGTTTTGGTCTGCATGGAACCCTCATACTCTTGGGCCAAGACTACAAGGCCGGATGTGAACCGACGATGAACAAGCAGTTAGCCCTGCGTTCAAGGGCGCTCAAGTTAAATGAAGTCCAGCCTTGTTGATTCGAACATGGATCAAACGGCCAGAACACGGCGTCTAGGTTCAGTTTTTCGATAACTGTTGCTGTGAGTTTTTTAGGAGATTGAGATGAACATCACCAAGTGCGGACTGTTGAAAGCCTCGACAATAGCGATTGCCCTTTTGGGTTCGACGGCCATTGTGACCACTGTTGCAGCTCCTGATTTTGCCTATGCCAAGCAAGGCAATGGCAACGGCAATGGTGGTGGGAACGGCAATGGCAACGGTGGTGGGAACGGCAACGGTAGTGGCGGTGGGAACGGCAACGGGGCGAAGGGATCTGGCGGAGATCACAGCGCGGTTGGCAAGGGCGCCAGCGGAAGCAAGGCCGGAAAATCCGGGGCAGGAAATACAAAGTCTCGTTCTGCCGGGGTTGGTCAGAAAAAAGGCGGTGGGTTCTCTCTGAAAGATCTGTTCAGTGGGAAAAAGAAAGCGCGTAAAACAGAAGCCGCCGCGACGGGTGCTAACAAAACGCACGGGACCCGTAAGACCAAGGCACCAAAATCCTCAGCGCAGACTGTCATTGTGGACGAGTCAAAGCGCCCCGTATCTCGTGCCAAGGGCAATCGTATGGCCGCGTTGCTTGGTGCCCATCCATCGGAACTGGGCGCGCTGAATGCGGCCAACGCCAGCCCCACTGCACTGGCCAATGCTGCGCCGAATTCGCGCGTTGGTAGAATAGCCACCTACCGAGATACGGTGTTGGCCGGTGAACCCTTGCGTGAGGATCTGGTCGAGCAGCTAGAGGTTTTAGCAGGGCTGGAGCCGCCGGAGCGCCCATTGCAAGATATCGAAGATGAATTGGAAACTGCGCTGTCTGAAGTTCAAGAAAACCGGGACAAAGTACAAGAGCTTGAACAGGCCTTGGCTGATGCAGGCGGAACAGATCCCGATATCGAAGCGCAGCTTGAAGAGGCTCAGACCGCTTTGGATGCTTCGCTTGATGAAGTGCAAGACCTGGACGACGAAAGACAGGCTGCCATCGATTACAATGACGCGGTCGAAGTGGTGGAAGAACTGACAGAGCTTGTTGAAGAACAGGACCTGGCCGAGCGCGAAGCGTTGGAAGCGGCGGCCAACAAACCTGTAACTGACGCCGTCGAAGAACAGGTCAAAGCCCTTTTGGGATTATAACCCGAAGCCTTTAGGCCCTTGTCGAACTACACTTTGGGCGTGCCTACCGTAGGCGCGCCCAGGGATATTTTGACGGTTTCTGAAGCTGAAACTCGTTTTCTGGTGATAGTGTCACCCGTCAAAACAAATCCCACCCCAAATGATGGGGTGGGATCGGGGGACAATTCTGATGTTTAGGGTGAATATCGAGAATTGTTCGGGGGGGTCAACTGATCTGCCTTCAGGCGTTCTGACGAGCCTCGGAGAGCCGCAAGCTTTTGGTGATCTCGATTAGTGCATTTTCGATAGGAGGGAAGCGACCACTGCTCGAATTGATCATGGTTTGCAAACGCTCGTCGGCAGCTTTGCCGGAGGTCTGCATTGCAGCTGGTGTGCCACAGTCTTTAGTCACAAAGGCAGGCTTGACCATGTTGTTCCCCTTGTTCTTGTCAAACGATACACATGTCGTTCGATCCAATTCAGGGACTATGACTCAGCGTGGCTGAACGCACCGAGAACATACTGTTCATGTTCGGTTAATATTGTTTACGGAATAAAAACAAATGAATTCTCTGGTTGTGGGACCGTTCGATTGCCACCTTTTAACTTAACGGTTTGGAAGGTCGCTAGGTGAGGATGATGCATCAGTCGAACCATCGCCTCAGATCCAAAGATGCTAGCCGCAAGCCAGTCTCCGCCTATGGGTTAGGCAAACCGTGACCGGAAGCATACTTAAAATTTGAAAGTAAATGAGGCCCCAAAAGATGAAAACAACTCTAGTAATCGCGGTAACACTGTCTGCCATTCAGACTGCGCCGGTTGCGGGTGCGAGTTTTGACTTACAGACCCTTGGGCTTGGACAACTTATCGATTCACATACAGCTGTGCAGCCTGTTCTCGTGAAATCGAAGGCGGGACATTGTCCACCTGGCTTGGCCAAAAAAGCAATTCCATGCGTGCCGCCGGGCCAAGTAAAACGATATCGGGTTGGGGACTACATCTACGATGGGTACGTACCTATCGACAATCCCAGCCGATATGGACTACGGCGAAACGGCTACTATGTGCGTGCTGGAGACTATGTTTATCAGGTGAACCGAGAGACGCATGAGGTGTTGAACCTGATAGGCGCCATAGCTGATATACTTAACTAACTACATTCTTCACTGCTAAAGCATTGCTCAGTCTAACATGCGGCCCAGTACAAACAACTACCGTTGCACTCTGATGGAAAGTGCGGAGGATCGTCAGAAGCTTACTTCAAGGCTCATTGCTGACTTAGCCCAGAATCCGCCGACTAAGGCGAGACTGAGGTTGGTCTGACAGTGGGACCATAAATGATCTATTGTATGTAAATACTTAATTTATCTAATTATTCTTTAATTTATTGGTGCGGGTGGAGGGACTTGAACCCCCACGCCTTGCGGCGCCAGAACCTAAATCTGGTGCGTCTACCAATTTCGCCACACCCGCAACCGGGCACCTATGTGCCGGACTGGAGCGCTCCATAACAAAGCTTTACTCGGGACGCGAGAGGTAAAATTCACCCCGGCTCAAGATTTTGATCGGCAGGTTTCGCGCGATTTCCCTACCCTTGGGCAAAGTCGCTGGAAAAACACCAGCGTCGGGATGTCTCGGCTCATATAGTATGAGTGCTGGAAGGCTGATTTTTCGGGATTAGACTTACACGATCCGAGACGTAGATCTTGGGTACCAATTCGCTCGATGAGACAGAGATTTCTCGATCAGCAGGAAAAACGCGCTTACGTTGTATCGGTTGGACTGCGAAGTTCAAATCGTGTCGAGCTGGCTTTGTCAGTTCGACCTTTTCTGCAATCGGGCCATTGGCAAAAAATCCAGATCGCTCACAGAACAGCACCAGCAGCACCGGAACTAATGCCGCAAATACTGAGTGTTAACGCGATCTCAAAAAACGCAACGAACTGTCTGTGAAATGCGCTCAATGCGGCACTCGCTCAATCTTCAGACCTAAAAACACTGCGCACCTGTTAACTATACACCTCAAGGTTGAGGCATTCCTATGCACGCCACTTCATATTTACGCCACAATTCAAGCACCAAAATATCTTATTCGCGTCAAAATAACACCGCCTTGGCCGGGCTTCTTGGTCCAAGGAGTTAATGAGTCCTTTTTCGCCGTTTTGGCACCTGTACGAGTCTTCCGCTCAACTCCAGTAACAAGGGTCTTTGATGTGACCAGCATGATCAACTCCGCCGCTGCCGAGCAAGAGGCCGTCTTCTTCGCTCGCGAAAGCTTCATAGGTGAGCTGAAGTCTTTGAACCGGGATTATCCTGATACAGGCTTTGGTATCTCTCTTCGTACCCACTCGGGTGAACATTATCTGCTGGCAAACGCACGTATGCCCCTGCCCGCAGCGAAATCGGACGGGTTTCCAACAGGTCGGCGTTTGGCCTGCCTCGAAAATGGGGATCGCTTCAGCGCAATTGAGGTGCTGGCTGATTCCCACGCATATGAAACCATCTCTCCTCGGGACGAGGCAGAAATTCTGGGTAATGCTCTGGATCTGATCGCCCGTATCGACACCCTGACCAACATGCCCGCAGGCTGCGTTTCGCAGGCCCAGCAAATCGCTGCGACTGGCACCGGAGGCTAACACATGGCGCGCAACGACCACCTTTTGTCTGTCGGAAACGAGGCGCTTGCCCCGATGACGTCGGCAATGTCGTCATTAACGACTCAGATCGACCAATTGACAGAAGTGGCCGATGCGCGGTCAACGGCCCGGCTTGCGACGCTGAAAACGCGGATCGAGAACTTTTCTGCAAGCATCACCATGGTTGGACAGGTCAAAGCGGGTAAATCCTCGTTGGTGAATATCCTGGCCGCTCGCCCTGCCCTGTTGCCCTCGGATGTGAACCCGTGGACCTCGGTGGTGACCACGCTGAACATCAACACCCGCACGCCGGGCGATACGCGGTCCAAGTTCACCTTCTTCGAGCAAGAAGAATGGGACAACCTGATGGTTGGCGGTGGACGTCTTGGTGAATTGGCCAATCGCGCCGGCGCAGATGATGAGATGGAAGACATCCGCCGTCAGGTCGCCGAAATGAAAGCCAAATCAGAAGAGAGGTTGGGCAAGCATTTCGATCTGATCCTGGGGCAAAGCCACCAATATGACTATTTCGATGAAGAGCTGATTCAGCGCTATGTCTGTCTGGGCGACGAAGACGACCCGGATATCGACCCCAAAACTGGCCGTTTTGCAGATGTGACGAAATCCGCGGAACTATATATGGATATTCCGCAATATCCGATCTCGCTGAAGCTGTGTGATACACCTGGCGTGAACGATACCTTCATGGTGCGTGAGCAGATTACCCTACGCAGCCTGCGGGGCTCCGAGGTCTGTGTGGTGGTTCTGGCCGCGAGCCAAGCATTGACCACGATGGACATGGCGCTAATGCGGATCATCGCGCAGTTCGAAAATCGACAGATCGTTTTGTTCGTGAACCGGATTGATGAACTGGCTGATCCGGTCAATCAGGTCCCAGAAATACGCGATCGCATCCAAGAAACTCTGAAGCAGAACAATATCGATGCTAATACGAGCATCGTGTTTGGCAGCGCACTCTGGGCCGAGGCCGCTCTGACAGGCAATCCAGACATCCTGACCGATGAATCCCGCAAGGTTTTGAACACCTTCTATCTGGCGGCGGGCTTTGGCGATCAGGCGGCGTCTTTGGACAAAATCTGGGCGCTGTCCGGGCTTCCTGATTTGCTGCTGGCGATGAACGAACGGATAGCAGATGGCGCAGGCGCACGTTTATTAGATCGCGTCCGCCACCGTGCACGCAATATTGCTAGCCAAATTCGCGCAACGGCCGTTGCCAAAACCCTATCCGGCAACGAAGGCGTTGTCCGAGATCTAGGTGGCGCGTCGCCGGAAGAAGCGATTTCGACTGTTTCAGACGAATACGAGAAGAAGGCCGCCGAACTGACCGCTGCTCTGCGCGACAAGGTAATCGAGCGTTTGAATTCAGCCGAGGCAAACTTTGTCAAACGCGCCACCGACTCGTTGATTGCTCATCTCGAGGAGAATGGCGAAGAGGGCACTTGGCACTATGATCCGGCGGGTTTGCGAACCCTCCAAAAGGCAGCCTATTTCAGCTTTGCCCGGTCGATGAAGAAAGAGGCGGGCGCGCTCTATACCACTGCTGCAGCTGACGTGGAAGCGCTCTATCACAAGCTGTTAGGTAACCATCTTGGCGAATTCAGCATCGAAGCCCCCATCGTTCCGCGTGTCCCGCCGCCCTTGGGGATCGGGCGCACCATTGCGCTGGACCTACAAAGCACATGGTGGCGCAGGTGGTGGCAAAAGCGCAAAGGCTTCGAAGCCTATGCGGCGGATTACACAAGATTGATCGCATCCGAAGCGAATTCGATCACCAAGGATATCGAGGAAAATCAGGTCGCAGCGGTTCTGGAAAACGTCCGAGCCGGGCTGACCGATTTCATGCGCGAGCAGAAAGAGACGCTGCTGAATATTTCGGCCTCAGCGGAGAATGGCAACAAACAGGCCCCCGCTCTGGCGGCGAATCTGCAGTTGCAGAAGTCGCGCGATGAGATTCTGGGCGACATCCTGAAAAACCTTAGCAACGAAGCGGCGTGAGAAGAAAAATGGCAAAAGACACACAGAACCGTTTCGTTTCCCCCAAGGCATGGGAGCGTATCGAGCAATGGTCACGCCGGAAGCCCGTTTTCGCCCTTATGGGTGAATTCAGCGCCGGGAAATCCACCCTGATGAACTTTCTGCTGCGCACCCATACGCTGCCAACGCAGGTTACAGCAACGCAATTGCCACCCGTCTGGTTCAGCTGGGGCAATCAGTCAGCCTATGTGAAGCGGCATGATGGCAGCAAAGATCTAATCGAATTGGATCAGCTTGAAACAGTAGGTGTGAATGATGCGCAGTTCATTCGCATCTTTCTGGAAGCGGATATTCTAGAAGCGGTCGATCTGATCGATACACCGGGTATTTCCGATCCGAAAATTTCGACCGATGTCTGGCAACGCGCAGTTGGTCAGGCCAATGGCGTTTTGTGGTGCACCCATGCCACGCAAGCCTGGCGTGAAACCGAGCGTGCAACCTGGGTCTCTTTGCCGGAACGGCTGCAACACAACTCTTTGCTGCTGGTCACCCGAGCTGATGCGCTGGGTCAAAAAGACCGGCAAAAGGTGCTGCGTCGCGTGAACCGCGAAGCCGGTCATCTGTTTAATCGCTCAATCTTGTTTTCGGCCCGTGATGCGATTGAGGCCCGCGACAAGACCGGTGATGCCGAGATGTGGTCGCGCAGCGGTGGCGGCAAGATGATCGACAGCTTCCTGGAGATCACTGAAAACATCATGGACCGAAGAGCAGATCAACTTGCGCGGTATCAGATCGACAAAGGCCTTTCAGACGGGCCTAAGGTTCAGCCGTTGCGGCCTTCAAGAAACACCGAGTCCCCCACGGCGACCCGACCAGATGCCGAGACACCGGCACCTCTGAAACTGGTGAATCCCGTGGACGAACCGGACGGCGACAACTCTGTGGTAACCAGCTTCCCCGTCCGTCCAGCGCGTGTTGAAAGACGTGCTGAAGAGGACGAGCGCCCCCGTATCGACTCTGCCGAAGCAGATCGCTTACGGGCCGAGATGACACCTGAATCTGAGGAACGCCCCCAGGATTCAGAGACAAAAGAGGACGAACTGCGCGCGTATTTCCGAGATACCGCCAAAGATCCAATGGAATTTGATGCGGTTTCGGATCAGACATCTGAGATCGACGAATACGACCTTCTGGAGGATGAAGACACTGATGATGAGGTCGAAAACATCCTTATCGTCTCGGATGCTGAGGTTGGATCGTCAGATCCAACAGACGAATCTGAATCTGACGATGTGCTTACATCGCTGAGCACTTCGCTTCATGAGACGCAAGATACGTCTGAAGAAATTGAAGTTGAACAACCTCTGGAAGCCGAAGATCACGTAAGCGAGGCAACGACCTCTTCCATTGCAGCATTGATGGCGGAGCAGCACGAGGCAACGTCAGATGAGTATGAACCCGAGCCCGAAACACACGGGTTGGTCGAACTGTCTTCTGCCACTGCCCCTCAAGAAACCGCCGAGCCGCAAGTTGTTGAGCTGGACGCGCTTTCAGAAGATCATCCTGGCACATCGCTGAGCGCTTTGGCGATGTGGACTGAAGTCACCAAAAACGAAGTTCTGCCCGATGACCCGCGCGAGTTGATGAGAGTGTTCCATGCATTCCTCAAGGAATTCGATCAGATATCTTCCGAGCATAGTGAAAAACAGACCAACGAAGCGTTGCGTTCGATCCCTAAATCCAACGAAAACAGCGGGATGGAATGGCATGTCTTGTAATCGAAACCAAATCCGGATAACCGGCTATTAGCAAAGCAAAACAGTTAGTTACATGTCGATACATGATGCGTTGAACGCTGCCATTGAAACAATACCCGACTGCCTTGCAGCCGGGTATATCGACATGGAAACGGGGATGTTGCTGGGAACCGGCATCAAAGAGTCAGACGACGCGATTGATCTGGATGAACTGGCCATTGCGGTGGCCAACCTGTTCCAGGGGCGCGGCGTTTCCGCCTTTGAAGCGTTGTTGCGCGAAACGGATGCAGATTCTGACGCTGATGGGTTCGGCGAGATCGCGGTGTTTTCGAACGACCGATTGAACATCTTTCTGCGCACGCGTGAATTTCCCGATCACGTGGTTTGCTATGTCTGCCGCAACAGCGCGAATGTGGGTCTTGCCCTCACAAAGTCACACCTCAGCCTTACGTCGATCACGGCTGCGGTCTGAACCAGAGCAATGAGGGTCACGGTATGATGGATACAGACATACTCGAGATGCTTGATGAAATCGGGCGCAAATCTGTCGCGCGGTTGTCTCCGGTTGTGATGATTGCGGGCGACACGCCCGAGCTACGTCGGACCGAGGTTCTGCGTGTGATCCGCAATACGATATTGCCGCGCCGACTGGAATTCACCGCAGCCAATGGGGATTGTCTGGCGCTTGAAGTGAACAGCTCACGCGTGACGGATGTGTTCCGCGTTGTATCCGGTGCCGTCCCGGATTTCGAAACTGCCCCGCGTGAGGAATTGATCGACAATCTGGCACAGCTTGTCTCTGATATCGCCCTTGCCCCTGCCCCGCTGGAATTGCTGTCTCTGAAACCCGACAACGTGCTCGAAGCGGATGACGTGGGTGTCACCCTGCGTGAGATCAGAACCGCATGTGCCGCAATTGAACTGACCGCTGAACCCACAATTTCAGTTGTACCGGAACCACAAGAGCCTGCGCCGGAAACACCTGAAATCGCGCCAAGAACCGATGCCAATGTTTCGCTGGCACAAGCGTTCTTTGACGGTGCAGATCGCTTTGCACAGGGGCGCGTTCTGGCCGCCGCACAGGATGGGACACTGGCACAGGCCGCTGAGGAGTGCGCGCCAGATGCCAAACTGCATCCCAATCAGGATTTGCTGACTCGCTTTGCGGCTGATCTGGCTGGCTGGGACAAAGATACAAAGACAGGGTTGGGCTTGCCCCAACTGATCGTAATGCGCCCTTCTGGTGGAAAGGGCGCAGGACTGGCCGTTGTAAATGACGGCCAAAGCATCGCCTTCGCTGTACACGAGGCGCGCAAACTGGGGGCCGTGGTCAACTTGTGGACCACGTTGCAGGAGGCAGAAGAATGACTGCCTTCTATGTTGTTAAACCACCGAATTGTTTGAGTAGAGAGTTGTTAGGATACCCAGTATGAGTGAGACCAATCGTCGTGAGTTAATCCGCATAGCCGAGGACATGAATGAGACGAGTAATGACGAAACCCGTCAGTTCATCTCGCGTATTGTCGGCGATCTTTCAAATCTGAAACCCTCCATTGCCTTTGTCGGGCAGATCAAGGCCGGCAAATCCCGCCTTATCAATGGCTTCACCGGTCAGGCAGAATACCTGCCATCCGATGTGAACCCGTGGACAACGGTGATCACCGACATGCATTTCGGGCATCCTTCGGGGCGGACCGAAGGGGCAGAGTTTCATTTCTTCGACAACCACCAATGGCAGTCGCTGATCGCCGAAGGTGAAGAGTTGCGCAATATGTTCCCCGATGACGAGGACAGCTATAAGCGCGAGATGATCGAAGAGCAGGTCGAGGCGATGAAAACGCGCGCGCAGCGGCGTCTGGGCGACAGCTATGAACAATTGCTGGGGCAGCATCACGATCTGGAACAACTGAATTCGGACGATCTGGCCCGCTACGTCTGTGCTGGCGACGACCCAACCGAAGATGGCCCGTTGGACCCCGGCAGCGACCGGGGGCTGTACAGCGACATCACCCGCAAGGCTGAGGTCTATTTTGACATCGGCCATTTCCCGTTCCCATTGACGGTGACAGACACGCCGGGAGTTAACGACCCTCTGTTGATCCGCGAAGAAATCTCGCGCCAGTACCTGAAAGAATCCGATTTCTTTGTGGTGGTTCTGTCAGCGCATCAGGCGCTTTCTCGTGCCGACCTGAAACTGTTCCGTCTTATGCAAGCGCTCGAGCTTGGGCAGATCGTTGTTTTCATCAATCGTGTAGACGAACTCAGCGATGGCGCAGAGGACGCGACAAAAGTGCGCGCCGATGTTCTGGATGGGTTGGAACAGGCCCTGGGCAACTCAAATATTGACGTGTTGATGGGCAGCGCGCAATGGGCTCACTATGCGCTGACGGGTGATGAGACAGGTGTGAATCACGATCATGTGTTGTCTTGGCTGCGGGCGCATCCGGAACAAATGCGGCAGTATCTGGACGGTGTGAAAGAAATCAAGCAGGGCCCCGGCCCGATCAGCCGCGAGGCGGTGCTGCGTTTTGCCGCCATGATCGCCTCAGGCTTGCCTGACCTGCGCCGTCATGTGACGCAGGCCCTGATCGAAGGGCCGCATGACGAACAATTGCGCATGGCTTGGCAGCACCTGAACAGCTTTGCCCAGGCTGAACTGGAACGGTCGCAGGCTGATCTGCGAGTCCTCGAGGCTGATGCAGAAGAAACAGCTGTCAGCGTCGAGAAAAACGACAAGACGCTTGAGGATCTGCGTGCGCTGATTGCCGAGAAGAAACAGACTATTACCCATGAAATGGACGAGGTTTTGTCCAATCTGCGCGGGGTGATGGATGACACCGTTTCCGAGGCTGTCTCGGCTGTTGTGCGCGGTCCTGAAGGAAAGTCTCCCTTGCTGGCCAAAGGGGATACAGAACTGAACTTCACGCCTTTAAGGGATCGCATGCGGGAACTGGTTCAAGGTGCCTCGCAAGTGGTGCGGCAACGGGTTCTGAGCGAGCTTTACACAATCGACATGCAAAGCAACGCGGCGTTGCGGGCCCTACCCGGCTGGCAGGAACCCGTCGACAATCGCATGAACACCAGTGCCGTGCGCTGGTTCCGCCCGGATACCACAGCGCTAACCCGTGGCATCACGGTCGAACTGCGTGTAAACTGGTTGTCGAGGCTGATCTCGCGCAACAGCGTTGTCTCGCGCGCGGAACGGATGATCACGCAGGAATTCGAGCTGATGGGTGACGATCTGATTGATACTGCGCGTGACGATCTGCTGGAACGGCTGAACACCGTTTTGGATCATTATCTGGCGTTGCTGGCAGGTCATCTGCAGCATCGCGCCGGAACAGATGATACCAACGCAAAGGCGATAGCACAGGACGCGCTCGACCGTGCACGCCGTATCAGTGATGATCTTGGGGCTATCTTTGGCACCGGACATCAGGAAGACAGACTGGCAGAGGCTGCTGAATGATTGAATTTCCAGGGACCGAGCAGGAAGTGCGTCAACTCGAACGCTTCCTGACCGCGACAGAGAAGATGGAGGCGGACGCCGCGCTAGAGGATCTGCGCGCGCGCGCATTGGCGCATGCCGAACGTCTGTCGAATGCGGTGAACATCGGTTTCGCAGGGGAATTCGGCGCAGGCAAATCCAGCCTTGCCAATATGTTGGCTGGTGCAGATATCCTGCCCACTGGTCCGCAGCATCTAAAATTGCCTTTGGTCATCGTTGCTTATGCCGAAACGCCCGAAACAACAGTGGGCTGGTGGAATAAAGAGCCCAAGACCTACTCGGGTATCGCATTGGAAAAGGCAGCCGCTGATGAGCCCGATTTTATCTCAGTTGGATTGAACACCCCAGCGCTCAAAGAAATCTCGCTGTTCGATCTGCCCGGATCGGGGGCGCTAGACGATACATATAAGCAGACCCTGGACCTGCTCAAATTCGTGGATTGTGCGATCTGGTGCACCAACGGCACAAACGCCTGGCGTGAAACAGAACGGCATTTGTGGGCGCAGGTACCCGCTGAGCTGCGCCAGAATAGCCTGCTTGCAGTGACCCATGCAGATTTGCCGCCTGTTGAAGAGGCAATCGACCGCGTTCTGGCACGTTTGAAAAAAGAAAAAGACGGGATGTTCCGTGCTGTTGTCCCGATTGGCACACCCGTGGCTGTTCGCGCAATGGCGCAAGAACCCGAGCCGGATTTTGCTCTGTGGGAAACCTGTGGTGGCCAAACACTGGCTGAACACGTGCTGGAAGTTGCATCAAGCCGCCGCCAAAGTGATCTGGACGCCGCGCGAAAAGACATCGAACAGGAGTTCCTGCCTTTCCTTGAAGCTCTGAAAGAGTCTGAACCGAAAGCATCCGGAACAGAAAACGCGGATATGCAATCGACCTTGGGCGCGGCTCTACCCCCGTTGAACAATCCCATCCTAGAAGACTGGCTTGCCGCAATCGCGAGCATCTATGAGGATCTGCGAGAAAACGCGGATATGGAACCAGCGACGTTCCTGCAAAGCTGTCAGGAAATTGTCGAGGATTTTGCCGAGCGTCTGGAACAGGGCGGCGAAATCGACCCCGAGGCCGACTGGATTCCGGCTGAATTCGAGAAGGCCACAGACCTTCTGTTGTTGCTGCAATTCGAAAGCGGCAACGCACCGCTGAAAGATGCCATCAGCATCCTGGCTCAGTTGAGCGACAACCTGGCCTGGGCAGGTAGCACTGTAGTCACGGCGCAGACAAAAACCGGCACCTAAACGACTCCCGTGAAGATTGAGCTGCATCGCAGCGATTCGTTGTCGCCCAAATCCGATTCTTAACAGTTTCGGAATCGTCGACCAGAACGCTCCAATCCGGGTAAGAAGCTTTGGATTGACGATCTTAAAAATCAATATGTTGATCTCTGCTATCCTATAAATCAATATGTTGATAAACGTCCGAAACGATCCATAGTGAAGCCATCGGGCGGCCCCAATAAAGTCTAATTTGAAACGTCTAACCGTTCTCAAGTGACCTGCGGTTGTTTTAGGTTGTCAGTTTCGGGCGGTTTGCCCGGTTGTTTTACCGCAAAAATGTGTAGAACGGGCGGATTGAAATGAGCCACAACCAGGCAGTCGGTGCATCGCACGACGAACCACATATCGAAGGATTGGAACCCGGCGCAAAGCTTTTGCGCGGACAGTACGAAATCCTTCGCTTTCTCAGCAATGGTGGGTTTGGCATTACCTACCTTGCGCGGGATAGCCTTGAACGGGATGTGGTGATCAAGGAGTGCTTCCCAGGCGCCTTGTGCCGCCGCAACGGTGACCTGGTTGAGCCAAACGATCCCGCACTCAAAGAAGACCTGCGCGCTATTATTGACTTGTTCATTCAGGAAGCCCGCAACCATGCCCGCCTTGTGCACCCCAACATTGTCGATGTGCATCAGGTCTTCGAGGACAACGATACAGCCTACATCGCAATGGATCTTATCCGTGGATGCGACCTGCTGGACTACGTAGAAAATCCCGACACCGAAAGCGGCCCTGACTTCATCGTTCAGGTGACCGAAAAGATGCTGTCGGCGGTATCATTCATTCACCAAAGCGGCATGCTGCACCGGGATATTTCGCCCGACAATATCCTGATCGACGAAAACGGTGATCCGGTCCTGATCGACTTTGGCGCGGCCCGCGAACAAGCGGCAAACAAATCCGCTGCCCTGTTGACCCTGCGGGTGATCAAAGACGGGTATTCGCCGCATGAATTCTACGTGCGCGGGGCCGAGCAGGACCCAAGCAGTGACCTCTACGTTCTGGCTGCTACGCTCTACCACGCGATTAGCGGGGAACGCCCGGTCGATGGCCAGTCTCGTCTAAGCGCATTCAACAATGGTCAGGACGACCCCTATGAACCACTGACCGCTCGGTTTGAAGGTTATCCCGAAGGCTTTTTGGAAGCGATCGACAAAGCGATGGAAGTCCACGCAACGGATCGTTTGCAAACCGCCCTGGATTGGCTGCGGATGTTCCGTGGCCCAGGTGTTATGTTTGACACATTTGCCTATCGCCCAGTTTCAGTGATCGTGGGCATGGATCGCAAGGACAAAGAAGAAGAGAAAGAGCGGATCAAAGCAGAGACCGAGAACGCCGAAGCCGTTGTGACCGCGCTGCTGGCTGGCAACTCTGACATCGCACTTGGCAATGAAGACAAAAAAGAAGACGAACTAGCCAAGTTTACCACAAAGGAAGACGCTCCGATCGCCGTGGATACCGTTGTGCAAAGCGGGTCGGGCGGCAACGGCAAACTGCTTGCAGGTGTAGCAGTTGTGGCCCTGGCCATAGCCGCGGGTGGATACTTCGTTGTGTCCGGTGGCGACAAAGCGCCCCAAACGACGGCAACAGCCTCAGTGGCAGAGCCCGAGACGCAAGCAGCAAAGACCGCTGTTGTTGCACTGGAAACCACCGCGGAACCTTCGGTGGAAGAGACTTCAGAGGCGCCTGTCGAGCAGGCAACCTCCGTTCCTGCGGAACCGGCTGCCACAGAAGCAGCCGCCGCAGAACCGAATACCGACGTTGCAGAAGAGGTTACAGCCGAAGCTGACGCGACTGACACAGAGGTGGCGACCGTTGAACCTGAAGCTTCGGCCGAAGTTTCAGCCTCGGCAGAGCCGACGATTCCTGGTGTGCTTGCTGAGGATCAGGTTGCCTTCGCGCATTGGGATGTTGACATCCCGTTCTCGGTTTCGCGCCGTCGTGCGGTTACCGGAGACACGTTTGCTGTAACCGCCGTAAATCCGGGTCAGGACATGTCGGTTATTGGTGACTGGATCCAGCGTGGCGCAACGATGTTCACACTGAACGGTGACCAAATCCGCTCTGACGCATCTTTTGCGGGCCAGGTTCTGGACGGCTTCAATGTTGATCCCGACGGATACATCCGCGTCGCAGCACGGTATCGCCTGCGGGGTGAAACCCGTGTCCAGAATGGCTTGATGGCTCTGCCCGCAATCCGTGCCCTCGGGCTGCAGAATGGGTATGAATTCACTGTGCGTAGCGATGGAGCGGACGGATGGCAAACCGTTGTATCCAACGTGCCCTCAGATTCGGCCGGCGATCTAAGTGACGGAGATGTGTTGCTGAGCGAAGCCCAAACCGCAACAAATCTGAACACCGCAGAAAGCTTGGATGAAACGCTTGCTGCGCTTGTGTCCGAAAATAAACCCATAGCGCGCTTCACTGTATTGCGCGGCGGGGTTGAAACAGCTGCAACGATGCAGCTTGAGCAGGAGTGATCAGACCGGTTCCCAGGTGATCTGCCAGTGTTGTGTTTGCTGAGGATGGCATTTGAAAAAGTCCATTCTGACGGGGGCCGGACCGTCGCAGAGAGTTACAAGTTCTAGTGGTTTTCCAAAATGATAAGTGCCGATGTGCCCACCGCGCAGAGGTAAGTTGTGGTCCCAAGGCGCATAAGTTGTGTGCCGTTCAAATAAAGGTGTCGACGCCATGTTCAAATACAAAAGCCCTCTGAGCCGGCTTCTAGAAGGCGCGGGCAAAACAGAAGAAAAAGACGCTGCCGAAAGCGTGGCACCTGCCGAGGAGACTGCGGAACCCATCGCCGATTTCAACGCATTGCGCCAAGCTTTGGCTGGCGGCAACGCGACATCCGAAACCTACGAGGAATCGGATGAGTTGATGCCGGAAGAAAAGATGCCGGACTTCGCCGAAGAGGCTGCAGTTGAAACGCCTGAAGACGTGGCCGAAGAACCTGTCGAGCAACCGCTTCAAGAAGACCATCAGACAGACACACAGAATGTCGAGTCATCCCCAGAAGCCCCTGCCGAAGACGATCCGGTTGTAACGCTGCGCCTTGGCACCGAGGACAGCGTGGGCGTGGTCGATGAGACGCCCGAAGCACCCACCGCAGAGGCTGAAGAACCGGCTCCAGCAGCGCCAATCGAAGACGCGGCGCCAGCAGAAGAGGTTGAAGAGTCTGCACCAACACCCGCCGCTGCGCCTGCCACGGATCGCCGGGCGCGTGTGAAAACAACCTTCCTGGGTTTCGAGCGCGCTGATACCCATGTTCAGGACATGATGGAAGCTGCCGAGCCCGTCTCCAAGACGGAAACCGCGCAGGAAACCTTCCCGGTTGGCTGGTTGGTCGTCACTGCCGGACCTGGCCGCGGGGCCAGCATAACTCTGACCGAAGGCCTGATGCAAATCGGCCGGAACGACGATCAGGCGATCCAGCTAGATTTCGGCGACACGGGCATCTCTCGCGAAAACCACGCGGTGATCGCCTATGACCCGGAGGATCGCAAATGCTATCTGGGTCACGGTGGCAAGGCGAACCTGGTGCGTCTGAACGGCAAACCCGTACTTAGCACCATCGCCCTGACCAACGGTGATCTGATCCGTATCAGCGAAACCTCGATCCGCTTCATGTCCTTCTGTGATGACGGCTTTGACTGGCGGGATTCGTAACTGATGTTGGCGACTCCGGCATATGACATTGCCCTGATCCTGAATCAGGGTCAGCGCGACTCGCAGGAAGATGCCGTCGCCGCGCGGACCTTCGATGCAGTCGATGCGGGCTATATTGCAGTCGCCGATGGCATGGGCGGTCACGAGGCGGGTGAGGTTGCCTCGGAGCTGGTGATCAATGCCTGGCGCGATGCGCTGGATGATGAGCTGGATGTCGAAACGCTGTCAGAACGCTCACTTGTTGATGCGCTGCCGCTTGCTGCGATGCAGGCCAATGCATCCATTGCCAGCCACAACGAAGAACAGGGCTTGGGCTTTAACATGGGCTCAACGCTACTGGGTGTGCTTTTGCTGGGCCATCGCGTCTACTGGATTTCGATCGGTGACAGCCCGTTCTATCTGTTCCGGGACGGCGCGCTATCACAGATGAACGAAGATCATTCGATGGCACCTGCGATTGACGCACAAGTTGCGCAGGGGACCCTGACTGAAGAACAGGCCCGTGCGCATCCGGATCGAAATCAGCTGACGTCGGTCGTTATGGGCGGTGCAATCCCAAAGGTCGACTGCCCCGAAGAGCCGCTGAACCTATCTGCGGCTGACATCGTTGTCCTCGGCAGCGATGGGTTGCAGACCCTTTCAGACAGCGAAATCCAGGATGTGCTGGCTGAAAACCAGAACGCGTTGGCGCAAGAGATCGCCGATGCCTTGCTGCAGGCCGTTTTGGCCAAGGCAAAACCCGATCAGGACAACCTGACAATCGCGGTCGCGAAACCAAACAAATCATAACAGGCAAAGCAACCAGACCATGAGAAAGCACCTTATCATATCAAGCCTTGCACTTGCCGCTGCCACTGGCTCGGCCTGGGCGCAAGAAGCGTGTTCAACCTATGAAATCCAGCGCGGCGACAGCCTGCGTGAGTTGTCTATTCAGGTCTATTCGACCGAGGATTTCCGCGTCATCTATGATGCCAACCGTGATGTAATCGGATCTAACCCCAACATCATCCGTGTTGGTGATGTGCTTACAATGCCATGTCTTGAAGATATCGGCCGCACCTCGGTCCTTGTGGACACCGAAGAAGGGCGTCTGGCGACTGAAATGGCGGCTGAGCTTGTAAAAGCGGCGGAAGAACGCGCCGCAAAAGCGATTGCAGACGCCGAGGCACGGGTGGCCGCCGCTGAAGCCGAAGCCCAAAAAGCCAGTGAAGATGCAGTGATTGCCGCAAAGGCTGCGGCTAAAGATGAGATCGAAGCGGCGCGCGCCGAAGGTGCGGCGTTGATCCGTCAGGCACAAACCGGTGAACGGCCCGAGATCCGCGACCGGCAGCTTCTGCTGATCACGGGCGGTGGTTTCATGCCCTTCACGGATGAATCGCTGCCAAACCGCGGGCTATACACCCACCTGGTAGAAACCGCGATGTTGCGCGCCGCACCTGAACAGGGTTACAAAATCCAGTTCGTGAACGACTGGTCCTCTCATCTGGACCTGTTGATGCCAACGTTGGCGTTTGATGGCACGTTCCCATGGTCGCGCCCAAATTGCGAACAGGCAGAAGCCTTGTCTGAAAGCGATCGGAACCGGTGCGAAACCTACAACTTCTCAAACCCGTTTTATGAAGTTGTGGATTCATTCTTCGCGCGCGAAGGTTCGGGCTATGAACAAACACTGAGCTATGCGGATTTTGCCGGGACGACGATCTGCCGCCCCGAAGGCTGGTCGCTGTCGCATATGGATGCGGTCAGCCTGTACGAGCCGGTTATCACCCTGTTGCGCCCGGTCGACCCCGATGATTGCTTTCACGCCGTGATCGAAGGCCGCGCCGATATCGTTGCCATCGAGGCCCATCTGGCGGTCGAGGCGATCTCGCGTTTGGGATACGAGCACCGCATTATCGAGAACCCCAACCTAGCGGCGGTAAAGTCGCTTAACGTCATGACCCATAAAGATAACCCTGATGGGGAAGCGATCCTTGAGACGCTAAATCAGGGACTGGCAATCATGCAGCAATCCGGAGAGTGGCGCGATATCGTGTCGACCGCTCTGCGACATCAAATGGAAAATGGATAAGGCCCAGCACGGCCTAAGAAACCTACAAGTCTGGAGGAAGTGGACATGTTTGAACTCAATATTAAAAAAGTGGTGATGTCGGCCACTGCCGTCACTGCACTAAGCGCTGGTGCAGCAGCCGCGCAGCAGGCCTGTACGAACTATACCGTTTCGGATGGCGACACGATGGCGACCATCGCGATCGCGGCATATGGCACGTCAAACTACCAGCCGATCTTCAACGCGAACCGCAACATCATCAGCAACCCAAACGATCTTGAGCCCGGTATTGTTCTGGCCCTGCCTTGTGAAGATGGTAGCCTGCCAAACGGCCAGTCCGCGCAGGACATCATCGCGGCAGAAGAACAGCGTGCTGCGAGCGTAAAACGCTCGAATGTCTATGCCCCACCGATCAAGATGGTCGCGGGTAACGGGTGGGAGCCGTTCACCACTGAAAACCTGAGCGGCGGCGGCATCATGACCCGTCTGGCCACCACCAGCCTGCAGCGTGCAGGGAACAGCCGTGAATATTCGGTCAGCTTCGTGGATGATTGGTCCTCGCACCTGGACACACTGTTGCCTCTTGGCGCGTTTGACATTTCTATTGCCTGGACCGTACCTGACTGTACCAACCGCACCTATGAATGGTCAGCAGCCACCGAGGCCCGCTGCACACAGTTTGTCGCATCGGTTCCGGTGTATGACATCGTTGGCGGTTTCTTCACCCTGCCTGATAGCGAATATGCAAGTGCGACGGATTTCAAAGATCTAGAGGGCGCAACGCTCTGCCGTATGGCGGGCTGGAGCATGGTTGTTCTGGAAGAAGTTGGTCTGAACAGCGACAACTTGACTTTGGTCCATCCCAATTCGGCGCGTGAGTGTCTGGATGCGGTCTTGACCGGTTCTGCTGATGTGGCCGCGTTTGAGGTCGACCTGTTCGCATCTACCATGAACGACATGGGCCTTGGCTCGAATGACATTGTCGAAAACCCGTTCGTTTCGACACTGTCGTCAATGGCCTTCCTGGCGCATCGCAGCAACCCGTTTGCCCGTGAATACATCGCAATGATGAACAAAGGTCTGAACGAAATGCGTCAGTCCGGCGAATGGTATGCGATTATTTCGGATTCTCTGCGTGAGCAGAACGAGAAGCTGAATTCAGCTTCGAACTAACCCTCGGTTCATCCGAACAAACTGGGCCGATCCTTTGATCGGCCCTTTTTTATTGGGGGATCAGTTGGTCCAATCGACCGGATAGCCCTTCGGGAGGCAACAGCCGGGCAATCTTGCGCAACAACCGCTTGCCACCCAACCGCAGCCACTGATTTTGCCGAAGTCCCCAATAGGCAGCAGTTTTCGCCCCCAAGGCGGCCAGTTCCTGTCGTGATACGCGAAACGCCTGATGGCCTGATATCTCATACGGATGCAGATAGATATGTGGGGCCAACCCGTTGGATTTAGCCTGTTCAATCAGATCCCTGGCCACATTATCTGGTGCGAGTTTCAGGTAAGTTCCGCCCAGACGTATCTGCGGCCCCCTTCCCCTGTATTGCGAGGAAAACAGCGGCAACACATGCAGCGTTGACAGTCGCATCTTATCCGCAAAGTCCCGACATTGATCCGGGGACCCAAAGAAAGACGAACTGTCATAGTCGAAATGCCGCTCGATCAACTGGTATTGCTCGGGCGTCTCGCGGTTCACATGGAACTTCGGTGCGCGAAACCCTTTAACAGGAGCATTCGCCGCCGTTTGCAGTTGATCTTTCGCACGCGCCAGCATGGCGTCGACGGTTTGCGCCGACTGCCGGTTCATGCTGTCGTGATAGTGATAATGGCAGGCAATTTCATGCCCCTGCCCCGCAATATGTGCAATCAGGTCCGGGGCGCGTTCGGCGACTACGCCTGTGCAGAAAAAAGTGGCCTTGCGTCCGTCGGGACCACCGTTTTCCTGTAAGAAGCCGTCAATCAGTTCATGGCTCTGCCACAGGGCCTCTGCGCGCAATGGACCGGTTTCCCAGATACCAAGATCGCGCTTCAGGTCGTGGGCGAAATCCTCGAAATCAATGCTCAGATACACGTGGTCACGCCACTGCTTTGCTAGGGCTTTCCTCTTTCAATGCCTCGCGCAGCACAACGAAATCCCCGATGACCAGCGCATCTACGCCAGAGGCCGCAAAAGTCGCACAGGCATTAAGCGGCGAATAGACGATCGGTTCCTGAATGTTGAACGAAGTGTTCAGCAGGACCGGCACTCCGGTCTTTTTACCGAACTTCGTCAGCAAGGCGTGGTAGATCGGGTTGGCTGTTGGCGAAACCGAATGCACGCGCGCTGTCTGATCCGTATGGGTGATGGCCGGGATGTCTTTTGCCCGGTCATCGCGCACGCGGGCAACGATGTTCATGTAAGGGCTGGTTTGGTCGATCTCAAAAAAGTCCGCCGCAGCCTCTTCCGCGACGCTGGGTGCAAAGGGTCGGAAATGCTCGCGCTTCTTGATCTTGGCGTTGATGTCATCGCGGATGCTGTCCTGCCGGGGATCGGCCAGGAACGATCTAGTGCCCAGTGCCCTCGGGCCAAACTCGGCCCGGCCCTGGAACCAGGCGATAATCTTGCCATCGGCCAGCAGGTCCGAAACCTTTTCGATCAGCTCATCCTGCGGCAGCGCAGTTTGTGGCTGCGCACAATAGTCATTCAACGCCATGGTGATCGACGCCTCGTCCCATTCAGCACCCAGATAGGGGTTGCGGACTGAGGCCATATCGACCTGATCATGCGGAATACAGGCCAGCGCCGCGCCGACGGCGCAACCGGCATCATGTGGTGCAGGCGGAATGATAATCTCATCAAACGTCCCGTTCGAAATTAATGTGCCATTTGCCGTCACGTTCAGCGCGCAGCCGCCGGAGATAACAAGTTTGCGCAGGTCAGGATTAGCTTTGCGGACCGGCTCCAGCACGTGGTGCAATGCGTCCTCAAACGCGGCCTGAACCGACGCGGCCAGATCGATATGGCGTTCATTTGGCACGGTTCCGGGCTCGCGCGCCTTGCCGAACAGCTCTTCCAAACGGGGATGAAAGACACCGCGCAGGGCCGAGTGATAGTCGCACAACGTGGTGTTCACCCGGTAGCCGCCATTGTCTTCTAACAGCAGGATCTCTTTCAAGATCGCATCGCGGTAAATGGGTTTGCCATAGGGGGCCAGCCCCATCATCTTGTATTCGCCTTCCAGCATCTTAAAGCCCAGAAAGCCGGTGAAAGCGGAATAGAAGTGACCCAGAGAATTTGGCCAGCGGTGATCGGCGATCTGCTCGCGCTTGCCATGGCGCATCGTGGTGACAATGGTCGAGCTTTCTTCGCCGCCACCATCGTAAGACAGCGATACAAAACTGTCCCAATCGCGCATCGCTTCGGCGTACAACTGATGGGTCAAGTGGTGATTGATATAATGCAGTTTGAAATCACAAGGCCCGTGTTCCGAAGTCAGAATCTTGCGGATTTTGAACAGGTCCATCCAGCCGCTGTCCTGCGGCGTTTCTCCGCCACTGCCTGACGAGAACAACGCGCCGATTCGCGTTGTCACGCCTTTGGCCGCCGATGGGCTTTGCAAAATCTTGCGGACCGTGCCCATTCCGCGCCCGGCCATGCGCCAGGGCTGCCAATACACGGCGACCTCGTCGATATCTGCGAATTTCAGACCACCGATCCGAAGCACTTCCGAGATTGCATGATGGGGAAAAGCACCGTCGTTCTTGACCCGAGTCAGACGCTCTTCTTCAACCGCGGCAACCAGTTTTCCGTCTACAAACAACGCCGCTGCGCTGTTGTTCATCGTTGCCAAACCCAAAATTACTGACATAACCTAAAACACCCTTGGCCAAATAAACTGCCGTCAACGCGCACACCGTAACGGCCTTCGCATTCGCTGTGCAAGGATGTAGATCACACAAGCGCCACAGAAATTACGCAAGTCTACGGAAACTGGCTGAACGGTCTGAAAATCAACGTATTTGTCTGAGGTATTGTGCAATCCGCTGCAGATGTCTCTTTGCGCTGACTGGTTTTGAACTGCGAACAATCCCCTGGTTTTGTCGAATCCGTTTACGATTTCCACCCTCACAGGATCAAACACCACGCCCTCGGAAAAGAGTGTTTACAACACCCCTGTTCGGTCTGTTAGGTTGCAGCCGTTGAGTTTGGCATTTGGTTTGGTTTTCGATTTTCAGGTTTGCGTATGTTCCAATCTCGCCAATGTTTCAGCCCGTTCGATTTTGCGGGATCATGGCAAGAGCGCAGCAAGAACAAACTGTTATGACGGGGATAGCCCGAATACTGCCTGTAAAGGCGGCGCATCCTGATGAATGAGATACCGACCCGATTTACGAGGTGCAAGGGATGAAGATTCTGTCGTTCAAATCTGGCCATGACGGCACCGTGGCGGGAATCGATTGTACGAACAAAAGCCTGTTGTTCTCGTATGAGGCCGAAAAGAACAGCTTTCCCCGATACACGCCGGTGACCCCGGATACGTTCATTGATGCGGGGCTGTGGTTCAAGGATCTGCCAGAGATTTTGGCTCTCAGTGGCTGGTCCAGCAGCGGAATGGATCATGTCACCACCTCTGGTGCGGGGTACTTCGGCATCGGCCAGGGCTCGGAAAGCGTGGGCAAACGTACCTTCTTTGGTAAAACGGTCGACTACTACTCATCCACGCATGAACGGGCTCATATCTGGTGCAGCTATGCGCTGTCACCCTTTGCACAGGGTGAGCCCTGCTACGTGCTTTTGTGGGAAGGCGCCTTAGGCGATTTCTATGAAATCGACCGCAATCTGAACATTCATCATCGGGGCCAAGTGATGACCGCACCAGGCAGCCGGTTCGCGTTCCTCTATGCTCTCGCCGATCCCGAGTTTCCGATTTCGGGCGGTGAGATGCGCCCGTCGGACCCAGGTCGCCTGATGGCCGCTTGCGCCTTTGGCGCGGCTGGTCCGGTGGACGAAGATGAACAGGCGTTGATCGATCAGATCCTGTCAGTCGACCTAACCACGCACCCGTTGCGCAAAAGCTCATTCGTAAACTCGCCGTTTTTCAATATCGGTACTGACAGTCAGAGGCTCAAGAATCTGGCAACCAAACTTTCAGACGCCATATTCTCGCGTTTTCATCAGTTCGCGGAAGTAAACCTGCAAGAGGGTTTGCCGCTGTTGATCGCCGGCGGCTGCGGCCTGAATGGGAACTGGAATGCACAATGGGAGAACAGCGGCCTGTTCCGAGAAGTGTTTGTACCGCCCACCACAGGGGATTCGGGATGTGCAATTGGTACGGCTGTCGATGCAATGCGACACTATACGGGGCAAGCCAAACTGGAATGGTCTGTCTATGCTGGTCAGTCTTTCACTGACGACAAGGTTGAGTTGGAGGGGCTGAAGGCCTCGGAACTGAACCTCAAGACCGTCGCGCAAGCACTTTACGACGGAAAAATCATTGGATGGACGCGCGGCAATTGTGAAATCGGCCCACGCGCGTTAGGCAATCGGTCGATACTCGCGGCCCCGTTCAAAGCAGAGACGCGCGCCAGGTTGAACCGGATCAAGGGACGCGCAGAAAACAGCCCCGTTGCCCCGTCTTGCATGGAAGAAGACGCCGCGCTGCATTTCGCGATGAAAGGCCCTTCGCCCTATATGCTTAGCTTTCATCAGGTGACCGATCCGAATTTGGCAGCTGTAACACATGTGGACGGCTCGGCCCGCGTGCAGACCGTTCGGCGTGACCAGAACGCGTTTTTCTATGACCTGCTGGCCGAGTTCAAATCGATCTCGGGCACCGGAGTTCTGTGCAATACTTCACTGAACTTCCGAAACTCCGGGTTTATCAACACCTCCAGCGATCTGGCGCATTATGCGAGGCAGGTCGGGCTGGATGGTTTTGTAGCAGGAAACACGTTTTACGAGATTATCGACGGTTGAAGGTATCTAAGTTCGGGCATCCGGACAAACAGTTCAATTCCGAGTATTGTGATGAAGAGTAATGAGTCTGTGTTCAGCACGTATCAAGGGAGGCCGGCAATGAGAACGGCCGATACTATTCATGTAGAAAAACCCGATCTCATGTGGTGCGCAGTGATAGTGCTGCTTGCGGTGGTATTGTTCTTTGCCGCGACCCCGTGGGGTATCGGAGTCCGTCCGGATTCGGCCTCATACCTTGGCTTTCCATTCTATTTTCAGGGGCATTCGCCAGGATACATCTGGGCAATCGATATCGTCGAAAGCCTTGGAATGGGCCCGCTGACTGCGGCCACCGTGGTCAACCTGTCTTTTCTGTGCCTGAACGCGTTGATGACATTTGCGCTCGCGCGCGGGTTGGGGGCGTCCCGGTTGATCGCGGGCTTTGCGGCGCTTTTGATCGTAACGTCTCCTTTGGTTTTTGAACTACATGTGACCGTCCTGTCCGAAGGAATGTTCATCTTTTTGATGCTGCTGACACTGGCGTTGTTGAGCGTCTATGCCGGTACAGGTGCTGTGCGGTTTCTAATCCTGGCCGGGCTTGTGTCGGTTCTGGTGTTCCTGACCCGTTTCAATGGCGCGCCTATTTGGGTCGTGGGGGTTTTGACACCCCTTTTTCTGGGACCACAGGGTATAAAAACCCGCTTGCTGCATGCCGGAGCCTTTCTGGCCGCGGTGATCGCCCCGCTGATGCTGTGGTCATACATCGAAGCCGCAGCCGGTGGATCGGGACTTGGGCGAGAGTTTGCGTTTCTGGGCAACGCAACATGGGCCATTCTGATACAGGGCGCAAACTCGATCTGGGTGTCGTTCTTCCCGAATGTGGTGCCCGATATCCTGAAGATCGCTGTCAGCCTGGTTCTGATCGGTCTGCTGATCTGGATTGTCTGGCACGAAACCATGACCCGTGTGGTCAGGCGCGCGCCGGATGCGGATGACCGGTTTGCCGCGTTTCCACTGTTGGCGACTGTTTACATCTTCGGTCATTTCGCATTGCTGCTGTTGTCGATCTTGATCGAGCCAAATCTACCTTTGAAACCTTCGTATTTTGCGCCGGTCTATGTGCTGCTGATCATCATGGGCGCGCAATACTGTGCGCGCTTTGCGGCGGGCGACGGCTTGCAGCGCTGGACCGGGCTGGCCCTGTTAGGGCTCGGCGCGTTGGTTCTGATCTCAAACATAGCCAGAACCGGAAATCTGATTACCGAGTTTCGGGAAGAGGGCATCTTTTTCGCAGGTCCAAAATGGTATCAATCGCCGCTGGCGGCTGAGATTGGCAAACTGGACCCCGAAACATTTGTGTATTCCAATGCCCCGGACGTGGTTCATCTGGTCACGGGATACAAAACCACCTGGTTACCAATGAAATTCAACCGACGCACGGGGTTCGAAATCCCCGAGCGGCCCTATGCCAAAACGCTAGGTGAAATGCGGGAAGGTTTGGCAAATGGAACAGCTGTCGTTGCTTATTTCGATGATGTGACATGGCGGTTCTACCTACCCACTCAGGACGAGTTAACGCAAGAACTGAACCTGACAGAGGTCATCCGTACAACAGATGGAACTCTTTTGAACACGTTAGGCAATTAACGACGTGCCGACCGGCCTGCCCTGCGGTTACACTTCCTCAACTTAACTAAGCTGAGGGGCGCGTCATGCTTATGACGAAAGCCGAACATGAAGTTGGCACCGACGAAGCGCTCTGGCAGCAAGGGCTTGAGATTGCGGTGATCCTGCCCTGCTATAACGAGGCAGTCGCCATTGGCGAAACCATCGCGCAGTTTCGGGCATCTTTGCCAGACGCGACCATCTATGTTTTTGACAATAACTCAACCGACAACACCTCGCAGGTCGCGCGTGAGGCGGGTGCCGTGGTTCGCACCGAAAATCTGCAGGGCAAAGGCAATGTCGTCCGCCGGATGTTCGCGGATGTCGAGGCTGATGTTTATGTGATGGCCGATGGAGATGCGACCTATGACAGCGCCGCCGCGCCCCAGCTTGTCCAACTTCTGGTGTCGCAGAACCTAGATATGGTGAACGGTGCGCGCGTGAACAAAGAAACCGAGGCCTATCGGCGTGGCCACAAGTTCGGCAACGCGCTGTTTACCGGCTTGGTTAAGTTCTTCTTCAGCGACAAGATCAACGATTTGCTGTCAGGCTATCGCGTGTTCAGCCGCCGCTTTGTCAAAAGCTTCCCGGCCCTGTCGAACGGATTTGAGATTGAAACGGAACTGACGGTCCACGCCATGCAGATGCGCATGCCCATCGGCGAAGTTCAGACGAGCTATTTCTCGCGCCTGCCGGAATCAACCTCGAAGCTTTCAACCTTCAAGGATGGCTGGCGTATTCTCAAGATGATCAGCCTGTTGATCAAAGAAGAAAAGCCGATGGTCTTTTTCATGTCGCTGGCTTTGATCTTCTTTCTTCCATCGTTGTCAGTGTTCCTATCGGTCTTGAACGAGTTCCTGCAAACGGGGATCGTCAGCAGGTTCCCATCTCTGATTGTGGCGGTAGCGGGGTTTGTGGCTGCAATGTTGTCGGTTGTCTGCGCCTTGATCCTGGATTCATTGGCGCGCGGACGGCGCGAGATTCGGCGCCTGTCCTATCTGCAGTTCCCGGGTGTCACTCAGACAAACGCACCCAAAGACTGACTTTGGGTGCAGTGCAGGCTCAGCCCAGAAGCTGGTCGTAGATTTTGCACACACCGTCAATGTGAATGGCCATCCCGAAATTCTCTCGGGCATAGCGCTGACCGGCGTCGATGATCCGCTCCTTCAACGCTCTGTCATTATGCATCCGTTTGACGGGTTCAACAAAGGCCTCGGCGTCGAATGGATCAACAAGAAATCCGTTCTCACCTTCAATAATTGCCTCAACATTGCCGCCGTGCCGCGTGGCCACCACAGGGGTGCCTAGATACATGGTTTCAATCAATGTGCGCCCAAAGGGTTCATCCAATGCTGTGACCAGATTGGCGTCCATCGCGGCCATGTAACCGTCGATCGGCTGACGGAAGCCCATGAAGTGAATCTGGCTATCCATCCAAGCCTCGGATGCCAGGTCTTTGCAGGTTTTCTCCAATTCACCGCCCCGCTCGCCGACGCTGCCAAACAGCAGGCCGTGCACCGGCACATCGGGCATGGCCTTTTGAATTGCAGCGACCGCTTTGACAAAATGATCAGGGCGTTTGCGCGGAACGTAATTTCCGAAATACCCCAGCAATAGCGCCTCGGACGGGAGGTTCAGTTCGGCCAACACGTCCTGCCGTGCTTGCGCGGGATCGGGCGGGTTGGGATTAAAATCGAACGGGCTACGGATTACGCTGAACTTCTTATCCACCGACCGCACCGGCTTGCTGGGTTTCGAAAAATGAGAAACGCTGATGATATGATCCGACAGCATCGGGGCCAGCTTGTTGATCCCAAAAGCGGTCGGGTCCTGCCGGTGATGCCAGATATGCTTACGACCTGACAGTTTCGTCGGCAGCACCCAGTTTGAATGCATGCGGCCTTCGTTCGTATGGACGATATCCGGTTTGATCCGGTTCAGAACCGAGATGAATCCCGGGACGCTGGACATCAAATACTTCACGGGCCCGCAATCCCCGTCATATTTGATTTGTCCCGGCGACATGAGAGCAGGCTGTTTGAGCACCTCATAGCCCAGTCCTAGTGATTTGGCGTAATCCCCCGCCAGACCATCCTGATAGTGCACAATAATATAGGGTTCGTATATTGATCGGTCCAAGCCTGCGGCCAGCTTCATGGCCGAGACATGGCTTCCACCGATGACGGTGTCCCCTTCAAAAGGAAACAGGATTCGTTTGGTCATTTGTCTTCTCGTTAATCTTAAATCACTGGTAAATGCGGGGTATTCAAACGTGGTTTCTTAGTATGTTGGCGATCCCCTATTGCCGCGCCAGATGTGACCGGATGGCAAAGATGCATCCCGTCGTCCAGACGATGTTGAAAACCACATGGGACAGGGCGACACCCTCGATTCCCAAAACATAAAGCAACGGTATGAACGACAGCGCAAATATTCCGGTCGCCACCATTGTTGTCCGCACCAATGCCCGATCCAGCCCCATGCTCAGCATGGTTGGATTTAACGACAACCCGCCCAGATAGATCACCGCCGCAAACATCAGAATTGTCATAACCGGAGCAGCGCCCGCAAATTCCGCCCCGAACAGCAAGACCGCGAGATCAGACATTTTCCACGCCAGCGGGATCGAAATCAGCAACGAAACGCTCAACATCACCAGCGAGACGTAGCGCACAAGTTTCCAGAACTTGGTGAACTCCTGTGCGGACCAAAGCCGCGTCATCTCAGGGTACAGGACCTGTCGGATCGGGCCGCCGATACGCACGATATTCGTCATGATACGTTTGCCGACTTGATAGAAACCAACCGAGGTAACATCCAGCAGCGCCCCCACGACAAGCACGTCAAGCCGTTGGGTCGATTGCCGTAGCACCACGTTGAAGTTCGAATTCCACAAAAACCGCAGGAACCGGGGATTCTGCTTTAGCGCAGTTCTGAGGCTCAACCGCATAAAGCTGTGTACCCCCCGCCGTTTCAGTTCACGCAGCGCAAGGCAGAAGGCAACAAGGCCAGTCAAAACCTGATGCATCAGCATCAGAGCCAGAAACGCCCAAAGTCCCAGATCCAGCAGGAACACAATGATCGTGCCCACAAGGCGCAAACCGGCGACCACCATGTCTGACACAGCCAGCAGATCAAACCGGTCATGAACGCGCAACACTGCAATACCGGTGGGCCGCAGCGACAGGAACAATCCCAAGGCTACAAGAACGATATAGGTTGAACCGCCGTCTTCGGGCAGGCCGATCAGCGGGGCGAGAAACGGTGCAAGCAAGATGGCGACCGCGCCTGCCAGAAGGCCTCCAAGAATATCTATGACAACCGACAGTTTGATCAGATGTGCAAAGCGGTTTGTATCCTCCTCGGTCAGCGCGTCGCTGCCGTACTTGATCACGGCCTGCCACGGTTCCAGCCGACACAGCCGGTCAAGAACCTGCACGTAAGCATCAACCAAAGCCAAAATCCCCACCGCAGCAGGGCCGACCGCGCGCGCGGTGATGATCAGAGTCAGCAGCCCAAACACCGCGATGAGTATCTGGGACAAGAACAGCCAGGACATGTTCTTTGCAAGCCGCCCGATCAGGGATTTGGCGTCAAAACGGATCATGGTCTTGATGGATGTTCCTTCCGGGTGTCGCCCCGGGCACCTGAACTTAACATGGTGCAAAACAACCTTGGCACTCGTCTCAGGTCAAATACCTTTCGTCACTCATTAAATTTCAAATTTTGGCGATTCCAAACTACTACTTATTCTATCATTTTGTTTTTTGGACTTGTATCCTTTTACGAAAGCGAAGTTTGATAACGAAATCCAGTCCTGTTTTTGGAATCCCGTTTTCCACAAAGAGAGCTTACAATAGGGGCCGGTAAATGCAGAGGGGAAAAGTCTTGAAGACTTGCCTTTTGGTGCGAACGCGTTTGGTTACGATTTGAGTTTGGGTATTGATTAACACCATATGGAACAAGCAAAAATTCTCATACACATTGGGTACCATAAGACCGCGACATCTGCATTGCAAAAGCAGCTGTTCTCGGCAACTGATGGGCCGTTTGCCACCCCGCCGGGTGAGCCAAAATATGTCTTGTCGAACAGATTCGTATTGCCGCAACCCTTAACTTTTGATCCGAACGCCGTTCGTGAACAATACGCTGGTTTTCTGGATACTGCCCACGGATCAGGAAAAGTTGCCGTGTTCTCGCACGAACGATTTTCTGGCTATCCGGCGACCGGCGGATTTGACAGCCCGATGATCGCCGACCGCCTGAAGAAGACATTTCCGGATGCACATGTGCTGATCGTCTTCCGCGAACAACTGTCCAGCATTCTGTCGATGTACAGCCAATACATCACAGATGGCGGGCACAAATCGTTCAAACGATACATCGCTCAGGTCGAACCAATGATGCGCCGCGTGCCCATGTTCAGCTCGGAATTCTATCACTACCATCGCCTGTTCAAATATTACCAAACGCTGTTCGGAGAAGACCGTGTGCACGGGCTGACATATGAACAATTCGTCCGGGATTCGGACGCGTTTGTATCGCAGCTTTGTGGTGGGTTGGGTGTTGCAGCCCCAAAAAAGCAGTTCGACCGTACCAACACCAAACGGTCGCAAAGTTTTCAGGTGCTTCAGCGGGTGGTCAATCGGACGCTCAGCCGAAACCAGCTCAGCGCCGGAGCATTCGTTCCTTTGCCGAACGCATCCCGTAGATTCGGCAAACTCAGTGGCCCACTCAGCCGGTTATTCCCAACCGCTTTGGATACTATGATCGAACGGCGCACGGCCAAATATGCTACTGAACAGTTTGATGGGGCCTTTGCCGAGTCCAACGCAGCTTTGCAAGAACTGACAGGGCTGGACCTTGGCCAATACGGGTATCAGATGCCCGATCGCCAGACGAACTAACCCTATCCAACCCCCTGATAAAGCAAATGACCAGCACCCCAAATGCTGGTCATTTTTTCGAGTGAGTGATAGTGCCCGAAGGCGCCACCGGTATTTATCTCAGGTTGAACCTAACTTACCAAAGCTTGTGGGCCACGGATATTAGGGGAATCCCGTAGGTTTGATGATTTTCCCCCAAAAAACCGATTATCATTCTGTAAATAATAAACTATTTACAGCACACCGCATGACTTTACGCGCAGGTCAGATGTTCACTCGGAAGATGAGTAAAGCTGTTGATCCGGTCTCAGAAGACCCATTTTGCGCAGCAGAATAGTGTTGATACGCCGGACATCAAAGACAGCCTCAGCCCGACTGCGGGAGGCCTGCCCCATCTGCGGAATCAACTCGGGGCTTCTCAAGAAACGGGCCATCGCTTGGCTCAGCGATTGCGGATCACGCATCGGAACCACAAAACCGGTCTCAGCTTCGATCACCGGGTCGGCGCATCCAGGTGCGTTTGTCGTTACAACCGCACGCCCTGTCGACATCGCTTCGAGGATCGTGCGTGGTATTCCTTCGCGATAGGCCGACGGCAGCACAAAGACCGAACAATTGCGCAGGTAAGGTCTGACGTCATCTGTTTCGCCCAGATATTCGATCACGCCTTCCCGTTCCCATTGATCGATTTCTTTCTGCCCAACAGAATCCGGATTGGCATCCATAGGGCCCAGCAACTGGAACCGCGCCTGCGGATAGTCGCGTTTCAAAAGCCGGGCAGCTTCGACGTAGTCAAAAACGCCCTTTTCCTTCAGCAGGCGCGAAATCATTAGAAAGACTGGCGGGCCATCTGGTGGATCAAATGGCGCGTATTTATCAAGATTGACGCCCGACCCTGGCACAACGCTCAGCCGCGTGCCCTGCCCGACCATGCGACGATCTTTGAACTCCTGCTCGTCAACGGTGTTATAGACCAACAGCTCATCCACACCCCGTAAGGACAGTCGGTACATATTGGCAGACAAGGCACGGACGGCACGACGTTTCAGGCTAGTGTTCTGCGCATTGAACACATAGCCCAGGCCTGTGCACATCGCGTATTTCTGCGGAACCCCAGCCAGACGCGCAGCCAGACAGCCATAGATGATCGGCTTCATCGTATAGGCAAAAACGGTATCTGGCGCGAAATCGGCAAAGATCTGGCGCAAGCTGCGCAGTGTTTGCAGATCCGCGATCGGGTTCATTCCGGTGCGCGCCAACGGGAAATGTACGAATTTCACTCCGATCTCGCGCAACGCTTCTTCACTGGGCGCGTGACGTTCCGGGCCGCAGGCGATCACTTCGGCGCGCATCGACAACTCGCGCAGCAGATCATAGCGAAAATTGATCAGCGACGAGGTCAGATTGGCCACAACTGCGATCTTGCGCATCGGGGCGTCTTGTTCAGCTGTCATTGTATTCACAGTTTGCAACACGGCACACTCCGATCCGCCGATGTGACGATCAGGCTGGTCTTGGTTGATTTGGTGCTGAAATAACTCACCCCGGAGAAACCTTCGCTGTGTCAGTGCGCAGAATTGGCCTTAGGCCACATCGTCAATTGTTTCGTCCCACTCTGCAAGGATGTTGTCGGGGGCCAACCAGACCCTGCTTTCCAAATCCGCATCGCGCATCTTCTGCAACAGCTCGGGCGATGAGGACAGCCGCAGAACGGCCTGCGCCAGACCATCCACATCCTCGGGCGGAACCAGCAATCCGTTTTCCTCGGGCCGTATCAACTCGCGCGGGCCATATGGGCAATCGAACGAAACTAGCGGCAAGCCCGTGACTGTGGCTTCGGCCAGCACATTGGGGAACCCTTCATAACGCGATGAGAAAACCAGAATGTCGGCATTGTCCATCCATTCACCCGGCGCAGCACTTGAGCCTGGCATTGAGACGACATCTCCAAGCTGCAGCCTATCCCGCTGCGCCTCCAGCGCTTTGCGCGCGGGGCCTTCGCCATAGATGGTCAGTCTTGCACCGGGATTGCCCGCCAGGATTTGCGGCATGGCATCAAGCAGCAGATCAAATCCTTTTTGGTGATCCAGACGCCCCACCGCGACAAGATTTGACGATCCTGTTCCCAGATGTTCGCGCGCGCCGGTGGGCAATGCGCAAGGGTTTGCGATAATCCGCGCCTTGCGCTGTATCGCGCGGGGCAAATCCTCGCTGGCGCGCTGTGTTTGCATCACAACCGCGCGGGCCCGCCGCGCCAGCAGGTTCTGAGCATGACGCCAGACCGGATTGGCGGTCTGCGCGCGCGGGTTGTTTCGTTCGGATATGATCACCGGGGTCGCACGATCCAGCGTCGCAATCAAGGTCAGCACGTTGATCTTGGTCAGGAAGCTAATGATGACATCTGGGGCAACCTGCTGGATCACTGATCGGATGTGGCGCAACCGATCCAATTGTCCACCACCCGCTTGTGCGACGTGAAGCGTAACCTCGTCGGGAAAAGGGAAATACGAACCACTAGGAGGCATAGTCAGCCCAGCCACGTGAACCTCATCCCCACGCTCAGCACGATGCGCGGCCAAAATCGATACGATCTTCTCCGCTCCGCCAGCGCCGAAACCACCCTGAATGATTAGGATCTTCACGCGGTGCTATCCTGACATCTTCTTGCGCGGTTCTTCGGTCTCGCGCAGAGGCTGTGTCAGAGGCTGATCGCTGGGTCCGGGTCTGTTGAGTTCATGTTCGACAATAGGGCGATTCAGGTCTTTGGATTGCAGGAAGATACGACCGATATACTCCCCCAAAATACCCAGGAACATGGCGTTCAACGTCATCGACAACAGCAGCAAGATGGTGGTGGTCGCAAAACCAGCTGGCCATTCGGCACCAAAAACCAGCTTTGCAATCAGATAGCCCACCATCAGCAGGAACATCGAAAGACCGACCGTCAGGCTGATCATCGACGCCAGCCGCAGGGGCAACAACGAGTGGTTGATCAACCCATCAACGGCCAAAGACAGCATCGCCCGGAACGGAAATTTGGATTCCCCGGCGGTACGCGCCACGCGGTCATATTCAAATCCGACCTGATTAAAACCCATGCCGCTGATCAGGCCCCGAACATAGGGTGAGCGGTCATCGACCCGGCGTAGCTCATCCAGAATGCGGCGGTCGGTCAGGCGAAACTCACCCGCATTGCGCGGTAGATCATCATCGCTGATCATGTCGATCAACGCATAAAAGGCGCGCCGGGCCCAGGCCACCAATGGGCCATCCGGCAGGCTGCGGCGAATGCCGTAAACCACGTGATTGCCCTGACGCCACAGATCTAGCATCTGCGGGATCAACTCGGGCGGATCCTGCATGTCACAGTCCAGCTGCACCGCACAGGCACCGTTGGCCGAACGATAGGCCGTCAGGACCGAAGCCTGATACCCCATGTTTCGCGCAAATCGGATGACACGAACGCGCGGGTCCTCTTTGGCGATCTCGGACAGGATCTCGAATGTACGATCTTCCGAATGGTTGTCGGTAAAGATGATCTCAGGCTCATACCCGTCGAGCCCGTCAAACACCTGAATGACTCGGTCATAAGCCGTCCGCACGTTGTCTTCTTCGTTATAGGCCGGGATAAGTATAGAAACGAGTGTCATGAAACCGATCCTGTCAGTGTCGCCTGCGCGCGCATAGCCCATTCGACCGTCTGCTTCAGCCCATCCTGCACATTGGATTCGGGCCCCCAGTCATAGCTGGATTGCATCAGACCGGGATGGTTGATCAAATCGATTGGCGCACCAGTGGGAGAACCAAACTGTAGCAAATCCTTAGGCGCGTTCGAGAGGCCCTGCACCATCTTGGCCACATCCCGTACCTTTGTCGCCACACCTGTACTGATATTGACGACCGGACCCGCGGCCTTTGGGTCAGACCCCAGCATCAACAGGCCGCGCACGGCGTCATCGATGTAAAGCAAATCGCGCGCATCCTCGGGGCGACCGATCTGGGCTGGTTTGTTGGTTAGCAGGCTTTCAATCAGGTAAGGCACCAGCTGCTGCCCGGTTTGACCCGGGCCATAAGTCAGCGACAAGCGCGCCGTCACCGCAGGAAATGGCAGGCGAGGCTGCAACATCTCAAGGTACTTTGTGCCGGTCAGCATCGAAGTGCCATAGCTGTCGCGCGGCTTTTCACACTGCGTTTCGAGATAGGGAACCGGGTTGTCCCCATATTCTGCAATCGTGCCCAAACGTACAAATGCACCCGGGGGTGATTCACATTCCGCCGCAGCACTCAAAACTGACAGAATGCTGTCGACATTTTCCCTCAGGCTAGCGGACGCATCACTCAGATCCGGAGTATTCGGAATGCGGGTTTTTGCAGCCGCGTGAAACACCAGATCTGGCTGGGCCTCGTGAAACGCTCGCGCGACTGCTGCAGTGTCGGTCAACGCTACCCGAGCCAAATGAATATTCGCAGCCACATCAGCCAACCGATCAATGCCTGATCCCGGGCGGACCAATGCGGTCACCTCATCCCCACGAGCAACGCAGGCCCGCACCAGATGCGAACCGATAAAGCCGTTTGCGCCGGTGATGAGCACACGCATCATAACTACTGCGCGCCCCGGTAATGCGAGACCGCCTCTTTCGGTTGCAGGACCGCATCGGACTTACGCCCAAGGAAAAACACGCCACTGGCCCCGTCAACACGATAGGGTTCAGGGATCAAGCGATCCAGATATTGCGCCCAGAAGACACAAAGCTTGGCAATCTTGCCCGCCGTACGTGACCGGAACAGGCCGCGGAACAGATAATCGACGGACCACATAAACTGCACCCCCGGCCCCGCGCTGGCACCCGAGTCGATCCGATCGAATGCGCGGAACAGATAGCGGTGGCCGCTTTCCGTGAAGCGGGTAAAGTCATAGGCCCCTTCGTGAACCTGCTGCAGAAACGGGGTTTCCGCATAGATCAACCCGCCGGGTTTGAGCACGCGATGAATCTCGGCCGCGACTTGGCGGGGGTCCAGCACATGTTCCAAAACAGCCTGAACGATCACGCCATCAAACACGTCATCCTGCATCGGGATGTCATGGGCATCGGCAACGAACTGGATGTTCGGCGACTGGTAGATGTCGAAGGCAAAGATCTGAACACTGGGGTCTTCGTAGAGCTTCCCCATCCCCTGCCCGACACTGCCACCCCCCACGATCAAAACGCGCGGGTTTGGGTTCAGCGCCTTAATCTCGGATAAAAACCGATCCACATTGCGCAATGTCACCTGTTTGATAGGTGACGCCAGCCGTTTCAACAGCTTCACCGGCCCGCGATAACTGCGCCGGTGAATCTGCGATTCCACTTCGATATCCGTGGGCTTGGGGGGCTCGATGACCGAGGTTTCATAGTTCACAAAGACCGGCACCGCGCCATTGACAGCGCAAGGGCCGGTGCCCTGTTTGAAATCATCCCGGATCAGATCCCGGATCGCCTCAGTCGGGGCCAGTGGCATCAGGACGCCTCCCGCGAGAGCCCGGCAACATGAGGCCGCAGGAATTCTGTCAGCTTTTCATGCATGTAGTCGATATGCGCTTGCGTCAAACCATGGTGACAGGCAAGCAGAACACCTCCGCGCATCACCTCATCCGAGACCGGGTAACCCGCAGGATCGGTGCGGTATTCAACACCCTTCATGGCCGGTTGCCGAAGGATGTTGCCGGTAAAGACCGGACGGGTCTGAATATCTGCGGTTTCCAGGAAGATCTGCATCTCGCGACGCGTAAAGGGCGCGCCATCGCGGATCGTAACCGGGAAGGACAGCCAGCCTGTACGCGACCCCGGCAGTTGATTGGGCAGGATGAACCATTCTTCATATTGCTTGAAGAATTCCAGATGTGCAGCAAACGCCTCTTCCCGCAGACGGATATTGTTGCCCAATTTACCCAACTGCACCAAGCCAAATGCGGCGCTGATTTCCGATGGCTCAAGGTTGAAGCCCAGAGCTTCGAACAGGAATTTGGCATCATAGTCGATGCCGTCCAGCTGCACGTTGAACCGGTTCTCAATCGCCTCAGATTCAACAAACAAGGAGGAACTGCGCCCCCAAGACCGCATCAGCAGCGCCTTGCGCGCCAGTTCGTCATCATTGACACACAGCATTCCGCCATTGCCGGCCCCGTTGATCACGTGGCTGCCATAGAAGCTGGTGGTCGAGACATCGGAATACACGCCTGTGCTGGTGCCATCCATCTGCGCGTCCAGTGTATCGGCGCTGTCTTCGATCACTTTCAGACCATGCGCATCCGCCAACTCGCGGATTTTGCGCCAGTCCGGTAGGTTGCCAATCAGCGATGGGATCATCATGGCCGACGTGTTCGGCGTGATCATCCGTTCGATCTGGTCCACATCGATGTTGTAGGTACCCACTGCGGCATCCACGAATGCCGGGATCAGACCTTTGCGCACTAACGGCGCCACGGTCGTCGCAAATGTCAGGGCAGGCGTAATGACTTCACTGCCTTCCGGCAGGTCCAGAATCTCAACCGCCAGATAATTTGCAGACGAGCCTGAGTTTGTCATGATGCCGTGGTTCTTGGCAAAAAGCTTGGCAACCTTGGCCTGCATCTCGCGCACCTTAGGGCCCATTTGGGTCGATGTTTTCAGAACCTCGACAACGGCGTCGATCTCTTCCTGGCCGTGGACGGTTTGCCCGTAGTTCACTCTCATAAAAGGCACTCCTTAAAAATACGCAGTTTATTGTGCGGCGACTGGGGTCGCGTCATGTGTTTCAGATGTTGTCAGGGTTTCGAAGTATTCGATCTGTGTCGCGGTGACCTGTGCCATGTTCTTCCCCGCAGCATGGGCTTTATACCAATCTGCGGTCAGGTTGATGGCCCCTTGCAGCGTCAACTGAGGACGCCAGTTCAGGCGCGTTTGAGCCTTGGTGCTATCCAGTCGCAGGATACCGGCCTCATGCGGGGCGTCGAGGGCCTGATCGGGGAAACTGAACATCGGTGCTCCATCGCCCCAGGCGCGCTGGATCATGTCAGCCAACTGGCGCACATCTACGGTACTGGACACATCCGGGCCGAAATTCCACGCCCCGGCATAAGGCGCACCATCGGTCAGCATCTTCTCGGCCACGCTCAGATAGCCTGAGACGGGTTCAAGAACATGTTGCCACGGCCGCACGCTGGCGGGATTGCGAATGACTACCGGCTCGCCTTTGGCCCAAGCGCGAATGATATCGGGGACCAGACGATCCTCGCCCCAATCACCGCCGCCAAACACGTTTCCGGCACGCACGGTCGCAAGTTGCGGGCCGCTCGAATCGCAAAAGAAGGAATGCGCATAGGACTGGGCCACCAGCTCGGTTGCGGCTTTGGATGCGCTATAGGGGTCCTTGCCACCAAGCGGGTCGTTTTCACGATAGCCCCAGACCCACTCGCGATTGTCATAGCATTTGTCACTGGTGATCACGATCACCGCCTTCAGCGACGGCATCTTGCGCGCAAGCTCCAGCACATTGGCCGTGCCCTGCACATTGGTGGCAAAAGTCTCTGCCGGTTCCCGATAGGATTTGCGCACCAGCGGCTGCGCAGCCATGTGGAACAGAACCTCAGCATCGACCCCGTCCAGCGTGCTGGCCAGGGCGTCAGGCTCGCGGATATCGGCAAATCGACTGTCGGTGGCCTGAGCCAGATCGCAGCTGTCATAGAAGCATGGGCCGGGCTCGGGTGGCAGCGACAATCCGGTCACCTGCGCACCAAGTCGCTGCAGCCACAACGACATCCAGCCGCCTTTGAACCCGCTATGGCCGGTCACAAGGACACGGCGGCCATTGAACTGGCCGCCGAACATCTGATGCTGATGTGCAGTCATTTTGCCCTCAGATTGCAACCGGGTATTCGGCTGAAGATTGATCGCCGAACTGCATCCAGGGTGGCGTTTCCTCTTCGCTTAGCGCGTTCAGCGCGTTGCGGTCACGGATCGTGTCCATCGGATGCCAGAACCCATCATGACGATAGGCCATAAGCTCTCCATCCCGGGCCATTTGCGACAGAGGCGACTGTTCCAGTGGCTCGGTATCGTCAACCATATAGTCCAAAACGCCCGGTTCAAACACGAAATACCCGCCATTGATCCAGGTTTCGCGGCGGCGCACTTTTTCTGTAAACGCATCCACCCGGTCACCTTTAAGTTCGATGTTGCCAAACCGCGCGGGCGGCTGCACCGCAGTGACGGTGGCCAGCTTCCCGTGCGATTTGTGGAAGTCGATCAAGGCATTGATATCGACGTTACCCAGACCGTCTGAATAAGTGCACATGAATGTCTCACCAGGGTCCAGCCATTCCTTCAGGCGACGAATACGCCCGCTGGTCATGGTGTGCGCGCCGGTGTCAACAACCGACACATTCCAACCACCCGGCGCCGACGGCACCAGCTTCAGCTCACCTGTGTCCAGAGCAACCGAAATGTTGTTTGCGATCAGGTGATAATTGGCAAAAAACTGCTTCAACAGAAGGGCTTTGTACCCTGCGGCAACAACAAAATCACGGTGGCCGAAATGGCTGTAGATATCCATGACGCGCGCGATGATCGGGCGACCTCCAACCTCAACCATTGGCTTTGGAATCGCAACCGTTTCTTCGGCCAAACGCGATCCCAATCCTCCTGCCAGAAGTACTGTTTTCATCTGTGCTACTCCCTCAAAATACCTTTAACTAAACTTCAATGTTACGTCGGGGTTAAGGCGGATTGCCCATTGTTGCTCGGGCGGGGTGGGTGGTGCATGCGTTCAATCTGCCACTCCCGCGCGCTTGGAGTATATCACACCTTTTCCGTAACGGTTATTTAACCCGTCTTTTGGCACCGCGGCGTAGCCATTTGTTTGCGCATATCGCAACAATGGTGCCTCAAGTGTGGAATCATATCCCAAAAGGAAAGCGGAGGGCGGATTGGAATCAAACAGGGCGATCAGATCATCTGCTCCAGCCATGACATAGTGCTGCGCCAGTTCGGGGTCTGTGTAGGGCGCGATACGATAAGCGAAGGGGCCAGTGGCCAGTTCAGCATAGACCGGCAGGTGGGCTTCCAGTGGATAAAGCGGCATCAGCGTCGCGACCGGACCGTCCGGGATCTCACTGTCTGCGACCACGTCCTGCAAGGCTTGAGCGCCTTTTGCGATGCGGGCGGCCGTAAAGCTGTCTGGCTTCGCAAGATTCAGCAGCCCCGGTGCCAATCTCGGTGCTCCCAGCAGTACCATCAATGCGAAACCCGCCGCACAGAGAGGTGCAATAGCCGTACGTTTTTCAGCGGGAACAAGGCGATAGACTAAAGCCCCCAAAAGGGGAACAGCAATCAGCGGCTGGATGTAATATTGAGGAAAACCGGGAGTCGGCACAAAGCTGAACAGCGCCGTTATGCCCAGCAGGGCCAGAACCAGTATGATCTGACCAGTTCCATGCCCCAGACGCACAGCATTGGCGCCAGCCAGTGCGGCAACGAAGAACACGGCCATCAATCCCACCAACGCCGCACCCCCGAACCAGGTTGCATAGGCCAACAGGACCTTGCCACTGATCCCCATGGCCAGCCCAGGCTCGGACGCGGCGTTGGCTTGCCAATAGGCCACGTGCGGGCCGGTGTGAAATTTCAGTATATGCGCCAGAAAATCCGAAGGGTCAGAGGCCAGATACCAGAACAAGGGAATGGCCCCGATCAAACCGCCGATCAGCACCGGCAGAACGACCCCGCGTAGACGAGTTGCTAACGGCAGATGCCATGGCAGCAGGAACGCGGCGATCGCAACCGGAGGGATGAACATCGCTGCGCTGACCTTCATACCCGCTGCAATCGACAGGCAGAAACCGGACAGCACCAGCCAAAGGAAGCCGGGGCGATCCCTGAGTGTCTGGACAAAAAACAGGCCCAGCCCCCAAGCGGCAAAGGGCAAGGGCAACAAGTTGTTGCTTGCGGCCATCCCCGCCTGAGCCTGCAGCGTTTCGTTGACCACAAGCGTCACAATAAAGAATACCGCCAGAAGGCGTGAGCCGGAAATCCGCCAGGTCGCCCAGCCGATGCCCGAGGCCAGTAACAACCAGGCACAGAACTGTCCAAAACGGGCCGAGGCCAGAAGGCCTTCGCCCCCGAACAGCAGGTAGAACCCCCTGTAATACCAAGCAGAATTGGGAACATGGTTATAGAAGAAATCGCTGTAGAGGCTCCAATAGCCCAAAAGTTCTGCTGGGGGCACGAACATCAGTTCGTCCCGACGCAGGCCGTACCCCATTATACGCCCGTAGAGT
Source organism: Ruegeria sp. H3 (assembly GCF_056533095.1). NCBI lineage: Bacteria > Pseudomonadati > Pseudomonadota > Alphaproteobacteria > Rhodobacterales > Roseobacteraceae > Ruegeria > Ruegeria sp. H3. Next base: position 103,696 of record NZ_JBQFOD010000012.1, on the reverse strand, counting down.
GCCGCAAACAGGACAACCAAAACGCCAATGGTTACAACCCGCATCAACAGGCTACCACCAGAGCGCACGGTTATATGAATGTCCGAATCCACGCTCAGGCCTGGGTCAACGGAATGGGTCATTGCTCATCTTTCTGCGGGTTAGGACGCAAAGCACGTGAGATTAGACCATATGACAAAACAACAGTCGGCCCCAGCGCAATGGCCTGCGCCAGATAAGCATCAAAGCCGAGCTGTAGCAAAGCCCACAGCAGCGCAGCGTTAAACGCGTAGACAATGACATAGGACACCGCGTAATGCGGCAGCCGCCCATAGCCCTGTACGTAGAACACGAAACGACCATGGACCTGAAAGTTCCAAAGAACCCCGACTATGAACTGGATGGCAAGCGCCACCTGAGGGTGAGCGCCAAACCAAACCAGTATCGAAAATACGGCATATCCAAACAGCGTGTTGATCACACCGGCCCCGATAAATCGCAGGATCCGGTCCCACCCGTGCTGGGTGGGAGTGATCACGCCAGATTGACTCAGTTCTGACATCTTATGAAACGCTCGTAAGAGCCCTTAGTTACTCTTAACACACACGGCTTGGGTCAAAGCCGACACAACAATAAATTCAAACAATATCTTTAGCGGCCACCGACGGTTTCCAAAGCATCGGAGTTTGCAAAGGCACCGACCATCTTCTCGGTTGGGATCGCGGTGATCTTCGACTTGGTCCGAGGTTTGATCAGATCCTTGGTTTCGATCGGACGCAGACCGTTGACACCATAACCTGGCACCAGCTCTTTCAGCAGCTTTTTAACGCCCAGATCATCGCCATCCAGTGCAGCCTGTTCCAGCTTGAGTATCATAGCACGCAGACGCGCAACCGAGACACCTTCGGGGATCGCTGAAGCCACACCCGGGATGCCGCTTTCGCGATGCTCTTCGGTCACATCAAACAGCTCCTCATACAGCTTTTCGCCTTTGCGAATACCGATGAACTTGATGTCGATGTCCTTGTAAGGAACCAACCCCGCCAGACGGATCATACGCTCGGCCAGATCAACGATTTTCACCGGGCGCCCCATGTCCAGAACAAAGATTTCGCCGTGGCTGTTTTCCAGATTCAATCCTTTGGCCGCCGCAACCAGCGTCAACTGCACGGCCTCACGAATGGTCATGAAATAGCGTTCCATTTTCGGATCAGTGACCGTCAGCGGGCCGCCTTCCGAAATCTGGCGCTGGAACAGCGGGATCAGCGAACCCGACGAGCCCAGAACGTTACCAAACCGGACCGAGAAGAAGCGCGTGGCTTCATCAGTGCCGTTGGTTACACGATCCTGCGCCTGAGCGTAGAATTCCGCAACACGCTTGGTCGCGCCCATGACGCTGGTGCTGTTCACGGCCTTGTCGGTCGAAACCTGCACCATCGCAATGGCACCTACGTTGCGCGCAGCATCGGCGACGTTACGCGTCCCGATTACGTTGGTCAGAACACCTTCGCACGGGTTCAGCTCGACCATTGGTACGTGCTTCAACGCAGCCGCGTTGAAGACCAGTTCGGGACGGTGACGTTCGAAGATCTTGTTCACGCGGTCAGCGCTGCGAATATCGGCAACATAGATGCGGCGCGAAACTTCGGGAAAGTTCTGGCTCAGGTCCATGTCGATCGAGTAAGCATTGTATTCCGTGTTTTCGATCATGACGATTTCCGCCGGCTCGAACGACGCGATCTGACGGGTCAGTTCACTGCCGATCGATCCGCCAGCACCGGTGATCAGAACACGGCGATCCTTAAACATCTCGCGCAGCATAGAACGCTCGACCGCCTTTTGTGGGCGATCCAAGATGTCTTCGGGGTTCACGGTCCGGATACCGTTGCTTTCGGTGCCCAACTCTTCCAAACCGGTCAAGCGCGACACAGGAATGCTGTTGGCTTCGGCCCAACGGGTCAGTTTGCGGATACCATCGCTTTCGAAATGGGTAACCGGCTCAGTCAATAGAATACGCTGAGGCAAGTTGTCATCAAACTTCAGCCGCTCGATCACGGCGTCTGCATCCAGCAGCGAGCCGATGATCTTTACGTCGTGAAAGTACAGGCCTTGCGTGTTGCGGGCGTCATCAATGATGCCAACGGGTTCATATTTTGATTCCGTGTTGCGCAGCGAACGAACAAACAGGTCACTGCTGGCACCGGTGCCAACAAGGATCACCGGGATTTTGCCATTGTCACTTGCGGTGCAGCCCTGAACCTTGCGCTTGAACTCGGTGCTGCGGGCAATGATGCGCAGGCTGCCCAGTGCAGGCACGATCAGGAAGAATTGAATGACATAGACTGCAAGCGGAACTTGGGATGTGACTGCAGCCGCCATGCCAAACAGGGCCAGCGTTGCAACACAGAAGAACGACGCGCGCACGATCAGTGCCACATCACGTAGCGACGTGGACCGGGTGTGACGCTTATAAATGCCTGACATCGGCAGGATCGCCAACGCGATCAGGCAGGACATCAATACCAAAGGAATCAGTGCCGCAGACGCTGCCGCAGGCAACGTGCCCCCGTTGGCCAACACCACAGCCATCACAACGGAAATGGCCGAGGCTACAACATCACCAATCACCAAGCGACGGTTTGCGCTCAGCTCAATAAGTTTTTGCTTCAATGTGGATCCGATATCGCCCAATTTCAGATCGGGTTCGATCGCAGTATCTTTAACAGATCCATTCTTGAGCTTAACCAACTCACGCTCATACATACTCAGTACTCCGGCGTATAAATTGCCCACTACTACCCGACCCAGCAGGACAGATCGAAAACAGCCGATCAGCCGTCAAAGCCGCACTCACACGCCAGCAGAAACCACTTGCCGGCAAGTTCGATTATTTTTGTAAGGTCCCCCTAGACCGGCTCAGGTTTGAAAATCATCAGACCCTTTGCCACAACCCTTTCTCACTCGTACGAACCAAACTACAATATTCAGCAGCCAACATGGCCACTAAGGTTTCAATATGATTAAAATCTAACATAGCCAACACCAGAGCAAAACGCTTTTTTCACGTTTCCGGCATCGTTTGACCAAAGAAATGCCCTATTTCCCAATGTTCGCACAGCATTCGGTCTGTTTGAGAACTTTTTGTAAACATCTGATCGGACAAGACGCGCCCCACGAATTGGCGTCTTTGTTTCCAGACCGGAAACGTAGTGTGACTTATGACACATAACAAAGCTCAATTGATTCGAGCCATTTCAAGCGGTTTGGCACTGCCCCAGGCCTCAGTGATTCCGGGTTCAATCTCGTCGATCTTGGTCATGTCCTCGCTATAGAACTCAGCAAGGCGGCGCGACAGATCTTCTGACAGCGGCGGATACTGTACCTGACGGGCAACCGCATTGCGCAAAGACCGAACCGGCCAGGTGTGACGAACAGGATCAATGACAGAACGAACCGGTCCAAGGATCTTGCGCAACGGCAAAGGCACCATAGCAGCATTCTTGTCCTTTACCTTTTTCTTAACCGGCGCTTCCAGCTTGCCGGTCAAATTAAGATGCGCGCGTACCTTTTCCAGGTTCCCAATTGGATTGCGGCGAATATCCTCATAGGCCAGCAATAGGATTTGCTCGGCCGGGAACAGATCATAGAACCGTGCCAAATGATGCGCATAACGCCCATCGGACAGGAATCGTTGGTCCGCCGCATACGCGGGATTCAGATAGTCTTCGATACGGTCCGTAACCTCTCCACGACGGAACAGCATGCAATAATCCGAATATGCGCGCTGTACCGGATCACGCATTTGCAGGATCAGCCGCGCATTCGGAGCGAAATCCCGAATGCGCTGCGCGGCCTCGGGCACTGTCAGATAAGAGTTCGACTTCTCGCCGATCAGCGGCGCCTGTTCACATCCATCGAACTGATCCCGATACCAAGCCAATCCTTTGTCGTATTCTCTTGAAAAGAAATGCAGCTCGGGCCCTGGCATATAGATAGCCGGGGTTTGTGTCAGCGAATGCTGCAACCACGTGGTCGCACATTTCGCAGCACCTATGATCAGAAAATCGACCGGTCTGTCAGCGGGCAATGTCATGATGAAACTCGTTAACTAAATTCCCTGGGGCCGAGGCCCACTTAGTTTCTATACTCAATTCGACGTAATAACTGTTTTCCTGACAACCTCGATTGTATCCCCCGGTTGCACCGGATCGGTTCCCTTTACACGCTGCGTTTGCGTATTACCCCGACGGGTAACAATAAACTCAATGGTTGTCTCGCTGGCGATGTCATCCTCGCTCAGATACCCGGCGGCAGCCAGTTCACCATGCAGGGTCGACGCGGTTTGCAATCGGGTCTTCAGCGACGCCAGTTGGCTTTCAACCTCATTCAGTTTCACCAATGCATCTGAACGCGCCGTATCATCCAGTTGCAACTCATCTCGCTGTGCACGGTTGAGATCCTGCCGCGCGACCAGCAACGCAACCTCCTGATCCAGGCGCTTCGACTCCAGGTCGTTCAGCGCATTGGTCATCGCGGTAACTCGGTTCGACGCAGTCAGCCCCTTTTCCCTAAGAGAGTTGAGATTCTCCAGCTCTTTCGAGACGTTAGCGATCTGCGTGTCGCGCAATTCAAGCTGCTGTGTCAGGCTTTCGATTTGTTCTTTAAGAAGGGCTTGCAGGTCCCTGATCCGTTCACCCTGCCCTTCACGTGCGGCCAATGTTGCCTCAAGGATTTCGCCTTCCAGCCCTTCGGGCGCGTTTGCCAGATCAGCGCCTTTGTCATCGCTTTCCAGAACGGTCAGATCCGCGATCAGCCGCTGGCGCTGTTGTTCCAGCTCATCAATCTGCGTGGCCAACAGGCGAATCTCACCACCCATGCGCAGCACTTGAATGTCATTACCGGTTGCCAGTTGAATCGGCGGGCGGATTGGCCCTCCGGCCAGCGCCAGAATCTGTTGCGCGGTCATACCCACATGGAAATCGTAGGCGCCTGGGGAATTCACATCACCGAGCACATAGACCGGCAGATGGCCAATCACCTCAAGCGCAATGCGCGGCGGTTCAACCATGCCGATCTGGCGGCGGAATTTCAGCTCTAGCGCCGCTGCCAGCTCAGCCGGGGTGTGACCCTCTGCCTCGACCTGGCCGACAAGCGGAATCATCAGATCACCGTCACCGGTTATGGTGTATTCGCCGGTTACACCGGTCCAGCTTAGGTAAGTTGTGGACTCCGCATCCCAGCGCATCGCCTTCAGAGACAGCCGATCCTGCGGCAGCAGGCGATATCCCTCGGCCCAAACGGCGCTTGCCGCCAGAGTGAACATCACCAACATTACTTTGAAACAGGTTTTCAAACCTCTGTCTCCCAACTCACTAACTCTACGATCTGTACTACAAACCAAACTGGTGGTTCTGTGATCTTCGATACACAAGAAACGCAAGCTTTATTCGCTGTACGTCAAAAAAGTCTTCGGGCCCGGTTCAAACCTGCACAAGCCCACCCAATCAAGCTAAGCACTCCTGTATTGCGTGACAAGAGAAACGGCCCATCGTTGCGGCAATCCTGTTCCTCGCCCCAAATCCGAAACAATGCTCCACTAGCAGTCAAACCGTTGACGAAACCAGCTGCGATGTCGGCGTTATATTCCCAACATTCTCCACAACCGGCGCGATTCGATCAAAGCGCCGCAGACTTCTTGCAAAACACATCCAATTCGAACAGATTGAGGCGGTCTCTGCCCAGGCGATTTAGTCATTGCCTCTGGCGTGTGATTTGTTTGTTGATTTCAAGTGTTGCGGCGCGCCGCGTGTGTTCTGAGTTGGATTGAACTGTGAATAGAGTACCCGAAATTCTGCTCTGCATCCTGTTGGGTCTTATCTCTCTGCCCTTCTTTCTTGTCGCGTGTCTGATTGTTGCAACCTCTGTCGGGTTGCCATTGATGTTTTCACAGCGCCGCTGTGGTCTGGGTGGGCGCGAATTCAATCTGTTCAAACTCCGCTCGATGTCAGAAGCACGTGGCCCGGATGGCGCGTTGTTGCCAGATGATCAAAGACAGACCCGCGCGACGGCCCTGATCCGTCGCTTGCGTCTGGATGAAATCCCGCAATTGCTGCTGATCCTGCGCGGTCACATGGCTCTGGTAGGTCCGCGCCCCTTACTGCCCGAAACCATCGAGAGCTTTGGGCCCGAAGGGCAGTACCGCTGTTCGGTTCGGCCCGGGCTGACCGGTTGGGCGCAAGTGAGTGGAAACACAAATCTCAGCAATTCCGAAAAGCTCAGCCTTGATCTGTGGTATGTGGCACATCGGTCATTGGCGTTGGATTTGCAGATCATGTCAGAAACCGTCGGTGTTGCGCTGCGCGGCGAGAATCGTCGCACAGACCGGATTAAGACCGCCGCGGATTGGTTGCAGCAACATCCGCCACAAAAATCTTCGTTTCAGGGGTCGCCCGCATGAAAACAGTATTTGTCGGGGCTGTCGAAACCTCCCACGCCGCGTTGGTCTCAATTTGTGCCGCCGGGCATGCACCCGATTTGGTCATGACATTGCCGCCTCACCTGTCGCATCGGCATTCCGACTTTGTCGATCTCAGCGTCGTGGCCAATCGCTATGGCGTACCCGTTGAGTATATTGAGAAAACCAACGCACCCGAGACCATCGCGCAGATCGAGGCCCTGAAGCCCGACCTGATTATGGTTATCGGTTGGTCGCAGATCTGCGGCCCGGCCTTTCGCGCCATCCCCAAGCTGGGGTGCATCGGCTTTCACCCCTCGGCCTTGCCGAAGCTGCGCGGACGTGGCGTAATACCCTGGACTGTGCTGTTGCGGGAAAGAAATGTCGGATCGTCTCTGTTCTGGCTCGGCGAAGGTGCTGATGATGGCCCGATTGCGGCCCAGGCGCGCTATGCGGTTGATCCGAACAGCGTCACCGCGCGCGAGCTTTATGATCGCTCGTTGCGTGCCATCTCGGGACTGTTGCCCCCGCTGCTGGAGCAGATCGCTGTCGGGGACATCCCCCGCGAACCTCAACCCACCACCGGGATCAGCATGTGCGCACGCCGCAGGCCCGAAGACGGGCTGATCGACTGGACATGTTCAGCCGAGGATATCGAATGCCTGATCCGTGCCTCGGGCCCGCCCTATCCGGGGGCGTTCACGCATGGGTCGGACGGTCGGCAGATCGTGATCACACAAGCCAAATTCTCGGAACCTGACGGGTATTACATCGGCCTGCCCGGTCAGGTGCAGGACATTGATGGCCAAAACTTTACCGTCGCCTGCGGGGATGGGCGGTGCCTTGATATTCTGGAATGGTCCGGGGCGGATATCCCCCCGGCCATGCATTCGAAATTAGGAAAGACATCATGATAACCACCGATCTCATCAGCGCCGGGGCCGGACCTGCCCTGGTCATCGCCCCTCACCCCGATGACGAGGTGCTGGGCGCAGGTGGTACGATCGCCCGGCTTGCCGATGCGGGCCGCGACGTGCACGTGGTTGTGGTGACGCGTGCCAAGCCGCCGAAATTCCGGGATGAGGATACCGAGGTCACCCGGGCCGAGGCGCGTAAATCTCATGACTATCTAGGCGTGACACAGACGCACTGGATGGATTTCACCGCGGCTGAGTTATCGGAACAACCGCATTCGGATCTGAATGGCGCGTTGGGCAAGCTGGTGCGTGATCTTGGAGCCGATCTGATCCTTGCGCCGCATCCGGGCGATATTCACATGGATCACCAGCTGACATTTCTGTCCAGCCTTGTGGCGAGCCGTCCGCATCAGGACAAGTACCCGGCGACTATCGCAGCCTATGAGACATTGTCCGAGACCAACTGGAACGCGCCGTATCTGACGCCGCCCTTTGTTCCGAATATCTTTGTCGATATCTCGGACACGCTGGAACGCAAGCTAACGGCCTTTGCGATGTTTGAAAGCCAGGCCAAGCAGGCCCCGCACGAACGCTCGGTCGACAGCCTGCGCGCGTTGGCGACCCTGCGCGGTGCAACCGTCCACCGGCACGCGGCCGAAGGGTTTGTTTTGGTCCGAACCGTGGTCTGACAGGAGAGTTCGAAATGGCATCTTGGCCCATATACGATCAGGAACAGATAGATGCGGTCAGCCGGGTTCTGGCGTCAGGCAAAGTCAACGCTTGGACCGGACCGGATGTACGCGCGTTCGAAAACGAATACCGCGCCTATACCGGTTCTGCGTATGCCATTGCGATGGCCAACGGCACGGTCACGCTGGACGCGGCCCTGCACGTGCTGGATCTTGAACCCGGGGACGAAGTGATTGTCACCCCGCGCAGTTTTATCGCCTCGGCCAGTTCCGTGATGCTGGAGGGTGGAGTACCGGTCTTCGCGGATGTCGATCCGGTGACCCAGAACATCACCGCCGAAACCATCGCGCCGATGATCACGTCGCGCACGCGCGGGATCATACCGGTACATCTGGGCGGCTGGCCTTGCGATATGGATGCGATCATGGATCTGGCGCAAGCGCATGAACTATGGGTGATCGAAGATTGCGCGCAGGCCCATGGTGCGATGATCGGCGACCGCCACGTGGGCACCATCGGCACGTTCGGATCGTTCTCGTTCTGCCAAGACAAGATCATGACCACGGGCGGTGAAGGTGGTTTGTTGACCACGAATGACCGCGAACTCTGGTCTCGGGTCTGGAGCTACAAGGATCATGGCAAGGGTTACGATACGGTGTTTAACACCGATCATCCCCCGGGGTTCCGCTGGTTGCACGATTCCGGGCCCGGCACAAACCTGCGTATGACTGGTCCATCGGCGGCTTTGGGCCGCGTTCAATTGCAACGTCTGAACGATTGGCGCGCCCATCGCACGGCCAATGCCCGGATACTGGGCGAAGCTTTGGCCACCTGCCCCGCGTTCATGGTGCCAAACCCACCGGACAACGTGACCCATGCCTATTACCGGTTCTACGCCTTCGTACGCCCGCAGGCCCTGGCCGCGGGCTGGTCGCGCGACCGCATCATTGCCGAGATCTCGCAGGCGGGGTTCCCCGCCTTCTCAGGCAGTTGTTCGGAAATCTACCTCGAAGACACATTCCGCAAACAGGGGCTCGGCCCCGCTGAACGCCTGCCGGTTGCGCGCGAGCTGGGCGAGACTAGTCTGGCGTTTCTGGTTGATCCCGGCTGGTCGCAAAAAGACATTGCGCGCCTTGCGCAGGTCATCGTTGACGTAGGCAATCAGGCCCTGGCAGGGCAAAAGGCGGGATAAATGATCCTGCACGTGGTCACTGATTTCTCGACTCAGGGCGGAGCGCAAGCGATGCTCGCCCGGTTACTGTCAAATTCCGGCGAACGGGCAGTTGTGGTGGCTCTGACTGAAGTGTCAGATCGGTGCCGCGCGATGGCAGGTAATGAAAAGGTCGAGTATATCTCGCTGCGGGCCCGGTCGCCTTTGTCTTTTCCCCGCGCCATCTGGCAGATTGCGCGTTTAATCCGGACCAACAAACCCGATGTGGTGCTGTGCTGGATGTATCACGCCATGGTTGTTGGCCTGATCGCGCAGGCTTTGTCACTGCGCCATGTGCCGGTGATCTGGACCGTTCGGCAGGCTTTGGACGACCCGGCGGCCTTTACCCGCAGCACCCGGATCGCCGTGCGCCTTTCCCAAAAACTGTCACGGTATTGCGATGGGATCATCTACAACTCGACCCGCGCGTTGGAACAACACGGCAAGTACGGATTTGCACAAAGCAATGCCTCGGTCGTGCCGAACGGTTTTCTTTTGCCCGACGCGCCGACCCCCAGACCTGGCCCCGCACGCGTGGTTGGACTGGCGGCCCGGTTTCATCCACAAAAGGATTTTGAGACATTTTTCCGCGCTTTCGCCATCGCGCGTCAAACCATCCCAGACCTGACCGCGCGGTTGGCCGGGGATGGTGTGACCAGCGAGAACGAAGCGCTACGCGCGCTGATGGCCCAGGCGGGTATACCCGAAGACAGCGTAACGTTGTGCGGCGATCTGCACGACATGACCGCGTTTTATAACAGCATTGATCTTCTCGTCCTGTCCTCGCGCACCGAAGGTTTCCCGAATGTCATAGCCGAAGCAATGAGCTATGGTCGCCCGGTTGTGACCACTGACGTCGGAGACGCGGCAAAGGTCACAGGTGATATAGGCTATGTCGTAGCAGCCCGTGATGCCGAAGGGCTTGGACAGGCCCTGACAGATGCCGCGAACTGGAGCGCCGACACTTACGCGCAGCGCAGTGTGGCGGCCCGGGATCGCATCGCCTCTCAATACTCTCTCGCCGCGATCGCTGCGTCTTATGATGCGGTTTTGTTTGGCACCACACCAAAGGCCGGGACGTCGACCGCCCCGCATACCGGATAGGAAAACAGGGCCATGTGCGGCATTGCCGGATATCTTGCATTCAAACCAATCGGTCGTGACGCGGGCACTGCTGCGTTGAAGCAGATGTGTGACAGCATCGCGCATCGTGGCCCAGACGCGGATGGCATGTTCGTAGACCCTGAAACGGGCGTGGCCCTGGGGCATCGCCGTCTGGCCATTGTCGACCTGTCCGAGACCGGCGCGCAACCCATGAGTTCGCCCAGCGGGCGCTACTGCATTGTATACAATGGGGAAATCTATGGGTTCCTCGACCTGCGCCAGAAGCTGATTGATCTGGACGTTACGTTCCGGGGCACCTCGGACACCGAAGTTTTGCTGGCCTCGATGGATCAGTGGGGCATACGTAGAACTCTGGAACTGGCCCACGGCATGTTCGCTTTTGCGGTGTTCGACCGGCAACAAAACCGGGTTGTCTTTGCACGGGATCGGCTGGGTAAGAAGCCGCTCTATCTGGGCGTGAAGGGCGGCCATCTGCTGTTCGGCTCAGAACTCAAAGCCCTGCGCGCCCATGCGGCTTTTGGCACGCCCGAGGTCGACCGCCGCGCGCAAGAACAATATGCGCGCTATGCCTTTATCCCGGCCCCTTTGACGATCTACCGCGACGTGATGAAACTGCCAGCGGGTACGCTGGTCGAGGTTCAGCTGGATGCACCCCCATCTTCGGCCGAGGATCTGGTGACAGGGCTGCACAGGTTCTGGGACTTGCGAGATCGGGTCGAGAGCTCTCGGGCTGATCGTTACACAGATGAGGCACAGGCGCTGGACGGGATCGAAGAGGCGCTGATGTCGGCAGTGGGTGAACGTATGGTCGCCGATGTCACCGTCGGCACCTTCCTGTCGGGTGGCATCGATTCCAGCCTGATCACCGCGATGATGCAGCAGCAGTCCGAGCGCAAAGTCACCAGCTTCACCGTCCGTTTCGATCATGACGCGACGAACGAGGCCGATTACGCTGCCGCCATTGCCAAGCATCTGGGCACGGACCATCACGAGGTCACCGCGACGCCCGAGATGGCGTTTGATCTGCTGCAGACCCTGCCACAAGTCTATGACGAACCCTTCGCCGACCCGTCTGCCTTCCCGACGCTACTGGTGTCGCAACTGGCTAGCAAAAAGCTGAAAGTGGTAATGTCAGGCGACGGCGGAGACGAGTCGTTCGGCGGTTATGAACGCTATGCCCGCATGATAGCGATGGAGCGGGTCAGTGCGAAACTACCCGGTCCGGCAGCCTCGGTTCTGGCGGCCTCACCTGCGGCTGTGACGCAGGCAGCCGCGACACTTCTGAAACCGTTGGCCCCGGCCTCGATGCGGGATCAGATCACGCCGGATCGCCTGTCCAAAGTCGCCGCGATTGCCCGCCATCGGGACTTCCGCAGCCGGTATGATGCACTGTTTACCCTGTGGACGCCTCCATCTACATCCGATCAGGGCCTGTTCCGATCATATGCGTTGCCGCATGGGCTCGGCCCGGTGGATACAATGATGCTGCTGGATTCCGAGCTCTACTTGCCCGAAAGCATTCTGGTCAAAGCCGACCGTGCCTCGATGTCGGTCGGGCTTGAGATCCGTGCACCCCTGTTGGACTACCGCGTAGTAGAGGCCGCGTGGCGCGCGCCGGATACGCTCCGATATGACGGTAAATCAGGCAAAGTCGCCCTGCGCCGTCTGTTGGACAAACGTGTGCCGAAAGCGTTGTATGACCGGCCAAAACAGGGCTTTGGCATCCCGCTTAACGATTGGCTGCGGGGGCCGTTGAAATCCGTTGCCAATGATGTCTTTGCGTCAAACAATGGTACTTTCGATGCGGTGGACCGGGCGCAGCTGAAAAAACGCTGGTCCGAGCATCTGTCAGGCAGCCGCAACTGGGGCCCGCATTTGTGGGTGGTTCTGATGTACCATTTTTGGCAGCGGGAATGGATGGCCTAACCTGAGATGCCCAAACGTAATTCTCCAGGTAGAAAAAACCGGAGTACCCGTTCTTTCGAGTAATCAGGCGTTGGCCTGGCACATGCTTCGATTGTCTGGCATAGAGGGCACAAACCTCCGGCTCTGGCGGCTTTTTAGCGAGAGTAGAGATTCGGCTTGATTAGCCGAGAATTGAAGTTGGAGACCTTGAGCAGAAGGTCCATCGCCCTTTTAGTGAACTATGCTTTTTGTTCGGCACTCCGGCTGGTGTCCTCCGAGTAGTCTGACCGGGTCATTCCAACATTCACATACGGCATTGGTCAGTCTTTTTGCGGCACAAAGAAGACCATTGTCGCAACGATACGCCATTCAGCATAGTGGCGGACAAGCTTCAGCAAATCATGGTCATCCACGCACACGGTCCAGCCTGTCGGTAACAAATGCAATCTCCGGAACTTTCTCCTCACTTGGGTCACCGCCAAGAACCGGTGGTTCGATCACGTCTACACAGCGCATGTAGGTCTAAAGACTCGACCACAATCCATCACCAGACCATGTCGCCACAAGCTCTCCGCCACTTTCCACCACAAAACCCGATCCGATGCCTACAGTCTTTGTCCAGATTCCACCGCAGCAGTAGCGAATTGTTCCATTGGGAAAAGGGTTTGAACAGCAGTAATTCATCAGTTTGGCAATGCCTTACGAAACTGCCATCATAGCTGTCGCCAACAAACTCCTGCCTCTCGCTTACACGCTTGTCAAAGCCCGCCCAAAAAAGGTTGTTCAAAGCCTAAGGGAAATACAGTTGCTTGCTCCCTCGACGCAGCTAAATGCAACAACTCTTGGCAAGCAAAATTGTGTACGTTACTCGAACAACAATGCGCGGAGGCGGTTGGAAATTGGGGTTTAGTCAAAACATGCTAAAAGTCAGGGAAGCAAACCAAACAGATTGCGGCATCCTACTGAGTTGGCGCAATGACGAACAAACTCGAAGCATGTCCCGTACCTCCAATCCAATCTCACGCACGGAACACAAAAAATGGTTCGATGCCGCGCTTGAGGATCCACTTAGACTACTATTGATGCTTGTTCAGCATGATGCACAAGGCAGGCAGTTTATCGGAACAACCCGTTTCGACACACAGCTCTCTGATGGTACTGTCGAAGTTTCAGTGACTCTGAACCCAGAAGTCAGGGGGAAGGGGTATTCCAAATCAGTTTTATCGTCCTCAATCGAATATTTCGACAAAACTAGAGAACCCACCAGATACATTGCGTTTATAAAGCCCGACAATATCGCCAGCGTAAAAACCTTCCAAGCAGTGGGGTTCAAGCCTTGTGGGGAAAAGGGTGGATTGCAAATCTACGAATTGACGAGGACCTAGCTACGCGGAATAGTATTTCAGGCCGGGCACTAGCGAGATGACGTCGATATTCAGGAGTACAGTCGTTCGTGCTTCAGTTCTGCGATCGCCCAATCCTCTTCCGTATCGATATCCTGTACATGCGTTTCCGCCAGTACAATTGCACCGGTCCAGCTACCAAAAAGTGCTTTGGTTTTCAAAAAAACGTCGATGTCTAACCAGTACCACTGACCAGCATCGTGATAGGCATCGGGGAGATCTTGTGACCGTTTATCCCGATTTTCCGGAAAGTTAAGCGTGACCCGGCCGCTCTGTTCCTGCTGAAGCGAACGCCAAATCGGATAGCCGAAACGAGCGACCGGCATCACAACGCTAAAATCGGCGTTTTTCAGCAACTCCAATCCCTTGCTGAGAACCGCTGCCGTGACAAACGGAGCCGTAGGATAAATGCAGCACGCTTGATCGAAGTTCCGCCCAGTCGCACGATATGTCGCTAACACTTCAAGAAGTGCATCCGCAGTGGTTGCATGATCACCTGATGTCTCAGGAGATCTCCGAAAAGGAACAGATGCTCCGTAAAGCTTCGCGATCTCGGCGATCTCCTCATCATCGGTGCTAACCATGACCTCATCAAACAGACCACTATGTAGCGCGGCCTCGATGGACCAAGCGATGATGGGCTTGCCTCGAAAGCTGCGGATATTCTTTCGAGGGATACGCTTGGACCCACCGCGTGCAGGGATGATCGCAATACAAGAAATGGTAGGTTGCATAGTCGAACAGTTCTCAGCGTTATTTTAGGCCGCCCAAAATCATATCCGAGGCCAATGGCTCTCCAAAGCCAATGTCGCGGGACGCTGTCTTCCCCAAGATCTCATCGTATAATTTTGGAGGCAAACCATTGGCGGGCCGGATTGAGCGTACGTTGTCCGCACTGAAACGTTCGCCTTTAGCAATTGGGGACACGACATAAAGCGAACGGCGATTTTTTAGGATTGTGCCTTCGGCGGCTGTTGGTTGCAACGCAGGCTGGCCGAGCGCTGAAAAAGCTACTTTCGAATGATCTACAAGTTCCTTCAGCTCATTGGGTTCAAGTGAGAAGGCGCTGTCAACACCTCCGTCCGCACGCGCCATAGTGAAGTGCTTTTCGATAAACACCGCGCCCAGTGCGACTGCCGCAGTCGGTATGACCGTTCCCATTGTGTGATCGGACAACCCACATAGTACATCAAAACGAGAACAAAGTTCTGAAATTGTTGCTAGGTTTGCCTCTGCCGGAGAGGTTGGGTAGGCCGACGTGCAGTGCAATAGGATAATATCTTCGCAACCCGCAGAGCGGGCCGTTGAAACCGCGTCATCAATTTCTTGTAAATTCGCCATCCCGGTCGACATAATCACTGGCTTACCAGTTTGGGCTACACGACGAATGAGGGGGATATCGACCAACTCGGGCGACGCAATCTTGAAAGCTGGCGCTTCTAAGTCTTCCAGAAAATCTATGGCAGTCGCATCAAAGGGTGAGGAAAACACTGTGATCCCCAGCTCTTGCGCTTTTTTGAAGAGTGGTTTGTGCCACTCCCACGGTGTGTGTGCTTCTTCATAAAGGTCGTAGAGTCGTCGTCCGTTCCACAGACCTCCCTCAAGGATGAACTCAGGGCGATCACTGTCGATTGTAATCGTATCGGCCGTGTAGGTTTGCAGTTTGACCGCGTCAGCGCCGGCATGGTGGGCGGCTTCAATGAGAGAGATTGCGCGACCCAGGTCATTGTTATGGTTACCCGACAATTCAGCCACAATATAAGGAGGATACTTTGAGCCGATACTGCGTCCGTTTATCTTAATGGTCTTCATTAATATCTCCAAAGACTTAGCGCTGCCAGATTGCAACTAGATCAGCTCACTGCTTACACCAAGCGTAGAACTGACACAGTCGAAAGCATGTAGCAACGTTCTGTCCAGTATGTTCTTCACGAGGCTGGCGAGTGATTTCCAAAAAGCAATACGATGAACTGAGGTAACGAAGCAGCTTATATAAGGAAGACCTATTTCACACAATATCACGGTTGTTTCTTAGCGACCTAGCCGAGTGAAACGCCGGAAAGACTCCACACCCTCTTGAAGAAAGAAGCAAATGGGCCCGCCGCCTACCGAGGCCCCGGCCTCATTGTTTTACAGCCAGAATAGGACTGTCTCCGCGAGAGCGATGGCCGACAGTAAAACCTTGGAATATCTGTCATAGCGGGTAGCAACACGCCGCCAGTCCTTGAGGCGTCCGAACATAATCTAGATCCTGTTGCGCCGTTTGTAGCGACGTTTGTCGTACCGGAGAGGTTTGCCGCGTGACTCCCGGCCAGGGATGCAGTGCTTTGTTTCCTTGTCTATCAGGGCCTTGCGAAACCAGTCCGCGAAATAGCCCCGATCTCCCAGCAGCCAATCGACCTCCGGATGGCTGCTCAGCATTGCTCGTGCGCCGATGTAATCGCTGACCTGACCCGCCGTGACGAACAGGTTCAGGGGCCGGCCTACGCTGGCGCAGATGGCGTGCAGCTTGGTGTTCATGCCTCCCTTGATGCGACCAATCAGGCGTCCCCACCCCCCTTTTTCACGCCCATGCTGGTCTCTGTTCGGTGGGCTTTCAGAAACGTCGCGTCGATCATAATGGTCTTCTTTTCGCAGTGCTCCTCGGCCAGACCGGCCATCATCCGCGCAGAAATGCCCTTATCGCTCCACCGTTTCCAACGGTTGTACAGCGTTTTTTGCAGCCCATAGAGAGCAGGCGCATCCCGCCACCGTAAACCATTGCGATTGATGAAGATAACGCCGCTCAGCACACGTCGATCATCAACGCTAGATTTGCCCTGGGACTTCGGAAAGAAGAGCTCGAGACGCGACATCTGCGCGTTCGTAAGCCAGAAAAAGTCAGACATGTTCACCGCTCGTTTTCGAACCGTGAACCTTGCCGACCCTCAGAAATCAATGGGTCCTGAGCCTAGGCTGCTTGAACGTGTCAAAGCCATACGCGATGGCTGGAATTATTCTAGATCAAAGACAATATGTTGATAGGTATGTCTTCGCTCATAGGGTGAAACTATCGCCTTTAAACCCAACGAAAACCGACTAATGTGGCGGTCAACACCTAGGGCAAATGCGGAGATAAGAAGATGCGAATTTGGCCAAGAAAGAAGCAGGATGCTGAAACTGTGAAAGCCAAGTCTGCGCCAACTGCAGACAGCACACTCGCAGAAACAGATATGAACCAGAGCGCTAAGTTCGGATTCGGTGATCTGGATGTGTTGAATGACTCCGTACTTGCTCAGATTAGGGCAATTCCAAAAGACGAAATTGCACGCCGCGTTGACGCAGTTTCTGTATCAAAAATATCAACCGATGACGAATATCACGCGGCGTCTGTTATTCTGAAGCAAGAAGGTATCGTTATTTTACGCGACTTTCTAGGTAGTGACGCGCTGGCTTTGGCAGAAACTGCATCCGACAAGGTCAAGGATGCGATGCAAAGGGTTGATGCCGAGGGTGTGTACGAGGACAAATCTCTGATCGTACAGTCCTCAAAAAAGAAAGTGAGCGGTTATAGCGCGATGGCGAGCCATGAAAAAAGCATTGTTTCTGTTCGTAGTGGCGCTGATGAGGGCATGGTGGATGTCTTCAACTTCGACAAATTTATTGCCTCCGAGCATCATACCCTGCGAGGTGCTTTCACTCAGAAGTGGCTTTTGCGGTTGATCGCAAATGAGCAAGCAAACGCAGTGGCGAAAAACTTGAACCTTTACCTCAATCGGGGAATTAGAAAGACCCGCGGCTTCCACGCCGACTCCTACAACCCTTCACTAAAGGGGTTCGTTTATCTGAGTGATGTGCAAGAGCTGGATGACGGCCCGTATTGCTATGTCCGGCGCTCGCACAAGGACGGACCTTGGCGCCAGGCTAACCTAAAGATATCAGAACTTGCCGAGGCAAAAACTGAGGCGCCCTTTGTGGACATGGCAATGGTTGTACCTGTCTTGGCGCCGCGAGGGTCATTTGTCCTGAGTGATCAAGCTGGCTTCCATCGCGGCATCCCACAAACACCTGATGCAGAACGGCGGGTTCTAGTGATGCGGTACAAATAGGTAGAGACAATCACTGAGATTTCCGAGGCTATGCAGAGTCTGATCGACCTCTGATCTTGCGCCAGGTGCGAGACAAGAAAGGTTTGTTTTCCGACTTAGGAACCGTGGATCCTGCCGCTCTCAATGATAATTTGTCGAGCGCTTTCGGGCGAGTTATTGCCCTGCCTTTTTTTTCGTCCTTCTGAAGTTGTCGGGCCTTCTGGTTCGCAATCAGCTTGTCGCGTATTAGAAAAATAGACTCGCAATCTCGCGGTTCTGTGCTTCGGTCTTGGGCAAAACTATCGCAACTCAGAACCGCCAAGTTTGAGTAACCAAACAACTCCAACAAGCAAAGGTACCGCAACCGCAGATGCGGTGGCACATCCTCTCTGAGGAACAAAGATTCTGATCCGACCAGTTGTTTCCTATCGTTTTCTACCACATTTCCGTCAACTGCGTGATGCCAAGCGGAAGCACGATGCATATCATATAGGCGGAAACCCTGCTCCGAGAGAAATGACTCAATCTCTCCGTTTAGATGTTGCCCCTTATGGATCGGCGTATGCCATGTCTCCACCAACAATCCCAGACAGTCATCCAAGCTGTTTTTGCTTCCAAGCAGGGCTTCCATTTCAGCAGAATGAATATCGAGTTTAATAAAGTTTGGAGGCTCCATGTTTCCTGCTGCAGTCTCTGTATCAATAGAAGTCAGACCTACTTCTACTTTTCGCGCCGTCGTGCGGGCAGGGACACCAACTCGATCAGGGAAACGGCGCAGATAATTCAGGTCTGGCGGGTAAATCGAGGACGTCCCTGGTCTTACTGCCAAATGCAGGTCTCTTCTGCTACGCTCGCTCCAAAGCCCAGCATCAATGTTCTTTCTTTTTTCGTAAACGATATTGTCCTCACCGCGAGGTTCAAACGTGTAGATTAGGCAATGCTCAGCAACGGCATCGAACGGTTCGAACAATTCTCCAGCGGCTCCACCGTCCACAACGGTAAATGGAGCTTCTTTAAAAAACCCGGGTTCAAGTTCATCCCAGACCAGAGGAAAGTCCGCCGACCAATATCCTTTAGTCATTGTTGTCAAAGGCCCTATCCCTCAGTTAAAAGACGAAAATAGTCAATAGTGCCTAATGCTGCAATACGATTTTGGCCTTGCCCTGCACCCTAAGAGTCAACTATTTGAAGCGAGCGGCTGAGGTTTTACTTAGCCTTAGAGCATTCGCGAAGCAAGGAGCGGGGCCATTCTTTCAAACTCGACCATACTCGTAACTGGTGGGACAGGGTCCTTTGGGCACACCTTTGTGCCACTCACCTTGGAAAAATATAACCCAAAACGCCTCATCATTCTGTCGAGAGACGAGATGAAGCAGTGGGAGATGGCGAAGCTCTTTAAGAATGACCCACGAGTAAGATTTTTCCTGGGTGACGTCCGGGATCGAGAACGTCTCTACCGCGCGCTCGACGGTGTCGATTATGTCGTCCATGCCGCGGCCACGAAAATTGTCCCGACGGCAGAGTACAATCCGTTCGAATGCATCAAGACAAATGTTATTGGCGCAATGAACCTGATTGACGCCTGCATAGACAAGAAGGTCAAGCGTGCGGTTGCGCTGTCGACGGACAAGGCGTCCAGCCCTATCAACCTCTATGGTGCATCCAAACTGGCTTCCGACAAGTTGTTTGTTGCCGGTAACAGCTATTCCGGAGGTCAGTACACAACCTTTTCCGTCGTAAGATACGGCAACGTAATGGGTTCACGCGGGTCTGTCATTCCGTTCTTTATGTCGTTGAATGAAAAAGACAAGCTGCCAATCACCGACGCTCGCATGACCCGCTTTATGATATCGCTTGAGCAAGGTGTAGATCTCGTGTGGCACGCGCTTGAGGATATGGAAGGCGGAGAAACCTACGTACACAAGATACCTTCAATGAACATCATGGATATTGCGAAAGTGGTGGCGCCGGGAAGGGATCACGAAATCGTTGGTATCCGCCCCGGAGAAAAGCTACACGAGCAGATGATCGGTTCTGAAGACGCAATGTTCACCTATGAATACGACAAGTACTATAAGATATTGCCCGCAATCGGTGGCGATGGCCCCACTCGAGATAAATGTATCAAAGGTGGCAAAAAAGTAGCCGAAGATTTCGTCTACTCTAGTGACAATAACCCATCGTGGATGGAACCCCAGGAACTGGCTCGTTGGATAGAGGCTAATCACGCAAAAATCGGCAAAATCTAATGATACCATATGGTCGCCAGGACATTACGGAAAAGGACATTGCAGCAGTCCGTGACGTGTTGACTTCCAACTTTCTCACGCAGGGCCCCGCAGTCCCTGCATTTGAGGCCTCTGTGTCAAAGAGAACCGGAGTCCCGCACGCTGTCGCAATGAACAGTGCTACATCTGCTTTGCATGTGGCATGCTCAGCGCTTGGACTTGGACCTGGCGACTGGTTGTGGACTCAACCGAATACATTTGTGGCATCGGCAAACTGTGCGCTTTATTGCGGCGCTCAGGTGGATTTTGTGGACATCGATCCAGAGCGCTTCACAATGTGCCCCAAGCGCTTGGCGGATAAGCTTGCTGAAGCGGAAAAGAAAGGCCAGCTCCCGAAGATTGTTGTTCCCGTTCATATGTGTGGCCAACCAGGCGACTTGGATGAGATCGGGAGACTTGCGCAAAAGTATGGATTTGCTATCGTCGAGGATGCAAGCCATGCCATTGGGGCGCAGTACAGGGGTGAACCCGTGGGCGCTCACCCCGACACTGCGATTACCATTTTCAGCTTCCACCCGGTTAAAATCATTACGTCCGGCGAGGGCGGCATGGCTTTAACGCGGAATGCAGAGCTTGCAGCAAAGATGGCAATGTTGCGCAGTCATGGGATCACACGTGACGAAACCCTCATGACTCACGCGGCTGACGGCCCTTGGTACTATCAGCAGATTGATCTCGGTTGGAACTACCGCATGACGGATATTCATGCTGCTCTGGGTCTCAGTCAGATGGACCGTCTAGATGACTACATAAAGCGTCGTCACATACTGGCAAAACGCTACGACAAGGCTTTGTCGGATTTGCCGCTGAGAACACCGACACGTGTTGACGATTGCGTATCTGCTTTCCATCTATACGTTGTTCGTTTGGATGATGTAAAACGGCGCCGTCCGGTATTTGAGCATCTGCGAGCGGCCGACATTGGGGCCAATGTTCACTACATTCCGGTTCATTTGCAACCGTATTATCAACGCATGGGCTTTGTAGAAGGGGATTTTCCCGAGGCTGAAGACTACTATGCACGCGCAATCAGCTTGCCGCTCTACCCAACGTTGAGCGAAGCTGAGCAAGATTTTGTCATTGCCACATTGGCAGAGGGCCTCGGAGTATGATGAAACCAGTAGGGAACAGAAGGTTCCCCGGATGCTTTGAGCTTCAGGTGAAACGATGAAATATGCCATTGTCAGCACATATCCGCGCGAAGGTTCTCAGAACATTGGTGATAAGCTCATTGAACGTGCAACAATTATGGCGCTCCAGGCCGTAGACCCTGATGCTGAATTCATCAGCATTTGGCGCGCTGACGATTGGCAGAACGTTGCAAGTACAGTCTCTCAGTGTGATCATGTGGTATTTGCCTGTCTCGCGATCCGCAAGAATATGGCGAGCGTCTACCCATACTTAAAAGACATACTCGATCTAGACATCCCTGTATCTGCGATCTCCGTAGGGACAAGCCTTTCCCCTCTTGCCGAACATAATTTCCAGTCAGGATTCTCGGACGAAGATATAAAGCTTCTACAACGTTTTTCCGAGAAAGCAGTCGTCTTCACGTCTCGCGGCGCAATCACTCAACTATTTTGTGAGAAAAACGGCCTGTCCAAAGCCCGCCTTTCCGGTGATGTGGCCTTTTGGGATCCACGCTTTTTTGATCGAACTTTCGAAGAGAAGACGCGAATCCGAAGTGTTGCGATTAGCGATCCTCATGCGGGCGATTTGTACCGCCCTGTTTTCGAGGGGTTGGTGAGAACATTGCGAGCGCGTTTTCCTGACGCACGGGTTGAATGTCTGCTGCATGGTTTAAATTCGGATATTGAAGATACCTGCACCAAAATGGATGTGCCACTGCGCGAGATCTATAAAGATCCAGATAGTGGCCTAGACGCCTATGAAGAGTTCGATCTCCATGTGGGTTTCCGCGTACATGGGCACGTAAGCGCATTGCAAAGGTGTATTCCCAGCTATCTGTTCGAGCAGGATGGGCGCGGCGCCGACTACGGTTTATCGCTTGACCGGAAAATCTCAATTCCCTGTTACAGATTGCCAAGCTCTTTACTTAAGCCAAAGCTTTCGAACAAAAAACTTGCGAGTAGGTTACAAAAGATGTTCGGAATGAACGTGGTTCCGACCGCGCATGCGAAGGCGATACCAGCACAAAAACTGATCGATGGCCCCTTGCAAATTATGGAGGCTCTTCTTGCGCAAGATGCCGCACGAAATTTTACGAACTTCCTGGAATTTGAAAAGACGGTCAGCCGCTTTAACGCGGCGACAAGCGCCGCAATGAGCGAAATTGCAACGGCCCATCGTTGAGATGTTTCTTAACGTCGTATTTCGCACAGACGCATCCGTGACAATTGGGTCTGGGCATGTAATGCGGTGCCTGACATTGGCCGATGCGATCACAAAGGCAAACGGTAAGGTTCATTTTCTATGCCGCCGACTTGATGGTCATCTTGAGACGGTTATTCAGAATCGTGGATATCCTGTGACAATGTTGACTACACCCCATATGCCGTCAAGTCGCGATGCTTCCGATTGGTTGCAAGTTTCGCAAACTCAGGATGCGGAAGAAACCGAAAGCGCTTTACGCCAAATATCGGATGATCGCCCAGATTGGATCATTGTCGATCACTACGCGCTTGACGCCGAGTGGCACTCTGCGCTTCAGCACTATTCAAAACGCATAATGGCTCTGGACGACCTCGCGAACAGACCCATGGCGGTCGATCTTCTGGTAGACCCAACACTTGGGCGTATTGAAGACGACTACCTGGGTTTGTTGCCAAAGGGCACGCCAAGTTTGACAGGGCCGAATTACGCGTTACTCCAGCCTCGATTTGCTGCATTGCGTTCGCAAAGCCTCAAGCGGCGAAGCACCCAGCCAGCACGTAGGCTAATGATTACCATGGGCGGGGTCGACAAGAACAATCAGACCGGCAGTATTGTTGAGGCTCTCAATCGTTACCAACCTCAAGAAGTCGAAGTACTCGACGTGGTTTTAGGCCGCAATGCTCCTCATATCGATCAAGTGCGGGATCAATTGTCGCGGTTGAGTATCCCAGCGCAATTGCATGTTGAAACACCGCTTATGGCCGAGTTGATGGCCGCCGCTGATGTAGCGATTGGTGCAGGTGGCGGCACCAGTTGGGAGCGTTGTTGCCTTGGTCTGCCAACGATTGTCGTCGCAATTGCGCAAAACCAGATGCAAATCGCGCGCGCATTACACGATGCTGGCGCAGCAATCACTGTCTATCTAGAGGACGAAACTGATTTCGCTTGCCAACTTATGTCGGCACTGCGCACCCTTTCGAGAAAAGAAACGCGAGGGGCAATGTCGCTCCGTGCTGCAGCTATCTGCGACGGTCAGGGAAGCAATCGTGTTTTAGAAGCAATGTACCGAACGTTTGATCGCTTCGCCCAGAAACCAAATCAGGTCTTTTAATATGCGACCTGTTTCAATATCTGAAATCTTGATGTCGAATATTCACCTATGGGCGCTAAGAGGTAAGTCGAAGTGAAGCTATTTTTGTCGAGATTCTGGGATGCTCGCACAAAAATTGACAAAAGCATGTTTGCCCATTACGCAGACGGCCTGCACCGAGTTGCGTGCGTGATAGATAATACACCCGACTACGACAAGTTCATTGCCGATAGCCTCAGCACTGAGGAAAAAGCGGCATTTTCCCGCGACCGGGATTTGGTTGCTCGCCGCATGAGCGCCGTTAAACTGGCGCGAAAAGAAATTGAAACTGAAACCCGGCGAACGCTTTGTACCAACATAGAAGGTATCGCTTTCGACGGAAATACAGCCAACAATTTGCGTGAATTTCGTTTTCTTCAAGAACTCTGCGCACCGATCGATTTGCGGATAGAGCGAAGTAATTATGCAATGTCGCCAACGAGGCAGATGATCAAAACTTCGAAAAAACTTGAAGATGCAATATCGCAGCATATTGTCGACGTTTTTTCCTCATACATTCACAGTCGAGAAACAGTTGAAGTCGGGCTTGTACATCAGCTTGTTCTTTATAGCGGAAAATTCAAGGCAACACTTCTGGCCTTTTTACAACCAAACGCTGTACGACCAAGACTTCTTGTGCAGGCCAATGATCATTGGCCTACCCGCGTAGCAGTTTCTACTGTAATGAAAAGCCTAGGCGTTCCCCGTCTTTACCTTCAGCACGCCCAAGTCAGTTCAGCGTTTCCCCCCTTGGATTATGAATTTAGTGTTTTGTACAACGAGCGGTCACTGCGAACCTATCGCGATATCGCCCCCACGACTGGTAAGATATTTGTGATAGGACGAGAGACTGCCGACGTTCCGAAAGCGCCTCTTGAACTAGACCGCCAAGGGCCTTGTGACGTTGTTATTTACCCTACTGCTCGTGTCGATATGAACGGCTTGAAAAAAGTTGTTCAAGCACTCTTGCAAAACCCGGGGGTCCACAACGTGCAGATTAAGCGACATCCTCGAGCCAACCAGGTGTTTCCCAACGATTTTAGGGGACTATCGGTGGAGATCACTGACGATCACCCTGCACATGATCATGTGGCAATCGTTGGTAATTCTTCCGTAGCTTTAGAACTCGTCAGCCTGGGCACGCCTGTTTATCAGTGTTTCGAAATCGATTTCGTAACACGCGACTACTACGCTTTTGTTCAAAGCGGTTTGATCCCTGAAGTTACTACGAATGAGCTCAGTTCCCGTTTCTGGAAACCATATGAAATCAATGAAACTTGGATGAGTGCATATGCCGAATGGGTGCCAGCCGCAGATCAGTCCGCACAAAATGCCAAAGCACTGGTAGAAACCATTAGTCGATATGTGTAGATGAAGAGAAGCTGTTTCGGCTAAGAACAATCATTGGCATCTTGAAGGAGTATTGAACCGGGCTTGGTGCGAAGGAGCTTTGCCGCAAACACAGGATCAGCGATGCGACGTTTCGCAAATGGCGGTCGAAGTACGGAAGCATGGAAGTGTCCGACGCTAGGCGTTTGAAGACGCTGGAATCTGAGAACGCCTAGCTGAAGAAGATGCTGGCCGAGCAGTTTATGGATATAGCTACGCTGAAAGAGATGATGGGAAAAAACTTCTAAGGCCCGGTTCGAGGAGGAATGCTGTGAACCGGGCGATGAACACCAAGGGGTACAATCAGAGGCGCGCCTTTGCGTTGGCCCGGATCGATCCACGGGTCTATCGGCGCACATCCAAGCGCCCTGCCGACAAGAAACTGCGGGCGAGGATGAAGCAACTAGCGTCCGAATGGCGTCGGTTCGGCCATCTCCGCCAAAACAGCTTCTGACTGTGCAATAGTGGTGCCGGTCATAGTCGGTCTCCTTTTCGGTGTGGTTTGTCGCAAAACCACTGTAAAGATCTGAGAACCGGCGATGATCACCTGCTGCACAATTTGGGAGCTGCGCAGGCAATCAAAGCCTCTGCATCAGCGTCATTCCGAATGTGTTGCGGCACGGAACTGACTTCGAACGCGATACTGAAATGGCAAAAGGACCGTAAGGTCGGCTGGCACTAAATCGCAACTGGCAATCCGATGCGGAACAGATTGGTCGAAAGCTTCAACGGAAGGATGAGCGAGGAATGACTTAACGAACACCTGTTCCCGTCGCTCCGCCATGCCTGCCGCCTAATTGCGGCATGGCGAAACGACTAAAATTATCACCGCCCTCATTCGAGCCTCGTCGGGCTCACCCCGCGGGAGGATCACCAAAGGTCAAGAGAGGACCAAACCCTGAACAGAGCTAACTGAAATACGCGAAATCAAAGGGGAGCAGGTCAGAGTGTATCTGCCTTCCTATGCCAACACCCCCTCTCATAGCCAACTCAATGACATAGTTTTGGAGCGCCTGTACATCTGGCTGATCACGTCCTCAAGCGTTAACTGTTTTGAAGGAGCTATCTCCGCAGCTGGTGACGCATGCGAAGGCGAAATCGTATATTGTAAATGTCGAACGTCGAGGTTTTTAGGGCAGGTAGCTCACACTCCTCAACCAATGCAACGGCACCATGCGATTCCATAGCACCTTGAGGCCATGCCGAAGATTTCAAAATTCCTACTACTTTCGCACATCCGCTTGCCGGAACCAGAGTAGGCGAACTGTTTCCGAGATCATAACCAGCCGCAGACAATACTGTACCCTCCAAATTGCCAGGGCTTGCATCAAATTGAGATCTGGCTTTTTTCGCAGTTTTTTGAACGTTCGGAAAGAAGGGATCAGTTTCTGGATCGGGGGAATATAGTTCAAGGCACCGCGCCCGGCATTTCGGCGCAATCTCGCCCCTTCTATACGGCGGACTTTTTGGGCGAACTCTCGCAAAGTAGCGCGGGCGGGATGCCGGACGATTGCATCGGCGGCGAAAACAATTGGTTCACCAGCTGCTGTTGCTCGGTCATTCCACTCCATATCACCGCCCGACAATACTTCACTATTGAACAATCCGATCCGGCTAAACATATCGCGGCGCACTATGAGATTTGCCGTGACCGCGCGGCCACGTTCCACCCATTTCTTTTGCTCAAGACCCAAGTGGTAATCATACAACTCAACGGCTGTCCAGTCGGTCCCGTTTGGAACCAGCACGACATCTCCGCCGAAACGGCCAACTTCCGGGTTTTCCTGTGCGAGGCGCAAACCGTTTTCGATATACGCCGGCGCCGGCATGCAATCCGAGTCAGTGAAGAATAACAATTCAGCCTGCGCCGTGGCGATCCCCTTGTTTCTGGCGGCATAGGAGCCGGGTTTGCATTCTGAGGTTATGTGGGCATTTACTGGCAGTCGGAATTCTTCAGGCGCTGAGTCTGCGGGGTCGTTGTTGACTACAACGATTTCAAATACTTCTGATTCAACAGTCTGAGACGCGAGACAATCCAGACATGACTGCAACTTGTCCCAGCTATGGTAGGTCGGAATGATTACAGATGCACGCATGTTGGTTCCAATGGCACAGAGCCCATATCAGGACTTCGTTTGATGCAGGAATATTGCAATGGGGTGGCATCTCCGCAGAGAGGTATCCTCGGCTCGCCCTCCCCTATTTTCTTAATCTACACACACTCAGTCAGCTTGAACAACATTTGCGTACTGATGATCGTACAGTGTTCTGAATGCGCCGTTCTTTTTCAGAAGCTCGTCGGCACTTCCTTTTTCAACAACTTGTCCAGCCTCGATAACCACGATCTGGTCAGCGTGAAGAATTGTGGAAAGACGGTGTGCCACTATTATGGTCGTCCGCCCGGCGGTAAGCCGCTGTAAGGCCTCTTGCACGAGGTGTTCGGATCTGGAATCAAGCGCACTGGTCGGCTCGTCCAACAACAATATGGGACTGTCACGTAACAGGGCGCGTGCAATTGCCAGCCGCTGCTTTTGGCCACCTGACAGAAAGGCACCATTTTCTCCTACAAGGGTGTCGAACCCGTCTTCGAGGTTCGTGATGAAATCGTAAGCATTTGCGGCCTTTGCGGCTTCGATCACATCAGGCAGCGATGCACCTTCCCGGCCGAGCCGAATATTGTCTGCAATAGATGCTGAGAACAGAAAGGTTTCCTGTCCCACAAACGACATGTTCGCCCTCAAACTCTTGAACGAAGCATCCTTGACGTCCTGACTATCAATCGTGACCGTGCCGGTTTGCGGGTCGTAAAGGCGAAGCGCAAGGTTAAGAATGGTCGACTTGCCACCGCCGGACAGCCCAACCAGTGCGGTTGTCTTCCCGGCCTCGAAAGTCAGAGAGAAGTCTTTGAGGATCGGTTCACTGCTGCGATAGCCAAAATTGACATCTGTGAACTTTACTTCTTTGGGACCAGGAAGCAGGCTCTTCGGATCGTCACCCTCAGCCAGAGTTTCAGGTTGATCCAGCAGATTGAACAGCATTCTTACGCGACGCAAACTGATCTCGAGCTTTACGCGAACGCGTGACAGTCTCTTGGCCGGTTCATATGCCATCATCAGTGCTGTGACGAATGACATCAATTCACCGGGCGTCGACTTCCCTGACCCGAACAGATTTGCCGCGCTCAAACCGATGACTGATGCAATTGCAAAGCCCGCAAGGATATCCATCAGAGGGCTGGTCGCCGCTTGTAGCCGTGCGAGCTTATTGCGGCGTTTCTCGACACTCTTGACGGATTCCTTCATGCGCTTGGCCATCCGCTCTTCCAGTCCAAACGACTTGATGACGCGGATACCCCCTGACGTTTCCTGGATCACTTGCATGATCGCGCCAAGAGATTGCATTTCCATATCGGCAATCTCTCGTACTTTCCGCAACAGCGTCCTGACGCCCCAAATTGCAAGAGGACCAATGACCAAAGTAAAAAGCGACAACAGAGGTTGCTGATAAAACATAACCGCCAGCAATCCGATCAAGCTCAGCGTGTCACGAACAGCCGTGGTAACGATGATCTCGATGACCTGGCGCGCTGCCTGTGCCGATTGGGTTACCTTCAACAGCAGGTTAGAGCTTTCCGTGAGATTAAAGAAGGACACGCCCTGACGCAGCAATTTGTCATAAAGTCGTATCTGCTGATGTGACACAATCCGGTTACCGGCGCGGGTCAAGGCCACGACCTGTACATAGGTTGCCACGCCTTTGACCAAAAAAATCACAAACACCGCGATGGAAACACTCAGGACCTGCGATGCGTTATCCGCCTCGAACAAAGAGTCCACTACATCCCTCATAATAAAGGCGATGCCGGCGGTAGTGGCTGCGACGAACACCATAGCTATGATAGCGATGATGTATGGGGTCATCTGAGATCTCAGATTTTCCCTCAACAGGCGCCACAGGATAGAATCGTTCAGCGTCGCCGCAAATTTCAGTTTCGTTTTTTGCAAAGCAAAATTCCAACCTGTCCGAGTTGCAGCCGTTCCTGATCGAATTCGGGGCGCATTGCAACCCTGCCTGCCTGGTCGTGCTCTGATCCGCGTGACATCATACTTACTTTCAAGTTGGTCATGACCATAAGTAAATGGTCCGACACCTGCCATAACTTTGTCTCAGCAGAACAGACGGCGGCTTGCCGTTCCGGATTTGGCTATCTTCAATTGATGATCATGCACCCGTTTCCAAACTTGCGATTACTTAAGTGGTCGCTCCGGGGATTCAACTCTAATTTCGGCCTACAGCCCTCGGTGCGTTGGTCCGCAAGGCAATTCCGAGGGCAATGAGCTGCTGCCTGGTGTCGAATTGGATTGACGATCCCGGTGACGAAGCGCTAAATACAGCCGCCGTGATGCTGTAGACATAATAGAGTGAGTTCCGTGCTTTGAACATGATCGGTATTGCGAACTCACTGAAATCGGCCCGTATAGTGAAGTTGCGCAACGTCAAGTCGAGGCACAAAGCCCTAAAGTCCGGTTTACCAATTCTAAAACGATAGCTTTATGGACACCCGATGAAACGTCGTTCGTCTCATTTGAAGATAACTGTCTCGGCGCTGACCAGACAGCGACCGGAAATGCTGACGGCACTGCTGAACAGCTGGGGAGAGTTGATTGTCCCTGAAAACTGCTCGGTCCAGTGCCTTGTGGTCGAAAATGACACAGCTCCGCACAGCGAACCCAAGGTTCGGGCGTATGGCGACACTCTGCCAAATGGCATGTCTCTTCTTTATGCGCTTGAGACTGAACCCGGCATCCCGTTTGGTCGAAATTGCGCCGCCCGCATCGCGATCACGCAGGGATCTGATCTATTGTGTTTTATGGATGACGACGAAACTGCCGCCCCGGACTGGCTAGAAAAACTAGTAACTGGATACAGAGCTAGTTCAGCCGTTCTTTTAGGGGCTCCGCTGCGGGCAGCCCCACCCTCGGGCAACGAAACCGCAATGCAGCGACTTATGCTGAGCAACATCAACAACCGATACCTGACAAAAGAAAAGGCTGCGTCAAGCCGGGCCACACTGGATGATACTAGCGGAGTGACGATCGTGACCAATAACTGGCTGGGGGAAACCCGGCTTTTCACTGACCACGACATCTGGTTCGACGAAAAAATGCGGATGTCAGGCGGTACAGACGCCAAGTTTTACGCAGAAACAGTTGCGGCGGGATTGCCAGTCGGTTGGGTCAACAATGCGTTTGTATTTGAAAAGATACCTCCCGATCGGTTGTCGATCTGGTATCAGGCGGCCCGGGGCCGGGATCAGTCCAATACCTATATGCGCAAAAAATTGGAACAAAGGCCACTCAGCGCGATGATTCGGATCGCCACTGCGCCGCTTCGGATCGTTGCGTTGGTGGGTTTGATTGTTTTGCTGCCATTCCAACCGGAAAAGAGACTGATTGACGTCGTTCGTACCGCAGGATGGCTCATCGGTGTTTTTGGAATCCCCTTCGGCTATAAATCTGAGCTTTATAAGAAGATCACAGGCAACTGACAGGTGACAGTGTAGCTCGCCTGTTCAGATTCGTTCAGAGCCAAAACACGGCGTTTCTGACGGGCAAAGCTGGCCTGAGGTGAGTAGTTCCCCAAAATCCGCCTACAAAAATGCCCAAGGTTGCACATCTTGGGCATTCATGAATATGAAAACGAGTATTTGAGTGCCAGTGATTTCCGAAGCCCTTGCGTCGCTTCACCAGATGTAGAGACAGGTTGTATCAATGATCATGAAGTTGAGGGAAAAAACTGGAAAACCCGCCCAGTCTCTAGAAGAACGAATTCGATCCAAGAAGCGGCGCAATCGCGTACTCATCCTTTTGTCGCCTGTTCTGATTCTTTTATCTCCTGTGCTGTTGCCAGTCTATTTCGTGCACCGCAAACGAAGGACAAACAGGCTCTCTGCGGGCACAATACAAACGCGCACCGGTCTCCGCATGGGGCAATTGGCAGGATCGCTTGGTTCAGTCGCGCCCGCCGCGTGGGACGAAGAAGAAGAAAAACGGATCAACTCTCTGCGCGATACGTTTGCTCTTTGCCGGATCATCGGAAACGATCTGATACCCAGACACCGCGCGGGTCAGTCTTTGGCCAATGTGAAGTTCATTCTAGAGCACGAACCTGAGTTCGAAGATTGCACGAAACTGTGGATTCTCAATCGAATTTTTGACCCCGAAAACGAAGCAAAGCTGATTTCGCTGTTGGACGAACATCAACAGATATATGAGAAAATCCCCTTCGATGCCGATGAGCTACAGGTAACGGGCTATGACTTTGGAACTTTCAAAGATCCTTTGGTTTTTACTGATGGCACGCTTGCTTTGTTGGATGAGGAAACTCAGGCCCGAATGATTGCTCAGGCCTACAGAGCCAAGAACAACTACGTCATGAACAACAACGGCGCACGAAATGCAGCACTTGAACTGTGCATGCGTCACGCCAAATGGGCGCTACCGTTTGACGGAAATTGTTACTTTACCGAAAAGGCTTGGGACTCATTTCGCAGTGAAGTTGTGGCTGAAAGGGACAAACGCTACTTCACAGTTCCGATGGCCCGTATGCAGGATAATGCGGACCTTCTCAAAGACGACGCTACATTCGATGCACTAGAAGAGCCACAATTGGCGTTCCGTTGTGACGCCCCCCTGCGGTTTGACAAGAACCACCCCTACGGTCGCAGGCCAAAGGTCGAGCTTCTTGTGCATCTGGGCGTTCAGGGTCCATGGCAGGATTGGTTTCTGGAATTCTTTGACCATCCACCTCGCAAAATCAGCCCGGAAGGCCACCGTGTTGCTCAGGCAGGTTGGGTGGCGCGGCTGTTCTCCGGCGTATCGGAGTTAGAAAAAGAATATGACAAAGGCATTAAAAATCGCGGGGTGGCAAGAAATGACGCGATCCGCACCACTCTGGATATGCTGGAAGCAAGTCAGTTAACCGAAAAGCTCTGCAACGGCGGCCCCTTCTTCTACGACGTGGCTCGGCTGGATGCACTATCGGACAATGTTGACGACCCTGATCGCGTCGCGCTCTGCTCAGCCGCCGACGAGGCAATGACCCGTGGGCCATACTCGGTAACGCATAAGCCAGAGCAAGCGCCTAGCGGTGACCCGCATGATTATTTCCATCCTGCGCCCTATTGGTGGCCAAACCCAAGGAAGAAAAACGGCCTTCCCTACATTCGCCAGGACGGGAAACGGGTGCCTGGAACGCAGTTGTATGAAGCGAACAGCGACCGTTATGACAGAACCCGCTTGCAGCGGCTTTTTGACGACACAACGACGCTTGCGCTCGCTGCGCGTGTGACCGGAGACAAAAGATACACGGAAAAGGCCGAAAACCTGATCCAAACATGGTTCATTGATTCGGAAACACGGATGAACCCCAACCTAAACTATGCTCAGGTACGCCGGGGTCATCAGGATGACAAAGGGCGGTCAACTGGCCTTATCGAAACCAAAGACTTCTACTTCTTTCTTGATGCCGTCCGGATGCTGGAAAATGACCTGCTGATTCAGAGGCTTAAAACTTGGTGTTCGGAATTTCTTGGATGGCTGAACACCAGCGAACAAGGCATCAAAGAATGCCGTGCTGCAAATAACCACGGTACTTGCTTTGATCTGCAGACGGCATCCCTTGCAGCATTTTTGAATGACGTTCGGGCCCTCCAAGAAATTAATCTGAGGGCACAGGCGCGGATTCTTGGCAGCATCACGCCCGCCGGTGAGCAACCGCATGAAATGGAACGCACATTAACCCAGCACTATTGTACGTTCAATCTGCAATCCTGGATAAACCTGTTCAATCTGCTTGAAAATGTGGGGCTTCGCCCCTGGGACAGCGCCGCCGGTGAAAGACTGGTTGCGGCAATGCAACGTCTTCTGTCAGAATCTGACGGTGGGTGGAGCCACCCTCAAATTGATCCATTCAATACGGCGCGTCTGGTCCCAATTGGCTGTGCATTGCACGAGCGGACGGGGAAAAGCAGCCGTAGCATTGAGGACGCCACAAGTTGCTTCTTTCCCCATGATGGGGTGGCGCCTTTCTGGCGTCAGGCACTCGGATACCGGATTAAATGAAGTCACTTGCCGCCTGTTGAAAACAGCTGAAGGGGGAGATTGCCCACTTACTTCGCCCTGAGTAGAGAAGCCCGGCCTGGCTTCGATCACACATTCAATTCGAATGCATAGCACTGCCAAAGATCAAAGGCATCAGATCTGGTGTGACGATATGAGATGGCGGAAAGGCGATAGCAGCGGGTTCTAAGAATCGCGTTGATCTGGTCATGAGCAGCGAGGAAACTCTTTGCTTTTCTCGGTGATTTGACCGCCCCATGAGCTTCTCTCGCTTCCGGGTCGGTCGATTAGAGCACCGATCCGGTTGTAGACCCTTTGTGAGTACGGTGTTCGGCTTACGGTGCAAGCTGACGGATTGGCTTGATATAGCTGTGTAGCTTGTCAGTGATGACGACGCGGGGCAGGCCAAACCGGTTCACCCATTTGCATACGGTTTCCCGGCTGACGATTGCGCCTCACTCGGAAAGCAGGTCCTTCAAGTCAGCCGTGCTGAGTGCTAAACGGTGGTACGCCCACATTGCATAAGCGATTGTCTCACGTAGGAAATGGAAGCTTCTCAGGTGAAGCATCTCAGCTGGAATGTGCATAGTCACCATCTAGAACCCCGCGGAGGCATAGCGCCCACTGGAAGAGCTTCAAGGCAGCGGATCGCCTGCCAGAACGCTCAGATATTCCTCAAGGTTTGACCAGCCATCACCATCGCGGTCTTTCCAGCCGTCACTGCGGTCATCCGGATCCAAGCCTTCACGTGACTCTTCCCAGTCATCCGGCAACCCGTCCAGATCGCGGTCACTTAGTGTGGATATCTCGGGCAGGTCTGGCCAGCCTCCGGCCTCATCCGGGTGATTGATCCTGTGCCCGTCACAGCCCCTCACGTTTTCAATGATCGACCGGTCAGGGCTGTCCAATTCCTTGTCCGGCCCCGAACGCGCCCCTACTGTGCTCAACACGTGTTCCAAAACACCCGAGACAGGTTCGGGCGTGACCGACAGCGGGAACGCGGGGCGTGAGACAATATTGGGCCGGGCCGCAACATCGACAACGCGCCCCTGTTTCGATCTGTCACAAAGCAGGTCCAACCGATTGTCCAGATAAAGGTTGTCCGCGGCAAAAACCTCTAGCTTGTTGTTTGGCTCAACCGGAAACACCTCGATCGCAGCGGGGCGCGGGCGATTTCGTGTACGCGGCCCGGGCAGGATCACGTTGCCAACATAGTTGATCCATGTGTCGCCATAGAGGTTCCGAAACTCGCCAAATTGCGAGGACGCATCATAAAACACGTTATTCACGATATCGACGGGGCTCAGAGCGGTTGACGAGACATCGGGATTGCGGTCGCGGTTATGGGCAAACAGGTTCCCCATCAGGGTGATCCGTCCGCAGTCCGAGACCGCCCCGTCCTTGGAACAAATCAAAGCACCCTTGGAATGACGCCTCTCTGTATGAGATGATTTGTCCAGACCATAGGCAAGGATCGTGTTGGCTATGGTGATGTCATGGCTGGCGTAGCGTTCGCTGCCAATTCCAAGGTTTTCATCAACGCCAAACGCAACCGAGACATGGTCGACATAGATATCCGTGCTGCTTTCAATGCCCAGACCATCAACACTCGGCGAAGGTTTCTTACTCGGACCCGGGCGGAATTTCATGAAGCGTAGCAGGGCATTATGTGAATCGTAGACCATCAGCGGTGATGACTTCACATTCCCGACCCGCAGCTGTATCCCCTGCCCCGGCGCGGTTTGCCCGGCAATATAGGTATTGGGCGAAACACGGAGCTGCTTGTCCACAACGATGGTACCAGATACGGCAAACACACAGACCCGCCCGACACCCGGATGCTGCACACATTCCCGCAGGCTGCCACGCCCTGAATCGGCCAGAGTGGTTACGTAGTACACGCTGCCGCCACGCCATCCGTTGGCGTATTTTTCGTATCCGACGGCACCGGGAAACGCGATCTGCCCCTTGTCGGCATCATCTGCGATCGCGCCGGGTGCAATCGGCAATATCACTGCAAGCAAACTCAGAAACGTAAGGTGGAAACTACGGACAATATGCATGCTGGACCTAGGGTGAGGATGCATTGATTTTCGCTGCGCTGCGAGTTTCACAGCTCCGAAAACGGAGCGATGAAATGAGCGACCTTTATTGGCTTACAGATGAGCAGATGGCCAAGCTTTCCCCTTTCTTCCCGAAGTCGCATGGCAAGCCACGGGTTGATGATAAACTGGTGTTTAGCGGGATTATCTTCATCAATCGCAATGGGTTGCGCTGGCGGGACGCCCCCAAGGAATACGGGCCACACAATACGCTTTACAGCCGGTGGAAGCGTTGGAGCGAAAAAGGCATCTTCGCACGAATGATGGCTGGTCTGTCCGCCGAGCACGGTGAAAAGAAGACGGTCATGATCGATGCCACATATCTAAAAGCCCATCGCTCGGCGTCCAGTTTGGGCGTCAAAAAGAGGGGCGTGGTCGCCTAATTGGCAGAACCAAAGGCGGTATGAATACCAAGTTGCACGCAATCTGTGACAGCAAAGGGCGGCCATTGAACCTCTTTGTCACCGCTGGCTAGGTTAGTGACTACATCGGTGCTCGGGCTCTGCTCAGCAGCATACCAAACGTGGACTGGCTGCTCGGTGATCGTGGCTATGACGCCGATTGGTTCCGAGATGCGTTGAAAGACAAAGGGATACGCGCCTGCGTCCCCGGCCGAATGCAGCGCAAGACGCCCGTCAAATACGACAAACGCCGATACAAGCGGCGAAACCGCATAGAGATCATGTTTGGCAGGCTCAAGGATTGGAGGCGCGTGGCAACACGCTACGACCGTGCCCCAAGGTCTTCCTATCAGCCATCGCACTCGCGGCAACCGTCATATACTGGTTATGAATCCTGACCCTAGATGTAAGTACAAAGACAACTTAGAGGTCACGATGGTTCGTTCATACTTACTTGCAATAGCAATAGGCTTTCTTTCGACCGGCCCGCTTCACGCTGGCCTTGAGGTGCGTTTTGTCGAAGGGGCGCCAAAAGATCAATTCATTGTAAACAATGTAGGACATTGCGATCTGAGCGCCTCGACTTTGAGCCTAGACCTTTCGCCTTCTTCTGGCCGTCTGATTTTTGATGTGTCTGAGGCCGGAGCAGGGGTGGAGGTGTTCCAGCCTCTTGAATTTACAAATGGGGCAGAAGCTTTGCTGGATGTGCCTTCGGTTGTGGACGGGCAGGATTTCATTGAACTTCAGATTGCGTCCCTCAAGGCCGGGTCCAATATTGCCTTTACCATCGACGTCGATGATACCATCGGTCAGCGCGAAATCACGGTCAGCGGAGCCGAGATTGCCGGCGCCACAGTGACATTTGCGAAAGAAGGTAAAAGCAGCACCGCAGTTTTCTCTGCTGACGCTCGAACTTCGTTGGCGATCCCCAATTGCTGATGGCCCTTCGTGTGACTAAGTCATACGAATGAGGTTCGAAAGATGACAAAACTGTTGATACGGATTGGCTTTTTGGCACTCGTGCTGGGTGGTGGTATCCTGATAGGAATGCTGACGGCACCGGGTGCGTGGTACGCGAACCTATCCAAACCCGTGTTCAATCCACCCAACTGGATCTTTGCTCCGGTCTGGTCAGTGCTCTATGTGCTGATTGCCTGGGTGGGCTGGCGTCAGTTCGAAGCGCAAAAAAGCTCTGTTGGGATGAAGCTCTGGTGGGCGCAAATGGGTCTGAACTTTTTGTGGTCGCCCGTGTTCTTTGTGTTGCATATGCCTTGGTTCGCGTTCGTGATCATTCTGTCGCTGTTGATTGTGATTGCCGTCTTCATTCAACAGGTACGCAGATCGGACCGGATCGCAATGTTGGCTTTTCTTCCGTATCTGGCCTGGGTAGCCTTCGCCACGGCATTGAACCTATCGATCGCGATTTTGAATTGAACACTAGCAGAGTGCGTCCCAAACCCAACGACTGACTGCTTTAAGGAAGACAAAACCTGTTCATGTGGCCAGGTATGTAGCGTGGGCTAAATTCATCCTCATCGCACAATCAGTGCGCGAGGGCATGGCAAGTGCAGGTCGTATGGTTCAAACGGGACTTGCACGAGCCGCTCAGCTTGGGCCAACTTTACCGATACACGTCGTTGAACCTTGGACATTTGTGGCATCAAATCATGTGATCGGGCAGCGGTATCCAGTGCGTATTTTTGATCACCTTGCGGCGGCAAAAGCCGCACGCGAGAGTGTTTCGGCTTAGCCAACTTGGATCCTGCATCGGCTCACAACGGAATAAGACGTTCCACCATGATTTCTTCTCGATCCCGCTATGAAACACGGTAGCGTAGGTAGAAGAAAACCGCGTGCAAGATCACGTTCTTTGGAAAATGGGCACCTCTGAATGAGATCGTCGTGGCCTGTTCTTGTCACGTTTAGTGCGCGTTACCAGAACTGCTTTCGATCTAACGGGTGGGGCAAAGATTGCAACAGAACCTGCGATCCCGATAACCCTTATAAAAGTCACAGCTATGTTGAGAGATCAACGCAGCATTCTTTCAGAGATATCTTCGAGTAGGGCATACAGCTCGAAATCTCCGCCTTTCTCAGCAAGCCCTTTGTCATGCAGAATGAAGGATAGCCCGTGCACAAAACTCCACAATAAGAACCCCCGTCTACGTACCTCGTCAGTGATTCCCGGTTCTCCGAGACATTTTGCAACCTCAGTCAAAAGAATCCCAAAGCTTTGTTGACCGCTTTCTTCAAGTCGGGGATCTGCGATGCGATCCGTAAAGCCACCAAATTTCAGCCTGAAAATTCCCGGCTCGTTGAGGGCGAAAGCAACATACTCCATCCCAATTGCGGTGATGCGCTCGGTCGATCCTTCAGGAACGCCCTCCAGTGCGGCAAGCATTTTACTTCGGTGACGCTCCATGCCTTCAAGAACAGTCGCAACGAGCATTTCTGTCTTGTCTTTGAAGTGCTTGTAAGGGGCCGCCGTCGAAACGCCCGCCCGTCTGCACGCCTCAGAAACGGAAAATCTATCTGGACCTTTTTCTTCAACCAGCTGTCGGGTTGCCTCGATCAATGCAGCGCGTAGATCGCCGTGATGATAGGCTTTCTTGCTAACAGCATGACCGGTCGCCAGGTCGATTGAAGGGTGAATTTTTTCTGTGCTGCTCATGATCCAACATGTGCCAGATCACGTATCTCTTGTCAAAGTGAGAGCTTCTAACATATGTTAGAGATGCTAACTTGATGAGGTCCCCAAATGCCGAATCCTGCGAATTCATCTACTGAAGCGACCAAACCGAGCCTATTTGCACGTGTGTTCCGCGGCACTGTGCGTTTGGGAGTGACCGTCAGTTTTATAGCCGTTGCAGCGGCCGCCGTTTACTTCGGTGCGTCCGAGCTCACACGCCGGGCAGATGCTGTTCCTTCACCGGACGCTGCGGCAGTAACGCCGGTCTCGGCAACGCCAATCACGTCGGAGAGCGCCTATACAGTCGACCGTGTGTTCATCGGTCAGGTCGAACCACAGCGTTCGGCAGATATTTCATTCGAACTGAATGGGACGCTTGATCAGATTCTGGTGGATGAGGGCGACGAGGTTGCCAAGGGTCAACTTCTGGCGACGCTGGACACTGCTCTGTTGGAGGTCGAACGTGAGCGTCTGACCGCATCACGCGATGCCATCTCAGCCCAGCTCGCATTTGCCAAGAAAACAGTTGAGCGAAACGCCAAACTCATCGAACAGGGATTCACCAGCCAAGCCCGTTTGGACGAGGCCATTTCTCAGCAAGATGAATTGTTGTCGAGAATTGGCGAACTGGATGCGGCCATGCGTGATGTGACCGTTCGGATCGAGAAATCCAGTATCGAGGCCCCATTTGCCGGTCAAATAACCGCGCGACACGTGGATGGCGGGGAAACTCTGCGATCGGGTGAGCTGGTTCTGGGTATGGTCGAGGTCGTGTCCCCGCAGGTTCGGATCGGTATCCCTCTCGATGTTGATCCGGCGCTGCTGACTGATGTTGAGATCGAAATAGCAGGTCAAAGCTATCGCGCCGAGCTTGCAACTTTGCGGCCCGACATTGACCCGGTGACCCGAACCCGCACCGCGCTGTTCGATCTGAAGAACGGACCCGACATTGCTTTCGGACAAACCGCACGTGTGCATGTACTGGATCCCGTCCAGAGTTCGGGGACCTGGGTGCCCACGACATCGTTGAAGGAAGGTACACGTGGGCAATGGACACTTCTGGTTGCTGACGCGCAGAAGATTGTGCGCCTGGCAACGGTCGAAGTTCTGCACGCTGAAGATGACCGCGTTTTCGTACGTGGCGCGTTTCCAGAAGGCACTGTTCTGATCGACCAAGGGCCACAGCGCGTTACCGTTGGCCAGCGCGTCGCCTTCAACACGGGCGAGTAACGGAGCGATTTGATGGAAACCCTTACTTTTCGCCACCCCCGACTGGTTGCTCTTATCATTTTGGTGCTTGTGTCTGCAGGCCTGTCTTCGTTCTTATCGTTGGGCCGGCAGGAAGATCCTACGATTACCAACCTCTTCGCAACTGTAACCACGCAGTTCCCGGGCGCAGATCCGGAGCGGGTCGAAGCGCTGGTTACCGCAGAAATCGAAGAAGAACTGCGGAAAATCTCCGAAGTAGATGAGATCAGTTCTGTCTCACGCTCGGGCGTATCGGTGGTTTCAGTCGAGTTGTTGGAAACGCTGGATGAAGCCACCATTGAGCAGGTTTGGGCCGAAGCGCGCGATGCCGTTGAAGATGCGCGCCAGAACTTCCCGGCAGGAGTTTTGCCGCCAGAGTTTGATGCCGAGGGTATTGCTGCCTATTCCGCTGTCATTGCAGTTGCAGCCGAGGCCCCCGACTTCCCGCTCACTTTGTTGTCACGTCATGCCGAAGCATTGGGTGACAGACTGCGCGCGATACCTGCGACACGAGCAGTGGACTATTTCGGTCAGCCGGATGAAGAGGTGCTTGTAAGCGTCGACATGGACAAGGCTGCTGCGCTTGGGCTTAGCGCGGCCGAGATATCCCAGCGGATCGCCGAAGCAGATGGTAAGGTTCAGTCTGGGCGGTTGCAGTCCGATGTCGACCTGACCATCGGCATTAGCGGGGAGATTGAGACTTTGGACCGCATTCGAAGCATCGTCCTGCGTGAAAACGCAGACGGTGCCGTGGTTCAGCTCGGAGATATTGCCAGCGTAGACCGGGGTGGGCGCGAACCGCAGCCCTCAATCGCGTTTGCCAACGGAAAACCTTCGGTTCTGGTCGGGGTTCTGGCGCAGGATGGCGTGCAGATCGACCGCTGGACTGGTTTTCTTCGGGATGAGCTTGCGGCAGGCGCCGAACTGGTGCCTCTGGGCATGCAGGAGATTCTGCTGTTTGATCAAAGCCAGTATACGACGGATCGTTTGACAGAGGTTGGGATCAATATGGCCATTGGCGTGGCGCTGGTGGTGGCTGTTTTGTTTATCACCTTGGGGGTTCGGGCTGCCGCGATTGTGGCCTTGGTTCTGCCTGTCGTCTCATTGGCCACTTTGGCGACGATGAACATGATTGGATTGCCCATTCATCAGATGTCCGTGACGGGTCTGATTGTTGCCCTCGGTCTGCTTGTTGACGCAGCCATCGTGATGACCGATGAAATTCGACGCCGTCTGCAGGATGGGATGGAGCGACTTGCAGCCGTGCGAGACGCTGTTCGCCGGTTGGCCGCGCCGTTACTGGCATCGACTGTCACAACGGCGCTCGCCTTCACGCCGATGATCTTGCTGCCGGGGCCCGCAGGCGACTTTGTCGGTGCCATCGCGATCGCTGTGGTGCTTATGCTTGTCTGGTCCCTGGTCGTGGCCTTGACGGTGACTCCGGCGATTGCTGGCTGGTTGCTGTCCGATCGCCCGGATGCAGGAATGTTGAGCCGCGGTGTCAGCATACCGCCGCTTGCCCGTATGTTCGAGGCCTCAATCCGATTGTCCGTTGCCAACCCAGTGCGATCCATCGCGTTGGCGTTGGTCTTGCCCGTGCTTGGCTTTGCAGCCTTTCCAACGCTGACTGCGCAATTCTTCCCGGGCGTCGACCGCAACCAATTCTATATCGAGGTCGACATGCCGGGTGGAACATCAATTGCCACCACCGAAGCAACTGCGCGCCAGATCGATGAAATGTTACTGGCTGATGAAGGCGTCAAAAGTGTCTACTGGACGGTCGGAGAATCCGGCCCCGCATTCTACTACAACATCGTTGGCAACCGTTCACGCGAGCCCGGATTTGCACAAGCCATGATCACAACTGACACGGCCGATGATGCGGCCCGCCTTGTCGGAGCTCTGCAGGGTCGTCTGGATACCGACTTTCCTGACGCGCAGATCATCGTTCGCAATCTTGTGCAGGGACCTCCGGTCGCTGCACCGGTTGAGGTTAAAATTCAGGGGCAGGACATCACGGTTCTGCGTAATCTGGGCGACGAGGTGAGGTCAGTAATGGCCAATCTCGATTTGGTGACGCAGGCACGCGCCAGCGTGAACGGCGGCAACCCTCAAATCCGGTTCGAGATTGATGAGGTCAAAGCCCGTCTGCTGGGATTGGACGTGGCAGATATAGCGGGTCAGCTGGACACGGCGCTTGTTGGCATAACCGGTGGATCACTGATCGAAGGGACTGAACAGTTGCCGGTGCGTGTTCGTCTGGGTGACGAGGTGCGATCAGACCTAAGCGCTATTGTCAGTATGCCCATTCTGCTGCCGAACGCTGCCGCCATATCCGCGACCGGAGTGTTCCCGGCTGTACCTTTGTCGGAACTCGCCAGACCGGTTATCGAACCTGCAGAGAGCGTCATAACCCGAACGGATGGCGTACGCGAGAACACCATACAGGCGTTTATCGTGCCCGGTGTTTTGCCCGAAGAGGCTTTGCAGGACGTTCTAGAAGCGCTTGATGAGTCCGGGTTTGAGTTGCCGCAAGGCTATTCGATGTCCTTGGGCGGCGACAGTGATGCCCGATCCAACACCGTGGGCAATTTACTTGCCTCTGTCGGGTTGATTGTCACGCTCTCCATCGCGACCATTGTTTTGACCTTCAACTCGTTCCGGCTGACTCTTGTGACCTTGGTCGTGTGCGTGTTGTCTGCGGGCCTTTCAATGCTGTCACTGGCCGTCATGCAATTCCCGTTTGGCATAACTGCAATTATCGGAGTCATCGGTTCAATTGGGGTTTCGATCAACGCGGCGATCATAATTCTAACCGGGTTGCAACAAGACGATCAGGCCAGCCAGGGTGATCGGGCGGCGATGGCGCGCGTTGTTACTGGTTCCAGCCGACACATCATCTCGACAACAATCACGACTTTCGGTGGTTTCCTGCCCCTTATCTTAGGAGGAGGGGCTTTTTGGCCTCCGTTTGCGGTGGCGATCGCCGGTGGTGTTCTGTTGTCGACCGTAGTGTCGTTCTACTTCACCCCGCCTGTGTTCGCGCTGGTGTATCGTGGTAAATTCAAAAATCGGCGGGTAGCCAACCAACAACCCTCTGACCCCAACAATCCAGTTGTTGCGCTCGCGGCGGAATGAGGGTCCTCTTTTCCCTCGCAACCGAGCCATTCTTTCGGAGTCAAACTGTTCTTATTTAAAATTTCAAGCTTGAAATAGAAATGAGTTGCCCGCAGACTTAGTTCAAGAATCGGGGCAAGGAGAGGGATTGTATGCGTATCGCCTGTCTTGGTGGCGGCCCGGCAGGGCTTTATTGCGCGATCTCGATGAAGCTGCGCGACCCGACCCATGAGGTTGTCGTTGTGGAGCGAAACAAGAGGGACGACACCTTTGGTTGGGGCGTCGTGCTTTCTGATGAAACGCTCGACAACCTCGCGTCAAATGACAGCATAAGCGCCGCGGCAATCCGTGCAAACTTTGCCTATTGGGATGACGTGGCTTTGCACTTCAAAGGTGAGCGACTGGTATCTTCGGGCCATGGGTTCTGCGGTATCGGACGCAAGACACTGCTTCTTTTACTTCAGGACCGCGCGCGAGAACTGGGCGTCGAATTGCGTTTTGAAACCGAGATCGAAAGCGTCGAAACTTATGCTGCCGAGTTCGATCTTGTCGTGGCCAGCGATGGGCTGAATTCAAAAACGCGCGCGCATTATGCAGATGTATTCAAACCCGAGATCGACGAACGGCTTTGTCAGTTCGTTTGGCTGGGCACGCATCAGCGTTTTGATGACGCTTTTACCTTCATTTTCGAGGAAACCGACAAAGGGTGGGTCTGGGCCCATGCCTATCAATTCGATGATGAGACTGCGACATTCATTGTCGAATGTTCGCAATCCACTTTCGACGCGTATCGCTTTGGCGAGATGAGCCAAGACGAGAGCATCGCCGTTTGTGAGCACATCTTCAAAGATCACCTGGGCGGGCATGCTTTGATGACGAATGCCAATCATATCCGTGGTTCTGCCTGGCTACGGTTTCCGCGTGTGCTTTGCGAACAATGGCATCATGAGAATATCGTATTGATGGGCGATGCCGCAGCCTCGGCGCATTTTTCGATCGGCTCTGGCACGAAGCTGGCGTTGGAGTCGGCGATCGCCCTGGCCGACTTGCTGCATAGCGAGGTGGACACAGGCGTTGCCCTTGCGCGCTATCAAGAGGATCGCAGGCTTGAAGTGTTGCGTTTGCAATCAGCGGCGCGCAACTCGCTGGAGTGGTTTGAAACTGTGGAGCGCTACTTCGATCTGGAGCCGGTACAGCTCAACTATTCCATGTTGACCCGGAGCCAGCGGATCAGCCACGAAAACCTGCGCGAACGCGACAAGGATTGGCTGGAAAGCGCCGAGCGTTGGTTCATGACGAGTTCAGGTATGCCAGAGGACGCACCCCTGCGCGCTCCGATGTTCACGCCGTTTAAGCTGCGAGAGATGACACTCAAGAACCGGATCGTTGTGTCGCCCATGGCCCAGTATAAGGCTGTGGACGGCGCGCCGACGGATTGGCATTTGGCGCATTATGGAGAGCGGGCCAAAGGCGGGGCCGGGCTGGTCTATACTGAAATGACTTGCGTCAGCGCAGAGGGTCGGATCACACCCGGCTGTCCGGGACTTTACGCACCGGAACACGAGGCCGCCTGGCGGCGGCTGACTGGATTTGTGCACGAACACACCGACGCAAGGATTTGCTGTCAGATCGGGCATTCAGGGTGCAAGGGTTCGACCCAGTTGGGTTGGGAAGTCATGGACGCGCCGCTTGCGGAAGGGAATTGGGACCTGGTCAGTGCTTCGGCCCTTCCTTGGTCGCCAAACAACGCAACACCCCGCGAAATCACCCGAGCGGAGATGAACGAGATCAAGGACCAGTTTGTTGAAAGCGTACGCATGGCAGATCGGGCCAAATTCGACATGATCGAGTTGCACGCGGCGCACGGGTATCTTGTTTCGTCCTTTATCTCGCCCATATCGAACGCCCGCACAGATGAATACGGTGGCGCACTCGAAAACCGCCTGCGATGGCCGTTGGAGGTATTTGCCGCCATGCGTGCAGCCTGGCCAGAGGCCAAGCCGATATCGGTTCGAATCTCGGCGAATGACTGGGTTGGAGACGCGGGTGTAACACCTGAGGAAGCCGTGTTGATCGCCAAAGCCTTCCATTCGGCGGGAGCGGATTTGATTGACGTGTCGGCGGGGCAGACCACAATTG
This sequence comes from Ruegeria sp. H3, assembly GCF_056533095.1. Classification (NCBI taxonomy): domain Bacteria; kingdom Pseudomonadati; phylum Pseudomonadota; class Alphaproteobacteria; order Rhodobacterales; family Roseobacteraceae; genus Ruegeria; species Ruegeria sp. H3. The sequence continues at coordinate 58,990 of NZ_JBQFOD010000012.1, read as the reverse complement.
AAGCTCAGCCGGTCTATGGCCGCATGTTCCAGACGCCATTTAGTGACCGTATTCGCAACGACGCGGGTATACCCACGATGGCAGTCGGCAACATCTATGAAGCTGATCACGCGAATTCGATCCTCATGGCTGGGCGCGCTGATCTTGTTGCGGTCGGACGTCCACATCTGGCGGACCCATACTGGACCTTGCACGAGGCCGCACGCATCGGCGACAGGGCGGCTCCTGATTGGCCACTTCCCTATCTGGCAGGGCGGGATCAGGCGTGGCGTTTGGCAGATCGCGAAGCGGAGATGCTTAAAGTATGAGACGGGTCTTAGTCACGGGTGGAGGTACAGGTATCGGGCGTGCGATAGCCCATGCCTTTGCTGACGCGGGCGATGCTGTCACGATTACAGGCCGAAGAAGCGATATTCTTGAAGACGCCAGCGCTGGGCGTTCAATCACTTGGCAGACCGCTGACGTCACAAAAGAACCAGAGGTCGAAGCGCTTTTTGACGCGCCCTACCACGTGGTGATTGCAAATGCCGGGGGCGGTTCCTCTGGTAAGGTTTCAAAGACGTCGCTTGCGTCCTGGGAAAAGACTCTGTCGGTCAATTTGACAGGCACATTTCTGACCTTTCGTGCGGCCTTGAACACGATGGGCGCTGGCGGGCGCCTGATTGCAATTGCGTCGACTGCTGCCTTGAAAGGGAATGCATCGGTTCCCGCTTATTCTGCCGCCAAACATGGTGTCGTCGGGCTGGTTCGATCCATCGCTTTGGATGTTGCGAAGTCGGGGATCACGTGTAACGCGATTTGTCCCGGCTTTACGGATACTGCGCTCGCAGATGAGGCCATATCCGGGCTTATGAAACGGTTTGATATGAACCGAGGTGAGGCGACGACAATGGTCGCGTCGGGCAATCCCCAGGCACGACTCATTGACCCGAGCGAAGTGGCCGCAACCGCGTTGTTTTTGGCGTCTAAGCAAGCCGCCGCGATCAACGGTCACGCATTGTCAATGTCGGGAGGTGAGATATGAATCCACAACCGCAACCCGACCAGGAACCGCTGTCAAAGGAACGGCTGCGCCTTTGGCTCAGGATTTTGAAGCTTTCGTCTTCGGTCCAGGCAGATCTGCGCCGTAGGCTCCGAGATAATCATGATACGACGCTTCCGCGATTTGATGTGATGGCAGCCCTATCGCGCTATCCTGACGGGTTAAAAATGAGCGAGCTTTCCGACTATCTGAAAGTCTCCAACGGTAACATTACTGGAATTATCGACCGCCTGGCGGAAGAAGGCATTGCGCTTCGTGTTGCGGTGCCCGGAGACCGGCGTGCCATGATCGCGCGCTTAACACCCAAAGGCACCAAAGCATTCGCGGATTTGGCGGAGCACCATGAAGAATGGATAGACGATATGTTGGGCAACCTGACGCGTGAGGACGCAAAAACCCTGACCCGTCTTTTGAACAAAGCCCTGGATGATCGGAACACGTGATGAACCTGCCCCAGCCAAAGCACTTTCGCTGCAAAATTGTCGACGGTATTGCCCGTATTGCCCATGATCGACCAGATCGAAAAAATCCTTTTACATTCGACAGCTATGCTGAAATGCGCGATTGGTTCCGTGCCCTTGCCTATTCGGACGAGGTCCACGCGGTTGTGATCTTGCCAAACGGTGGCAATTTCAGTTCGGGCGGAGACGTGCATGACATCATCGGGCCGCTCACCCGGATGACCATGAAAGAGCTTCTGGCCTTCACGCGCATGACCGGAGATTTGGTCAAGGCGATGATCCATTGCGGCAAGCCGATCATTGCGGCCGTTGATGGGGTCTGCGCGGGTGCAGGCGCGATTATGGCCATGGCGTCTGATCTGCGCATTTCCGGACCGGACACAAAAGTTGCGTTTCTGTTCAACAAGGTCGGGCTTGCAGGCTGCGATATGGGGGCTTGCGCGATGCTGCCTCGGATCATCGGGCAGGGGCGCGCTGCGGAATTGCTTTATACCGGGCGCACCATGCGCGCAGAAGAGGGCGAACGCTGGGGGTTTTTCAACTCTGTAACCTCCGCTGAAGAGCTTGCGGCGGCGGCGATTGCCCTTGCCGAACGGATTGCCACCGGGCCGACCTTTGCCAATGCCATGACCAAGACGATGCTTGCGCAGGAATGGAATATGAGCCTGGATCAGGCGATCGAGGCCGAGGCACAGGCACAGGCCATCTGTATGCAGGGCCAGGATTTTACGCGTGCCTATGAAGCCTTTATTGCCAAAGAAAAACCAGTGTTCGGGGGCGATTGATGGCGGATCAAACCTTTCTCCACTGGCCTTTCTTTGATGCCGAACACCGCGACTGGGCGGCCTATGTGGAAGGGTTTGCGCAAGGGCTGAATATAGATCACGGCGATACGGACGCGGCCTGCCGGGCGCTGGTTGCGGAGCTTGGAAAGGCAGGCGTTCTTGCGCCGACGTCCAATGACGACGGCGTGTTCGACGTCCGGAAGCTGTGCCTGTCGCGTGAAATTCTGGCACGCCATGACGGGTTGGCCGATTTCGCCTTTGCCATGCAGGGGCTGGGGACTGGAGCGATCACGCTGTTTGGAACGCCCGAACAGAAAGCCGCCTGGCTTCCCAAGACGCGCGCAGGGCAAGCGATTTCCGCCTTCGCCCTTACCGAGCCCGGATCGGGTTCAGATGTTGCGGCCAACACCATGACTGCGACGCGCGATGGCGATCATTTCATCCTTAACGGCGAGAAAACCTGGATCTCGAATGGCGGGATTGCTGATGTCTACACGGTCTTTGCGAACACGGGTGAAGCGCCGGGTGCCAAGGGCATGTCGGCCTTTATCGTCACGCCAGACTTGCCGGGTTTTGATGTTGCAGAGCGTCTTGATACCATCGCGCCACATCCTTTGGCGACCTTGCGGTTTACGGAATGCCGTGTCCCCGCAAGCAGCATGATTGGGAATCCGGGGCAAGGCTTCAAAATCGCAATGTCTGTCTTGGATGTGTTTCGTGCCAGCGTGGCAGCCGCGGCTTTGGGCTTTGCGCGCCGCGCGCTGGATGAAGCACTTGGGCGCGTTTCCTCCCGGCACGTACAAGGGTCTCCGTTGTTTGATTTACAACTGGTTCAGGGGCATATCGCTGACATGGCTTTGGATGTCGATGCGGCGGCTTTGTTGATTTACCGCGCCGCATGGATGCGCGACAGGGGTGCCCCGCGCATCACCCGCGAGGCGGCGATGGCAAAGCTGTTTGCCACGGATCAGGCGCAACATGTGATAGACAAGGCGGTTCAGCTTTTTGGTGGAGACGGCGTAAGATCTGGGTCTTCAGTGGAAACGCTCTATCGCGAAATCCGGGCGCTGCGCATCTATGAAGGTGCGAGCGATGTTCAGAAAATCATCATAGCGCGCCAGACCATGACCGTGTTCGAGGGGGGTGCCTGATGCTTGGACCGACGGCGCATAGTGATGGTTTCGCGCGGGACAACCTGCCTAGGCAGGACAGTTGGCCTGATTTCTTGACGGCTGGATTTGATTACCCAGAATATCTGAATGCCGGTGTGGAACTGACTGATGCGATGGTGGCCAAAGGGTTCGGAGATCACACGGCGCTGATCGGAAATGGTCGGCAGCGGACCTACAAAGAACTGACGGATTGGACAAACAGACTGGCACATGCACTGGTCAACGATCTGGGTGTAAAACCAGGAAATCGTGTGTTGATCCGTTCGGCCAACAATCCGGCCATGGTGGCCTGCTGGCTTGCTGCTACGAAAGCAGGCGCTGTGGTGGTCAACACAATGCCGATGTTGCGTGCGGTCGAATTGCAAAAATATATCGAACTGGCCGAGATCACGCATGCGCTATGCGACACCCGACTGATGGATGAATTGGACCTTTGCGCAAAGGACTGTCCTTCTCTGCGCGTTGTGGCATTTGACGGGACAATGAACCATGATGCCGAGCTTGATGGACTGGCACTGGAAAAACCGGTGACGTTCGAGGCGGTTCAGACGGGTCGTGACGATGTCGCCTTACTGGGCTTTACCTCCGGTTCCACCGGTGCGCCCAAGGCGACCATGCATTTCCACCGCGACCTTCTGATGATTGCGGATGGATATGCGCGCGACGTGCTTAAGGTGGTGCCCGAAGATGTCTTTGTCGGTTCACCGCCATTGGCGTTTACATTCGGCTTGGGAGGACTGGCGATCTTCCCCCTCAGATTCGGTGCAACAGCAACGCTGCTGGAAGACGCAACACCGCCGAATATGATCGACATTATCCAGAAATATAAGGCGACGGTGTCCTTCACAGCACCAACCGCCTATCGCGTGATGCTCTGCGCTATGGAAGAGGGGGCTGACCTTTCCAGTCTACGGGCTGCCGTGTCCGCAGGAGAGACCTTGCCTGCCCCGGTTTATGAGGAGTGGATCGCAAAAACCGGCAAACCGATGCTGGACGGGATTGGGGCGACTGAGATGCTGCACATCTTTATCTCGAACCGTTTTGACGATCACCGTGCGGCTTGTACTGGCAAGCCTGTAACGGGGTACGAAGCCAAAATTCTGGCACCTGACGGCAGCGAAGCGCCGATTGGCGAGGTGGGGCGGCTGGCCGTGCGCGGCCCCACTGGGTGCCGATATCTGCGGGGTGACCGTCAGGACACCTATGTTCAGGATGGATGGAACGTCACGGGTGACAGTTTTCGCCGTGATCAGGATGGCTATTTCTATTTCGTAGCCCGCAATGACGACATGATAGTCTCCTCTGGTTACAATATTGCTGGGCCCGAGGTTGAAGCGGCCCTTTTGGGGCACGAAGCCGTTGCTGAATGTGGCGTCATTGGTGCGCCAGACGAGGCGCGCGGGTCAATTGTTCAAGCCCATATTGTTCTTGCTGAGAATGTCGAACCATCCGACGAGCTGATCCAAGCTCTTCAGGACCATGTGAAAGCGACCGTTGCGCCCTTCAAATATCCACGTTCTATCATTTTCCGGGATGACCTGCCAAAAACCCCAACAGGAAAGATTCAACGCTTCAGACTGAAAGAGGAGATTCCGGAACAAGGGTCGACATGAGCGTTATCGGACAATTGTCCCCTCGATTTGGGCGGGATCGAGAGGACAAAGCCACGCTTAAAGTGGGAACAAGTTAACCGTGCCGAAACGAAACAGGGAAAGGAAAAACCAATGAAAAAAATACTTGCGATGACGACAGCGCTTGCGCTTGCCGCTACCGGAGCGGTGGCCGAGACCAAGATCGGCATGATCACGACACTTTCAGGTGGAGGTGCCGGCCTGGGGATTGATGTGCGCGATGGCTTCATGCTGGCAATCAAACAATCCGGCCGTGATGATGTAGAGGTTGTGATCGAAGACGATCAGCGCAAGCCGGACATCGCGGTTCAACTGTCAGACAAGATGATCCAGTCTGAGAAAGTTGACATAATGACTGGAATCATTTGGTCAAACTTGGCCATGGCTGTCGTCCCTTCGGCCGTAAACCAGGACGTTTTCTATCTGTCGCCCAATGCGGGACCTTCGGCATTGGCAGGAAAAGGCTGCCACAAAAACTACTTCAACGTTGCCTGGCAGAACGACAATCTTCACGAGGCTGCTGGCGCGTATGCAAATGGTGCGGGCTACGCCAACAGCTTTATCCTTGCCCCCAATTACCCGGCCGGGAAAGATGCTTTGACCGGATATAAGCGTTTCTTTGAAGGTGAGCTGGCCGGCGAGCTTTATACCGAACTTGGCCAAACAGACTATGCGGCAGAGATCGCGCAGATCCGTGCCTCGGGTGCAGATAGCGTGTTTTTCTTCTTGCCCGGCGGAATGGGAATTTCCTTCTTGAAGCAATATGCAGATAGCGGTGTTGATCTGCCTGTGGTCGGTCCGGCGTTCAGTTTTGACCAAGGTATCCTGCAAGCGGTGGGGGGCGCCGCCTTGGGCGTGGTGAACACATCGCAGTGGAACAAGGATATCGACAATCCGACAAATGCCGCCTTTGTCGAGAGCTTTCAGGCTGAATACGGGCGTCTTCCGTCGCTGTATGCAAGCCAGGGGTTCGATACGGCAAACCTGATCCTATCGGCCCTGAACACCACGAGTGTTGACGATGCCGACGCGTTCCGTGCGGCTCTGAAAGCCGCCGAGTTTGACAGCACGCGCGGCGACTTTGCCTTTGGCGACAACCATCACCCGGTCCAAACGATCTATGCCCGTGAGGTGATCCAGGAAGGTGACGTTTTCACCAATAAAATTCTTGGTGCCGCCCTCGAAAACCACGCTGACGCCTACGCGGGTGATTGCAAGATGTAGTGACGATGGCAGGCCTGCCGCGCGTGGTGTGCACGGCAGGCCTGTTTGTTTCCGAGGCGATTGAATGTCAGCTATTCTCATTATTGAGCAGGTTCTGAACGGGCTTCAGTTTGGTGTTATGCTATTTCTGATGGCAGCAGGCCTGACCCTGATCTTCGGTGTTATGGGGTTGATTAATCTGGCCCATGGTTCGCTGTACATGGTTGGGGCCTTCGCGGCCGCAGCCGTTGCAGGATACACAGGCTCTTTCGTTCTGGCGCTTGTGGCGGCGCTGGCTGCCGCGGCCTGTGCTGGCGCGATTGTTGAAATGACCGTTATCCGACGGCTTTATCATGCTCCGCATTTGGATCAGGTGTTGGCGACTTTTGCCCTGATTTTGATCTTTTCCGAAGGTACGAGATGGGTTTTTGGGTCTTTCCCTCTGTTTCTTGACATCCCCGATTACCTGTCAGGCCCGATCACATTGCCGGGCGGTATTGAATATCCCTTTTATCGTTTGACCCTTATTTGCGTGGGTATTGTGGTGGCCCTGGGGCTGTGGTGGCTTACCGCCCGTACCCGGATCGGTATCCAGATCCGCGCAGGAGAAAATGACCGCGAGATGATCGCAGCGCTTGGCGTCGATATCTCGAAACTCTACACGATCGTCTTTGCCCTGGGCGCGGCGCTAGCCGGGTTCGCAGGTGCATTGGTGGGTGCTATCCAATCGGTGCAGGTGGGGATGGGAGAGCCTGTTTTGATCCTTGCCTTTGTGGTGATCGTGATCGGCGGAATCGGTTCGATCAAAGGGGCGTTCATCGGGGCTGTCCTGGTCGGATTGACCGATACGCTGGGTGGAATATTCCTGCCGGAAGTTTTTAAACTGTTCATGGAAGCAGGCGCTGCGACGCAAACCGGCTCTGCCTTGGCGTCGATGGCTGTCTATATCCTTATGAGCATCGTTCTGATCTGGCGCCCGACCGGTTTGTTTGGGGTGCGGGCATGATCAAGGAACATTATGTCAATTGGGTCGTGCTGGCCGGGCTTTCGGTCGTGCCGCTTTGGGCTCTTGCGGTTGATGAACCATTCACGATCACATTGGCCACACGGACCGTTATTCTGGCACTGGCCGCGGTGGGGTTGAACATCGCGCTTGGGATTGGCGGCTTGGTGAGCCTTGGGCATGCGGTGTTTTTTGGCCTAGGCGGCTATGCGATGGGCATTCTCGCCCATCATGCCCAGACATATACCGCGCTAGAGCTTGGACCATTCAGCATCGAAGGCACAAAATCCATGCCGGTGATATGGTTGACGGCGATTGTCACCTCCGCCCTGGCGGCGTTGTTGATCGGGCTACTGTCTCTGCGCACAACGGGTGTCTATTTCATCATGATCACGCTCGCGTTTGGACAGATGTTCTTTTTCTTCTCCATTTCCTGGAGCGCCTATGGCGGCGAAGATGGTCTGTCGATCTACGTGCGCAACGGATTTCCAGGCATGAACACGCTAGTCCCGATCCAGTTCTTCGGTCTGTGTTTCGCGGCGCTTTGTGCCGCGCTGCTGCTCCACTGGCGACTTCGTGCATCTCCTTTTGGCTTGGCTTTGAACGCAGCACGACAGGTGCCGCAACGTGTGGAAACGGTCGGGCTGAATCCGATGCGTCTGAAGCTTTTGGCCTTTGTCATCTCTGGAGCGGTGACCGGACTAGCGGGTGCTCTTTTTGCTGATCTAAATCGTTTCGTGAGTCCGACGATGTTCAGCTGGCAACTGTCGGGCGAGTTGATTGTTCTGATTATCATTGGTGGTGTTGGGCGTCTGATAGGTCCTGTCATTGGAGCCGCACTATTTGTTATGCTCGAGCATTTTTTGGGGGGTTTGACCGATTTCTGGCATGTTTGGCTTGGGGTGATCCTGCTTCTGATTGTGCTGTTCGCCCGCGGTGGCCTGTTGGGCATTTTGACCGGCAAAGAGGGGCCCAATGTCTAACGTTGTATTATCTACGCGGAACCTCAAAAAGAGCTTTGGCGCGCTCAAGGCCACGCAGGATGTTTCGATTGATTTGAGGGCTGGGGAAATCCACGCCATCATCGGTCCGAACGGCGCTGGCAAGTCAACGCTGATTGGCCAAATCTGTGGAGGATTGAGGCCCGATTCCGGCCGCGTCTACTTGAACAATCAGGACATCTCGTCCCTATCGACACAGGAGCGTGCCAGGGCCGGTCTAGGGCGAACCTTCCAAATCTCTGCACTTGCGATGGAAGACACCGTGCTTGAAAATGCGCTGCTGGGTGCGCTTGGACATTCCGGAAACCCTTGGCGTTTCTGGGGCGCGGCAAGCCGGGATACAGACTTGCGCGACAGGGCTATGGAGGCGCTTGTCCGCGTCGGCCTAGACGGTGTCGCAGGCCAAACCACTGCCAATCTCAGCCATGGGCAACGCAGACAATTGGAAGTCGCCGTTGCCTTAACCCTGTCCCCTAAGGCCTTTGTCATGGATGAACCGATGGCGGGATTGGGTGCGGAGGGGTCGAAGGAAATGACCGGCTTTCTGGACAAACTGCGCCACGAGGCACCGATCCTGCTGGTTGAACATGACATGGATGCAGTTTTCTCGCTGGCCGACCGGATCAGCGTTCTCGTCTATGGCCAGGTGATTGCGTCCGGAACGGTCGATGAAATTCGATCATCGCCCGAGGTCCGAGAGGCCTATTTGGGGGAGGAGGCATGAGTTTGCTCGAGGTTGAAAACCTAACAGCATCCTACGGTCGTACGCCTGCTTTGTTCGGCGTTGATCTGACCCTGAACGCAGGCGAGGTTTGCGCATTGATGGGGCGGAACGGTATGGGAAAATCCACCACTGTCAAAGCGATCTGCCGAATGATCGACTCGTTCGGCAGCCTGATGTTTAATGGCAAAAACCTGCATAAGATGGCGAGCCATAACGTGGCTCGGCTGGGTGTTGGATTGGTGCCAGAAGGGCGTCGTTGCTTTCGGGATCTGACGGTCGAAGAGAACCTCATTGCTGCGGCACGCTCTGGCGCTTGGGACTTAAATGCCGTCGCCCGGCTTTTTCCCCGACTTGAAGAACGCAGGGGCCAACGCGCGGCCTCGCTTTCCGGCGGAGAGCAACAGATGCTCGCAATTGGACGGGCATTGATGACCAATCCTCAGCTTTTGGTGTTGGACGAAGCCACTGAGGGCCTGGCCCCGATTGTCCGTCAAGAAATCTGGGCAGCGATCACGCAGATTAAGCGTGAAACCGGCATGTCGATCCTGTTGATAGACAAATCCCTGCGCGAGCTGTCCTCGGTTGCCGACAACGCCGTCATTTTGGCGCGGGGCAAGACGGTCTGGGCTGGCAAAATGGACGCTTTGACGCCCGAATTGACCGCGCAATATGTAGGTGTGTGATGAGCTTTGAACTTACACAGAAGGTCATGTTCAAACACTGCGACCCTGCCGGGATTGTCTTCTACCCACGCTATTTCGAGATGATTAACGACTGCGTCGAGTGTTTTTTCGCGGACGTGCTGGATTGGCCATTCGAAGACATTCATGGCCAGAGCGGCGTGCCGACGGCACAGATCAACACGCGGTTTGCCGCCCCAAGCCGGCACGGGGACAAGCTGATATTGCGATTGAAGATTTCTGCCGTCAGCCGCCGATCAATGACGTTTCGCCTGACTGCGCATTGTGAAGAAGAGCTTAGATTCGCAACCGAGGCAACCTTGGTTCACATCAACGCGACAGGACGTGCAGCGCCCTGGCCGGAACGGATCGCACAACGACTGCAAGACTTGAAGGAGCCCACTGATGCCGCATGACGTAATTCACCCCGAAGGTTGGCTGCCGGCGCTGGGCTATGCAAATGGAATACTGGCTAAAGATGGCACGCTTCATATTGGTGGCCAGATTGGATGGGACGCGAACAAAGAGTTTGTGAGTGACGATTTCATCGGTCAAATGCGTCAGGCGCTGCTCAACATCCGCACAATTGTCGAAACGGCCGGTGGCAAAGTCGAGGATGTGATGCGCCTGACCTGGTTTGTCACCGACAAGGCTGAATATTTGGCCGCTCAACGCGAAGTTGGTCAGGCCTATCGGGAGATTTTTGGCAGACATTTCCCGGCCATGTCGATGGTGGTTGTTGCTGGTCTTGTTGAAGACGCGGCAAAGGTCGAAATCGAAGCAACGGCGCAATTGTGATTTTGGTGCAAGCCTATTTCATCTGCGATATGTAACGAACGCCAATCTGTCGGTATGGCGGCGCACTGCCTTCGATCCGTGCTGACTATCTTGCGCGTTCGCCGACTAGGCCGTGATGGAACATTGGTCCATCAATTGGAGCACATCGGGCCACATTATCCAGGGCGCAGTGAACCAATCCTTTGAAGATAACCGCTGATCCAATGGAGTTCTCAGCCTTGTAAAGGCATCGCTCAACTACAATTTAGGTAAGGTCTGCCCACTGGTAAATCACGCTTAGCAAAGGATATCGCACATGCCCCTGATGACATCTCCAATCGACGGTTCGCCCATGCGTGAGGTGGAACGCTATGGTGTTAAGATGGATATCTGTCCCTCTTCGGGTGGCATCTGGTTGGATCGTGGAGAGTTGGAAAAGATCATCATGGCCATCCGCGAAGAAGCGCTCATCGATAGCGGCGTCTCCGCTGACGATGCATATTCTGATGTGCACTATCACGAAAGCCCCCAGCGCACGCCGCAGGATTACCCAAAACGCCGCAAGCGGGGCGGCATGTTCGACAATCTGCTAGAGATTTTCGACTAGGCATGTCACGCTATTCGTGGCCACTACTGCCGTGCTCGTATGTATGACCGATTGCCGGGCCTACCGTGTGACTGCCGGGCAAGTCCGGATTGAGGATTTGGCTTAGGCCTTCAAGCGCTGCCACGCAGCTTTGCAAGACCGGACTTTCGCCACAACTGCAGCGTCTAGGTAGTCGGCTAGGTGCCCCGTTTGGGCCGGCACTCTGCCCTGATCGCCTGAAACTGACGGATCGCTTAAGCTCATAGGAACACGTGTTTTGGTGCGCGTCAAAGCCTGGTTCGGCGTTAATACAGACGATGATTGCAGATAGGGAGAGGCTGCGCCGTGACCGCTGGCGCAATAAGCAAAGCGCTTTGTTCACGTACGAAGCGTTACCTCACAAGCCAAGCGACCTAGGCGTTCCGATGTATTAAGTTCCAGCTTCCCACCATAGGCAGCCAGTAAATCAACGGAAATAGACAGGCCTAAACCAGTTCCTCTTACTGAGGTGTCCAGCTGACTGCCGGACCGAAGGGCTTCGTCTCGGGCGCCTTCCGGAATGCCGGGCCCGTCATCTTCAATACAAAGTTCGATACCGCTTTCAGTACGCATTGCGGTGATTTGGAATGTTGTCTGGCTCAAGAATTGGACACAAGTGGCGTTACGTTGTGATCGCTATCCAAGGTCTTCCTCTCCTCAGTCGCCCTCGTAACAGCCATCATCTACTGGTTGTGAATCCTGACCCGAGATCGTCGCGACAGTGTCTCTTCGGATATTAGAGTTTTAGGCGTCTTCCAGGAACCAAGTTGGCTCTGCCAGCAGAGGTTCAGGCTGCGGAAGTTCTACAAATCTGTTGCCGAAACCGGTTTCGGAGCTGAAAGTTAAAAAGATGGGAGCGAATCTTACAAATCGGTTGGATGTATCTGTTGCTGAAAATCAGCAGATTTCTGGCCGTGTTAAGATCCATGATCTTGCAGCCCGGCTTGGTCTTTCAAAAAGCACGGTTTCGCGCGCGCTGAACGGATATCCCGATATTTCCGAAACCACGCGCAAGCGTGTCGAAACCATGGCACGTAAGCTCGGGTACCGTCCCCTTAGCCATGCGCAAGCTATTCGAACCGGGCGTGTTCGCGCTATTGCGATGGTGCTCAACGCTGATGAGCCGGATGGCCACAACCCATTTTTGCAGGAATTCCTAGCCGGAGCTTGCGAGGCCGCAAGCGGGTTTGACTGGACCATGACGATATCAACCGCAAGATCCGAGCAGGACACGCTCAAGGTTCTTGCCCGTCTTGTGGAAGAGCATAAGGCCGATGGGTTTATCCTGCCTCGAACTGCGGTCAACGACGCGCGTATTCGATTTTTACGGCATCTGGACGTGCCGTTCATCCTATATGGCCGCACTGGATATGGATGCGCCACTCCGCCTGCAAATACGTCGTGGTTCGATATCTCGGGCGAGACAGCCATCCGTAAGGCGGTGCTTCGGCTGGCAGGTCACAACCATACCCGCATCGGGTATGTCGGCAGTGATCTGAAATTCAACTACAGCCATCTCCGCCGCGATGGTTATGTTGAAGGGCTGGGTATCGCCGGGTTGCCTTTCGATCCAGAGCTTGTGCGGAACGGCGCTCGAACGCGCGAAGAGGGAGCCGCCGAAAGCCGGGCGCTTCTGCGTCTGGATCGGCCACCCACCGCCATCGTTTTTGCCACCGACCTGGCGGCCTTGGGATGTTACGGGGTCGCAACCGATCTAGGGCTGAAGATCGGACAGGATATTTCGATCATTGGTTATGACGGTATCCCTGAATGCCACTATGCCCGTCCGGGCCTGACGACGTTTAATGTTGATAGCCACGCTGCGGGGGCTCGCCTCGCAACATTGCTGATCCGTCAAATCCGGGGGGAAGCCCCTGACACTTTGCGCGAGCTTGGCGAGGCATCTTTGACCGAACGGGCCTCTGACGGCCCGCCATCGCTGACGTCGGAGGAGTTGGCGGAAAAAATCACGAAATCCAATGAACACATCTTGGGAGGAACCAATCAATGAAACTTACGCCCAAAGCGGCCAAGCTTATGCTGGGCTCGTCGCTTGCACTCGCGCTGACTGCGTTATCCGTACAGGCTGATACGATCCGTTTCTGGACCACTGAAGAACAACCAGAGCGTCTGGCCAGACAGCAGGAGATGGCTGATCAGTTCAAGGCCCAGACCGGTACGACAGTTGAGGTGATCCCGGTTACCGAAAGCGATCTTGGCACCCGCGCCACCGCCGCCTTTGCTGCCGGCGATCTGCCGGACGTAGTTTACCACCCGCTGCAATATGCCCTTCCATGGGCTGAAGCTGGCATTCTGGACACCGGGGCTGCAAGTGAAGTGATCGAGGATCTGGGCGCGGATACCTTTGCCCCGGGCCCTCTGTCCATGGCTGCCTTTGATGATGAAACTGCTTCGGTTCCGGTCGACGGCTGGACCCAGATGGTAGTCTATCGCAAGGACCTGTTTGATGAGGCGGGTCTGGAAGCACCGAACAGTTTTGCTGACATTCAGGCGGCGCTGGATGCGCTGCATAACCCACCTGAAATGTACGGGTTTGTTTCCGCGACCAAGGTTGATGAAAACTTCATGAGCCAGGTGTTGGAGCATGTCTTCCTCGCCAATGGCGTCAGCCCTGTAGGTTCCGACGGCTTCCAGCCATTGGACGAAGCCAAGACCACCGAGGTTCTGGACTTCTACAAAGCGATCTCTCAGGCCTCGCCTCCGGGTGAATTGTACTGGAAGCAATCGCGTGAGCTGTATTTCGACGGCAAAGCCGCCATGATCATCTGGTCCCCATTCATTCTGGACGAGCTGGCTGGTCTGCGCGACAGTGCGCCGCCAACCATCAACGACGATCCGACCTCGCGCGATCTGGCCAGCAAGACCGGAATCGTGACCAAGCTGTCCGGCCCCTCGAACCCGGATGGAGCTGCTTGGGGTGATGTGCGTTACTTCGGTATTACCAGCGATGCGGATACCGATGCGGCGATCGACTTTGTGAAGTTTGCTATGGATGATGGCTACACCCAAACTTTGGCTATCGCACCAGAGGGCAAGTTCCCCGTCCGTCGTGGCAACGCCGATAACCCGACTGCCTTTGCGGAAGCATGGGCTGAACTGCCCGTTGGTGTCGATCGCAAAGCGCCGCTCGGAGATCTCTATGAACAGGCCATGATCGATGAAATCGTTGGCGGTCTGGACGTTGCCCAGCGCTGGGGCGTGGCTGAAGGTCAGCTGGCACTAGCGTCGAAGATGATCAACAGCCAAGCGATCAATCGGGTCGTTCGTCAGTACATTGATGGTGAAATTGACGCTGCAGCTGCGGTTGCCGCCATGAATGACGAACTCGCCAAGGTCGAATAACGCGACCTCTCTTTGGCATCTGCAGCGGCGTTCGCGCCGTTGCACCCAACCCCTCGAGGTACCTCATGACTTCGGCCACCCCACCGACCGGAACCGGGGCCTTAGCCAAACGCGAGGCGCGTCTGGCCTGGGCGCTGCTGGCTCCAACCATCATAAGCGTGTCGCTGGTTGTGATCTTGCCATTGCTGGCAATCATCTGGATCAGCTTCAAACCCTTCTCGCTGTCAGACCTGCGTCCACCTGCGCCCGTTGTACGCGAGAGCCTGCGAGGATCGGGTGACGATCTGCGTATCGAATATCGACTGCGCAACTCTAGTCAGGAAATCGCTGTCGAAGGTGTAACGCTCAGCGATGTTTTGCCTGATGGTGTCACCGCGGGTGAGGTCGCCACCCCATGCATTCTGAATGGACAAGACCTATTCTGCGATTTCGGTACGTTGGAGGGTGGTCAACGGGAACGTATTCGCATTCCGGTCACCCTGGATGGCGATAAGGACACATTTGAAGATCTAGTGGAAGGATCCGAACCGGGCATTACCGGGAAAGGACCAAACGTTCTGACCAATCTGGAGTTCAGTCTGGAAAACTTCGCTCGTGTCTTTGACGGATCAGAATTCTGGGGCGTTCTCTGGGTCACCTTGTTTTACACCGTCTTCGGTACAATTGGTGCCCTGGTCATGGGCCTGTTTGCCGCGCTGTTGCTGAACAAAAGCTTCAGAGGTCAGGGCTTCATCCGGGGTCTTTATCTATTCCCCTATGTCGCTCCCGTGATTGCCGTGGCCTTCACATGGGTCACACTGTTTGACCCCTTTTCTGGCTCGGCCAATGCGTTGCTGGTGCAAATGGGGCTCAGTAATGATCCGATCAACTTTTTCGGTGAACGACCACTGGCACTGATCATGGTCACGGTGTTCGAAATCTGGCGCTATTTTCCACTGTCCTTCCTATTCATTCTGGCGCGGATGCAGTCCATCGACTCCAGCATGTACGAAGCTGCCGATATGGATGGGGCCTCACCATTCCAAAAGTTCTGGCTGCTGAGCATTCCGCAATTGCTGGGCATCCTGTCGGTGCTGTTCCTGCTGCGCTTTATTTGGACGTTCAATAAGTTCGACGACATCTTCCTGCTGACCGGCGGCAATGCGGGGACCCGCACATTGACCGTGAACGTCTATGAGCAAGCCTTTGCGATCTCGAATATCGGTGCAGGCGCGGCCGTTGCTGTTGTGATCCTGATGTGCCTGATCACTTTCAGCTTCGTCTTCTTCCGCTTCATCAGCCGTGAGGAGGGTTTGTGATGCGCAATGGATTTATCACTGGACCTGTTCTGGGTGCACTTTGGCTGGTGGTCATTTCCACAACCGTCGCGGTGACCATGTCTTTCGCGACGGGCGCAGCCTTTCGTCCGCAGGTTCTGATGAGCCTGATCTGGGGGGCGGTGGTTGGTCTGACCTACGTTCGCTTTCCGGCGCGTCTTGCCCCGGCACGCCTGGGTGTGACGGCCCTGCTGGGCCTGTCCTGTGTGACAGGTTTTGGTCCGGTTCTGGTCGGGTCAGACACCACGCTGCAGGCCACGATGATTACCGTCATCGCCATGGCTTTGGTGATGCATCTTTCAATGGCAGAAATCTTGAAGGAACTGCCTTTCGGAGAGCTAACCCGCCATGAGTTCGAGGATGCGGTGATCCGCTTCTGCACCGGATTCGGCTATATCTTCTTTACCGCCATTGTCGTCATTCCCTTCTATGTGATGGTAATGACCAGCCTGAAATCGCAACAGGCGCTGTTACAAAATCCGCTGGATTTCTCGGTGGACCTTTCGCAGGGCTGGGCGCTTTTTCGCAGCTATACGGAACTCTTCCGCGATTTTAACTTCGGCACCTATCTTTGGACCTCTCTCTATGTCTCGGTCCTGACAGTTTTCATCACACTGGCGTTTAGCGTTCCAGGTGCCTATGCGGTCGCGCGTTTCCGGTTTCAGGGGCAAAAGGCGTTCTCTCGCTCAATCCTGCTGATCTACATGGTGCCGATGATCGTTCTGGCGCTGCCGATCTATATTGCGTTCTCGCTGACTGGTCTGCGCAACTCTATCCTGGGCATCGTTATGATCTATCCGGTCACGACGATCCCGGTCGCGCTTTACATGCTGCAGGGGTATTTCCGTGGACTCCCGACCGAGGTGGAGGAGGCTGGTCTGATGGATGGCCTCTCGCGCTTGGCGGTGATCTGGAAGATCACGTTGCCGCTCAGCCTGCCAGCCCTAGCCTCGGTCTCACTCTATGTCTTCATGATTGCCTGGAACGAGTTCCTGCTGGCCTTCATGTTGCTGGACGATCCGTCGAAATTCACTCTGACCCGAGGGGTCACCATGCTGAACTCCTCAGAAATTCCCCGACAGCACCTTATGGCCGGCGCGGTGATCGCCACTGTTCCGATCATGGCGCTGTTCCTGGGGCTTGAACGTTTCATGACCAAAGGCCTGACGGCAGGGTCTGTCAAAGGATGACCGAGATGAACCAACATACAAACCCCGACCGCGAGGCACGCAACATTCTGATTGCCAACGATCGCGGCGGTTACACCATCCCAACCGAGGGGCTGTACCCCTATCAATGGAACTGGGACAGTGCCATCGCTGCGCTGGGCTTTGCCGAGTTCGACATCGACCGCGCATGGGTCGAAATCGAAACATTGTTTTCAGGCCAATGGGATGACGGTATGGTGCCACATATCCTGTTTCATAAGCAGGATGAGGGTTATTTCCCGGGCCCTGACGTCTGGGGCTGCAACGGGCCAATTCCCTCCTCAGGTATAATCCAGCCGCCGATCGCCGCAACGATGGCCCGCAAGATCTGGGAAAAAGACCCCGAAGCCGGTGAAGCGCGGATGCGTTCATTGTTCCCGGCGCTGCTGGCCTGGCACCGGTGGATCATGACGTGGCGCCTTGATGACCACGGCGCAGTTTGCACCACCCATCCATGGGAGGCTGGCCGGGACAATGCGCCGGATTGGGACAACACGATGGCGCGGATGGATGCCTCGGACGTGGGCGAATATCAGCGTCGTGACACAAAGCACGTGAACAGCGATGACCGCCCGACCAAATACGACTACGACCGTTATATAAAGCTGGTCCAGATCGGGCGGAACGTGCATTGGGATCAGAGTAGGCTTCTCGATGATAATCCATTCCGGGTTGCCGATCCGACCATGTCCTTCACCACTTTGCGCGCTGCACGGGATCTATTGATCGTCAGCGAAGCTTTGGATTTACCCGCCGACGGTTTGACCGAGGACATCGCAAAATTGGAAGCCGGGGCGCAATCGCTTTGGAATGATGAACTGGGGTCCTTTGATTCTCGCGATGCGCACACTGGCGAGTGGTCCGGTAGCGTTTCAAACGCATCTTACCTGTGCTGGTATGCAGGTGTGGATTCTAAGGGAATGCTGCAGCGCGCACGGTCGGTATTGGAAACCGTGACATACCCCTTCCCAAGCTATGACCCGTCAATGCCGGGCTTCGATCCTCGCCGATATTGGAGAGGGCCAAGTTGGGCGATCATGAACATGCTGGCCGGGTTCGGTCTGGACGAAATGGGCCACAAGGTAGAGGCAGAGTTGTTACGCAGTAAAACAGCAGATCTGATCTCAACCTTTGGCTTTGCAGAATATTTTGACCCAATGACGGGCAGCCCCGCAGGCGGCAAGGCATTTACCTGGACAGCCGCTGTTTGGCTGCATTGGGCTGGGAGGAACTGATGGGCAGTATTGAACTCAAAGGCGTCGAAAAATGGTTCGGCAGCGCACAGGTCATCAAGGGCGTCGATCTTAAGATCGAAGAAGGTGAATTTGTTGTCTTCGTCGGCCCGTCGGGTTGTGGGAAATCCACACTTCTTCGCATGATTGGCGGGTTAGAAGATATCTCGCGTGGTGCGCTTCTGATCAATGACGGCGATGTCACCGACCACCCGCCATCCAAGCGTGGGCTCACCATGGTTTTCCAGTCCTATGCGCTCTATCCGCATTTGACCGTGGGCGAAAACATGGGCTTTTCACTCAAGGTAGCGGGCGTGCCCAAGGCTGAGATTCAGGAACAGGTTACAAAAGCCGCCGAGGTGCTGAAGCTAGAGCCGTTTCTGGAACGCCGACCAAAGGATCTATCGGGGGGACAACGTCAGCGCGTCGCCATCGGACGCTCGATCGTCCGCGATCCCACCGCTTTCCTGTTCGACGAACCGCTTTCCAACCTCGATGCCGCCCTGCGGGTCGAGATGCGATACGAGATTGCGAAACTGCACCAGAACCTAAAGCGCACGATGATCTATGTGACCCATGATCAGGTTGAGGCCATGACGCTTGCGGATCGGATCGTCGTGCTGGAATACGGCAAGATCGCTCAGGTGGGGACACCACGCGAGTTGTATGAGCGCCCGGCCAATCTGTTTGTTGCTCAGTTCATAGGAAGCCCAAAGATGAACATCCTGCCATGTACGACGCGGGATGGCGCATATCATCTGGACAATGGCGGTTCAGGCGGGTTTTCCCTGACCAGCGAAGCGACCAAAGTCGGAATACGCCCCGAGCATATTGAGATCGCAAACCCCGGTGCCGGTCAATCGGACGGGACAATCGAGGTGGTCGAGTATCTGGGGGCAGACTCGTTTCTGATTGTTGATTGCGGCAACGATGAACGTGTCACGGTGCGTCTGAACGGGGATACTGATCTAAGAAGCGGCGCAAGAATTGGCATGGTCTTTCCACCTGACAAAACACACTTCTTTGATGCCGACGGACAATCGATGACCGAGCAAGCTGCAAAGACATGATCGGTCTTTCGCGTGCTTTTCTGGCCAGATGAAATGGAACGGTCGGTGCACTAAAGCCGATTTTGGGCCGTCAAAGCCAGATCCGATGATCCAGTTTATTCCATGGAAGTTCGTTTGACGAATTCGGACGATGCTTTACAAAAATGGCCATGTCAGGTGCACAGCTTGAGATCATCGTTTTTGTGACGCCGCATTTTAATGTCTCGGCGACTTCTGCATTTATCGATCCGTTCCGCATCGCGAATTATCTGAGCGGAGCGTCGAAGTTCAATTGGGTTTTCGTTTCCAAAGACGGTGGCGAAGTTGAAGCCAGCAATGGGATGGTCGTTTGCACCAAACCGTTGAAAGAGGTCGAACGATCCGAGCCCTGGATGATGCTGGTCAGTTCCAGTTGGACACCCGAACGGCACGCGTCGCGCCAACTTCGCACACTGCTTCAGCGATGGGCTGGATCGGGTGTCATCATTGGTGGTTTGGACACCGGCGCGATCATTTTGGCAATGGCGGGATTGCTTAAGGGTAAGACTGCAACAGTTCACTATGAGCACATTGATGCATTCATCGAAATTGCAACCAACACCACGGTTTCTGAGAACATGTTTGTACTGGATGGTCGCATGTTCACCTGTTGCGGCGGCACGGCTTCGACGGATATGGGGCTGAAACTCGTACACAACGTTGCGGGTGAAAGCACTGCCAACGCGACAGCACGCTACCTTTTTCATCACAATGTCAGGGGTGAAGATCAGTCACAAAACCCGAAGGTTGTTGAACCCATGGGCTATGTAACATCTGGCGTCGTCCGCGCTGCCATTGATTTGATGGAAGCCCATCTGGAAAACACCCTGTCGATCCCCGAGATTGCGGAGCGTTTACAAACCTCACAGCGGCAACTCAGCCGCCTGTTTCAGCAATATGTACATAGATCACCCGTGGCTTATTACCGTGATATCCGGCTGGATCGGGCACGTGGTTTGGTCACGCAGACTGAGTTGAAGCTAAGTGAGATCGCTGCGGCCTCTGGCTTCAACAGCCAAGTGCATTTTAGTCGGGCCTATCATCAACGTTTCGGCCTAGCACCAAGCGCGGATCGGGTGGCTGGGCGGGTGCCGTTCGAGTTCCGCGCCTGGCCCATGTACCAACCTGACATCAAGAGCGAAGGTGCCGGGTCGCTGTCTGCAACGCTGTGAGCATTCGATCTCGCTGAGCAGATAGGTCTGCCGGGCTTTGGCCCTTGGATTGAGACGAAACTCCATCGACCAAAAGATCGATAACATCGTCATTGAGTCGAGGATCCCCAAGATCATCCCACCAGCCGTTGAACGTGTCCTTGAAATGCGCGCAAAAGGCCCTGAGCCCACCTTCGCCCGCGCCGAGGTGAAAGAGCGTTGTCGGGCCCATTGCGGCCCACCGCAGGCCGGGTCCAGCCCACATGGCTTTGTCAATGTCTTCGACGCTAGCGACGCCTTCAATGGCCATATGTACTGCCTCGCGCCATACAGCGGCCTGCAAGCGGTTCGCAACGTGGCCCGGAAGACCCTTGCGAATTCGGATCGTGACTTTGCCGATATCCTCATAGAACGCTTCTGTTCGGTCCAAGACATCCGCCTTCGTCGCGGTGTTAGCAGTGAGCTCGACCAGTGGGATCAGATGGGGTGGGTTGAATGGGTGGCCAAGGATCAGAGGGCTCGGATCTTGCCAACCTTCCTGCAATGCCTCCAGCGTCAAACCAGAGGTGGAACTGGAAACGATCACATCTGGTGTGAGAGCGGCTTCGATATCTTTGTAGGTCGCGTGTTTGATGGGCAGTCGTTCCGGGACGTTTTCCTGAACGAATTGCGCGTCGCGCACAGCCTCTTTTACGTTCGCAACAAAGCGAATGGCATCGGGTGTTGCACGCGTCGTCAATCCAAGCTCTTCAAGGGCGGGCCATGCTTTTTCGATATAGTCACGCACGTCAGATTCAACGGTTGGGCTGGGGTCAAAGACAGTGACACTACGACCCGCAGCGAGGAAGAGTGCGGCCCAACTTGCACCGATAACGCCAGCCCCAAGGACGGCGGTATGATTAATCTCTGTCATCAGAATAGTCCCGGATTAAGGGGTGAGGCTGCGGTCATGCCGCCATCAACAGTGAACAGCTGCCCGGTTGCGAAGCCCGCCTCATCAGAGGCGAGCCAAACAGCCATAGCAGCGATATCAGCCGGTCTGCCAAAGCGTCTAACCGCGTGCCGGGCGAGCGCGTCTTGTTTGGCTCGTGCTGGATCATTTGCCAAATCAAAACCGGCATCCAGCATGCCCGTTTCGATCCAGCCGGGGCAGATGGCATTGCAGCGAATGTCGGGGCCATGATCGACAGCGATTGAGCGGGTCAGCCCATGCACAAAGGCCTTGGACGCATTATAAAGTGCCATTGATGGGTCCGCGACAGTTCCAGAAATCGAACCGATGTTGATAATCGCCGATCCCGAAGGCATGTGTGGGATGAACGCCCGACAACAGTTGAACACGCCGCGCGCATTGACGCCCATCACCCGGTTCCAATCTTCGTCTGTGCTGTCGACCACGGACTTTTCGACCTGCACGCCCGCGTTGTTGACCAGGATATCGGTGCCCCCAATTGTCCAGACGATTTGTGCAACTGCGTCAGGGTCGGACACATCTAGCGTGTGCCAAATTGCATTCTCCGGCAGATCATCAGGTTGTGGGCCGCGCCCGCAGGTCGTAACAGCAGCCCCTTCAGCCAGAAATGCCTCCACAATTCCGCGACCAATCCCTTGCTTGCCGCCCGTAACAAAAGCGCGTTTGCCAGCCAGCCGCATTAGTGCGCCACCATCACATGGCGGATCGCGGTATAGGCGTCCAGCGCATAAACGGACATATCACTTCCAGTGCCGGACCCTTTCATCGCGGCCCAAGGCATTTCCGGTGTGGCAACCCCATGCGTATTCACCCAAGTGAAGCCATAGCGCAGTTTCGACGTCATCTGCATGGCCCGGCCGACATCACGCGTCCAGACCGAGGATGCGAGACCGTAAGAACCACCGTTTGCAATACTCAGAGCATCGTCCGCATCTGCGAACCGCGAAACTGTCACAACTGGACCAAATACTTCCTTGCAGGCGACCTCGGCATTGTTGTTGACGTTGGCGATGACGGTTGGTTGGTAGAAAAAACCTTGTCCGTCACCCTCGGCACCACCGGTCACGATTTCAGCAGCGCCGCGCGCTCGTTCGACGTAGCCTGCAACGCGATCCCTTTGCGCCAAAGAGACCAATGGCCCCATTTCGGTGCCTTCCGCCTTTGGAGCGCCGATCTGAATTTGGCTGACCTGGCCTTCAATGGCTGAGACGAGCTTGTCATAAGCTTTGGCAGCGACCATCACCCGACAGGGTTGGGCACAGTCCTGACCGGCGTTGAAATAGCTCCCAAAGCGAATGGTCTCGGCTACGGCCTCAAGTTCAGCGTCATCAAAGACGATCACAGGTGCCTTCCCGCCCAGTTCAAGGTGGACATGCCGGATTTGCTGCGAAGCTGCCCGCATCGCCGCCATGCCCGTTGCGGGGGAACCTGTGACGCTGATGGCTTCCATTTGCGGGCTGTTGATGAGGGCGTCGCCAACAGTTGGACCGCGCCCGTGGATCACATTCAACACCCCTTTGGGAAGGACGTCTTGCAGCAGCTCCGCCATGCGAAGGGTAGACAGAGGGGTTATCTCGGACGGTTTCAGGACGACCGGGCAACCGGCGGCGATAGGGGCCGCCAACTTCCAGGAGGCCATCATCAAAGGATAGTTCCATGGTGCGATGGCGGCGACCGGACCCACGGGATCACGACGGATCATCGATGTATGCCCAGCCACGTACTCTCCGGCGGCTGAGCCCGTCATTGTGCGTGCGGCACCGGCAAAGAAACGAAAGACATCGATGGTCAGAGGCATTTCATCATCAAGGGCCGAAGGCCATGGTTTGCCGACATCAAGGCTTTCCAGTTCTGCTAGTTCCTGACTGTGTTCTTCGAGGATATCAGCGATCTGCAGCAAAATGGCGGCGCGATCAGCAGGAGGCATGCGCGCGAAGCTGTCGAAGGCTTCGGCAGAGCTGCGAACAGCCGCTTCGACCTGTTCTAACCCGGCTTCATTCACGGCCCCGATGACCTCACCCGTTGCGGGGTTCACGACATCAAGCGCCTCGCCCGTACCGTCCACCATTTCGCCATTGATCAGCATTTTCGTTTGCATGTTGTCCTCCCTAGAACCCGACCTGATCGCCACCTTTGAGGGCAAGCCGTGCGCGCGCTTCTGCAGGGGATGCAACTGTGAGGCCAAGGCTTTCAACTATCGTGCGGATCCGTGCCACCTGTTCGGCATTCGATTTGGCCAGTTCGCCTCTACTAATAAATAGGCTGTCCTCTAGCCCGACGCGTAGGTTGCCGCCACGCATGGCGCTTTGCGTGGCGAATGGCATCTGGTGGCGGCCAGCGGCCAGCACGGACCATTCGTAGTTTTCTGATCCGAACAGCTTGTCGGCTGTGTTGTGCATGTGGACCAAATGGTCGGGGTCAGCCCCGATGCCGCCCAAAATTCCAAACACCATCTGAATGAAGAATGGCGGTTTGATGATCCCCTGATCGACAAACCATTTAACGTTGTAGAGGTGGCCAAGATCGTAGCATTCAAACTCGAACTTCGTGCCATGATCTCCGCCGAGTTTTTCGATAGCGTAGCGGATCGTCTTGAACGTGTTGGGAAAGATGAAGTCTTCGGTCATCTCAAGGAATGGACGTTCCCAATCATGCTGGAATTCGGTGTATTTCTGAAGCATCGGGAAGATCCCGAAATTCATTGAACCCATGTTCAGGCTAGCCATCTCTGGGCTCGCAGACGTGGCAGCCAACAGCCGTTCGTCGATAGACATTCCCAGCCCGCCTCCGGTCGAAACGTTGATGATCGCATCAGTCGCTTGCTTGATGACAGGCAGGAACTGGCCGAACAGCTCCGGCCGTGGGTCGGGCTTACCCGTCTCAGGGTGACGGGCGTGCAGGTGGATGATCGACGCACCGGCCTCTGCCGCTTCGATGCTTGCTGTTGCGATCTGAGCTGGCGTGATGGGCAGGTGAGGCGACATCGACGGTGTGTGAATGCCACCGGTCGGTGCGCAGGTGATGATAACAGGCCTGGGCATCAGAGCTTCATCTGTTGGACTTGCGCCGACAGACCCCCGTCCAGCACCCATAGTTGGCCTGACGCATAGCGCGCCTCGTCCGAGGCAAGCCAATTTACCAGATTGGCGATATCCGTCGGTGTGCCGTAGGTGCGCATCGGGTGCACGTCGCGCACTGCTTTTTGCAGGGTTTCGATATTGCCACCGCCACCGCCCGAGCCATCGCCGTTGAAGAAACTTTGCAACATGGGTGTATCGATGTACCCAGGGCAAACCGCATTGACCCGAATGCCTTCTGGGCCGTGATCGCAGGCCATGGCGCGGGTAAGCGCATGGACGGCCCCTTTGGTCGCGCAATAGGCAGCCAGTCCGGGGTCAGCGATGAATCCGTCATAGGAGCCAAAATTGATCAGGCTGGCACTGCTGCCAGACTTTGCTGCTGCTCGCATCAAAGGCAGCGCGTATTTTGAGGTCAGGAACGTGCCGGTAGAATTCACCGCGAAACTTTGGTTCCATTCTTCAAGCGTGGTTTCCTCGACTGTCTTTTCGATTTCGATCCCCGCCGCGTTTACAAGGATGTCTAACTTGGCATGGGCCGTGCGGACAATATCCATCGCGGCGATGGCGTCTGCTTCTTGAGTGACGTTGAGTTTAACAAAATGACTGCCGTCATCATCGTGCTTGTCCAGCGACCCCTCCGGTGTCAGATCAGCCGCATAGACCGTCGCACCTTCTTTCAAAAACCGCGCAACGATTGCGCGACCGATTCCACCCCGTGCGCCTGTCACCAGTGCGACTTTTCCGTTTAACATCATTGATCCTGATCCTTCCGGGGAGGGAAACGGTACCTGCTGGCCGCAAGCGTCCAATCCATGTGGTTGCGCACATATTGCTGGCTGGCGTCAGAGGGCGGGTTGTAATCCCAAGCCTCGCTGGTTCCTGCTTCCATTGCAGCGTGCAGAGCCCGACGTGACTTTTGCGTCGCTATGATCTGCTTTCGAAGCGTTTCGCCATCCCATCGATCAGCGACCTCTTTGGCAAAGCGAGCTGCGGCATCTGTGTAATCCGGGTCTGCGGCGACATTTCGCGTTTCCTTGGGATCGCGGCCAAGGTCGTAAAGCTGAGGGGGGTCACTATCGCAATGGATGTATTTGAGCAGCCCCCGTCTGATCATGATTACGGGATAGCCGGTCATTTCGGCACAATACTCGCCAATCGCCTCGTCCACAGGATCGTCTTCTCCCCTCATCAAAGGGATCAAGCTGCGCCCGTCTATCGGTTCGCCCAGCATTGAAAGATCGCCACCTGCGATGTCGATGAAGGTGGGGAGGAGGTCTACAAGCGAGACCGCGTTCTGAGCCGTACCAATCACTACGCCAGGGCCTGCCATGACAAGCGGCACGCGCGCGGAATGCTCAAAGAAGCTCATCTTGTACCAAAGACCACGTTCACCCAACATGTCGCCGTGATCTGCGGTCACGATCACGATCGTATTTTCAAGTTCCTCCGTTTCTTCGAGGGTCTGAACAAGTTCACCGATCTTGCTGTCAAAATAGCTGACATTGGCCAAGTAAGCGCGTCTCGCGCGGATCACTTCCTCATCCGTCAGTGGTACGTATGACGCCTGGATCCCATCCAACAGCCTGCGTGAAAACGGGTCCTGGTCTTCAAGCGCGGGCACAAAGTCCGGCATCTCGATATCGTCGTCGGAATAGAGGTTCCACCACTCGGGCCGGGAAACATAAGGATCATGCGGGTGAATGAAACTGGCCACCATCGCAAAGGGTGCCGCGTTGCCCGCCGCCTTGTCGCGCGCTGCATCAAAGAGCCACCGTTTGGCGGCAAAGGCGACCTCATCGTCGTAGTCGATCTGAAATGTTGCATGTGCCAGGCCGCTTTCCTTGACGGTCTGCATATTGTGATACCATTTGTCGATCCGCTCATCGGGTGCTTCCCAGTCCGGGGTCCAGGCAAAATCCGACGGATAGATATCAGTGGTCACGCGATCTTCGAACCCGTGCATCTGGTCAGGGCCAATAAAATGCATTTTGCCTGACAGGCAGGTCCGATATCCTAACATTTTCAGATAGTGGGCGAAGGTCGGGACGGATGCCTTGAACTCTGACGCGTTATCATAGGCCGCAATACGGCCGATATGCTGACCTGACATGAAGGCGAAGCGCGAGGGCGCACAAAGAGGTGAATTACAATAGGCCGCATCAAACCGCATACCACGTGCGGCTAGCGCATCGAGATGCGGCGTTTTCGCGGTTTTGTGCCCGTAAGCTCCGGTGAAGTGTGGCGCCAGTTGGTCTGCCATGATCACGAGTATGTTGGGCTGTGTCACGCTGCACCTTTGGCGTAGGCATCCAGAAGCAGCCCGTGAAAGTGATGCACCGCATGTTCGGATTTTCCCGATCCACCAGGGTCATGCACGATGCGCCCTTGGGTAAAGGCAGGCGTGCTCATACCGCGCTGCACACTTTCGACCAGACCGATGTCTTCGACCTGAAGAACCTCATCCAGATATCGGATGGCATCAAGCTCCATTGCGTCAGGCTCGGGGGTTTCCAGAAAGAAATCGTAGGTTTCCAAAGTCCGATCCGGCCCAACTGGAATGATATTAAGGACGATCATGCTGGACCGCCCCGGATATCGCATCAGGCAGGTCGTTGGATAGAGCCACCACACCGCGTGGGTTTTGACCGTGGCATTGGCAACGTCATACGCTGAATTTGCGTGTTGACCTGCATCGGCCATGTGGCTGGAATAGATGGAGTGGGTTGTTACCTTATAGGTATCCATGTCTACCAGATCGCAGAAATCCTTATGCGCGGTGGGGCAATGGTAACATTCCAGGAAGTTATCGACGACATTCTTCCAGTTCGATTTGATGTCGTATGTCAGTCGGTGGCCAAAGGTCAGCTGATCTACATCAGGGGCCCAATGGCGCACTTCGATCTCAAGATTGCCAGACTGCTCTGCCAACGGGATGGCGTTTGGGTCTAGGTTGACGAAAACGAAGCCACAGAACTCTTCAACCTGCACCTCGTCCAAGCAAATTTCGTTCACGTCGAAATCGACGAGATTTTCGGTATGTGGCGCGCGCACCAACTGCCCATCCAGTTTGTAGACCCATGCATGATAAGGGCACATAATCCGTGTTGTGGTGCCTTCGCCTGAAAGGAGTTCATGAGCACGGTGTTTACAGACGTTATAAAACCCACGCAGTACGCCAGTTTTGTCACGTACAACCGCAATTGGCTGGCCCGCGATCTCAACTGTGACATAGGCCCCCGGATCACGTGTTTTTTCAACGTGGCAGACCCATTGCCAAGTCTTGCCGATCACGGACTTTAGGTCAGTGTCGAACCATCTTGGCTCGGTATAGGCTTCTGCCCTCAATGATTTCGAACGCGCTGGATTGTCGTCATAGCCATCTGAAATTGCCGCGATGTCCATCAATTCATCCTCCCGGATTTGAAAAAACGATATTGAAGCGGTGGAACGAAACTTAGCATTTTTCGCCAAAGTAATTACAAAAATAGCCATCCAACAAAGGAAGAGTCTGTGAATTTGGATCAATCTCAATGGGCTTTGTTTACGAGAAGTCTGAAAAATACAGTTGCCAAGATCTGAAGCATCGTCATGAAACATTGTGTTGAGGTCTAGACCATTGGCGCTGGGTGCCTCATCTTTTGTCAGCAATCATTCTATTCAAGCATGACGAGTTATCTCTGCGCTATGATCTTTGTACCGCTGCCTTTTGTTGTCACAATCTTACTGGTACTGCTTTTTGTCAGCATCGCCCGGCGGGAGAATGATCAACCCAAGAACTCAGCATTTATGCTGTTGATCATATGTGCGGCTTTGCAGTCCATGTTGATCGGATTGCGTTTCGGGTATGGTGTTGAATGGGTCCGCTTCCTTTCGCCACTGCTGGCGACCGTAATGGCCCCATTGGTTTACTTCGGCTCGTTGCAACTGGTCGGCCCACGGCGGGTTGGGAAACTCTATCCGATTGCGCCGCACAGTCTTCCACTTTTGATGGTCCTGTTTTCGATGGCTTTCTGGCCCGCTGCGCTGGACGTGATTATTATCGTAACGTTCCTTGTCTATGCAGCTCTTATACTTTTTCTGCTGAGATCCGGGGCAGATGCACTTCGGGTGACGGCGCTGGAATCTGCGGGACTGGTTCACCGTGCTTTGGTTTTTGCGGCACTTGTCTTGATATTCTCTGCAGTGGTTGACACGCTTATCACTGTTGACATCGCGATCATGAATGCCCGTCATTTGCCGCAGCTCGTCTCGGTTGGTAATGTCGCAACTCTGCTCTTTCTTTCAATGGCCACCGCAGTGGCCAGTCGTGGTCGAGCCACGGGTGAAAGCTCAACACACGCCCCAACAACTGCGCCATCGTCACTCTCTGGTTCTGCTGATGATCAAGAGATCATGGCAAACATCGAGAGTTTGATGAGCGAAACACATATCTATCGGGACGCCGATCTAAACCTTGCGCGCCTCGCCCGCCGGGCGGTTGTCCCGTCGAGGCAAATCTCGGGGGCAATCAACCGGATGACGGGAAACAATGTCTCACAATACGTCAACGGCTACCGTATCGCTGAGGCTTGCGAACTGCTGGAGAACAGCACACGTTCGGTAACGGAGATCATGTTCGAAGTTGGTTTTGAGACAAAATCTAATTTCAACCGAGAGTTTCGACGTGTGACAGGCGTAACGCCGCTTGAATGGCGCAAATCAAAAGGGTCCACGTCAAAAGTGGCGCGCTGACCTCGCTTGGAATTGACTGAATCGCGATTTCGAACGTCCTAGATCGCGTTAGAGGTCGCGGGTTCGCGGGATGCGACAAATTCTGGTGACATGAAAACAGTCACCGATCAAAACAGTAAGATGTCCGAGACGCTGAGAGAGCTTTCAGCGTATCCGGCGCCAATTGCATCGGGCAGGTCATCGCGGCGCTTTTCCAAGCTGTCTTTGGCAAGTTTAACATCTGTGTTGTTGTTTGCGGCCGGTCTGGGAATTGCTCTTCTGCCTGATGGCGCGCAGCGCACTCTGTTGCAGTCTGACGTGCCGAATACGTCAGTTGGAGCTGCGCCGCAGCGTTTCGTCTTAGACTCACCTGCTCCTTCTTCAGCACCCATGATCCGAGAAATCACTGGTTCCGGCTACGTCGCCGCACAATCCTCAGCCGTTGTTTATGCCGAACATAGTGGGCTGATAGCGGATATTCTTGTTGAACCCGGAGATACGGTTCGCTTGGGCCAACCGGTACTTGTTATCGAGGACAAAGACGCCAGGTTCGCGTTGGAAAGCGCGCAGCTCTCGCGTTATGTCGCCAAACTGGCGCTTTCTGCTGCACGTATTTCCTGGGCACAGGTTGATACGACACTGCAGAGACAGGCCGAGCTCAGCCGAAGGGGGGCGGTTCCAAGTAGTCGGTTGGAAGATGCACAGACGGCTGCGCGCATGGCGGCCAACCGGGTCGAACACGCTAAAGCCGAGTTTAATAGGGCCGAATTTGCTGTACGCGTCGCAGAAGAACGCGTTGCCGATCTGACCGTGCGTGCGCCGATCGCGGGGACTGTGACACAGCTTTCCGCTCATGTAGGCGATGCCGTTCTGGATCGTATCGATGCGATACATGATGGAATCGGTCTGATGATAATCGCTGATATGGGCCGGTTGGTCATCGATGCTGATGTGACAGAAAAAGCGATTACTGACCTAAGCGATGATCTCATAGGCGAGGCGGTTCTGGACGCCTTTCCCAATCAACCCTTCACTTTCTCGCTTCAACGCATAGCGCCATTGGTGAATGCCGCCAAAGGAACCGTTGAGCTGCGTCTAAAACCGATCGATCCGCCTGCCGGGCTGCGGCCAGGCATGGCAGCGCGCGTCAACATCACGTTGCCTTCATCATCGATGCACACCCAAATAGAACCGGGAGCTAACCCATGAGTACCAATTCAGAAACCAACAAGTCTTTCATCACACTGCACGGTATCGGCAAGACCTTTCAAACCAGTGGCACGAGCGTTCCAATATTCGAAAACCTCGATCTCACCATCCAAAAAGGTGAATTTGTCGCTGTGATGGGGCCATCGGGTTCCGGGAAATCAACGCTCCTCAACCTTCTGGCAGGTCTTGACGGGCCAGATACTGGTGAGATCTGGATCGCAGGCCAAAGGCTGGACCATATGGGCGAGGCCGCCCGTTCAGCGTGGCGTGCGCACCATCTTGGGATCGTGTTCCAATTCTACAACCTTCTGCCAATGCTAACCGCCGAAGAAAACGTGGAACTTCCGCTGCTGTTGAAACCGATCCCTGCATCTATGCGGCGCGTGCGGGTTGAGAAAATACTCGATCTCGTGGGTCTGGCCGGGCGCGGACGTCAAAATCCTGCACGCATGTCCGGTGGGCAGCAACAACGCGTCGGAATCGCACGCGCAATTGTGTCTGATCCAACTCTTTTACTTTGCGACGAGCCGACCGGGGATTTGGATCGTGCATCCGCCGATGAAGTACTGACAATGCTAGAATACCTGAACCGCGAGCTTGGCAAGACCATCGTGATGGTCACCCATGACCCTGAAGCTGCCGAGGTCGCGGGCCGTACACTGCATCTTGATAAAGGCGTGTTTATTGAGCGTGAGCGGGTGATGGCATGACATTCTTTGGTCTCACTCGCAAAAGCGCGCTACGCAAACCACTGCGTTCCATATTGCTGATCATTTCCGTCGTTGTGGCTTTTTTCATCTACGGTCTGACCGCCAGTTTTATTGCCGGATCACAGGGCACGGCCGCCGCCAGCGACGATTTGCTTGGTGTAATGCACTCAGCCGGTCGAAGTCAGCCCTTGCCCGTGGCCTATCTACCGCGCATCGCTAAGGTAGCTGGTGTTGCAGAAGTCAGCCCCATCACACGGTTGCGCGGCAGCGTTCGCGATGAGCGCAATGTGGTCGCGGTCAGCGCAGGTCGGCCTGACAAGTTGCTGGCCGTCAGCGGTAGGGATCTCGGACTAAGCCAGTCTATGATTGATGCGCTGGGTGCCGGGCGGGATAGGGTCCTTGTCGGGCGCGCCCTTGCCGAGGCTCAAGGCTGGAAGGTCGGAGACCGACTGACGGTTTCGGCCTTCCGCACCAAAAGACGTGATGGAAGCCGTGACTGGCCGTTTGAGATTGCCGCAATCTTTGATGGCAAAAGTGCCAGCACAGATACGTATTTTATCCTTGCCCAGTATCGTTACATCAACGAAGGCCGCGCACGGGGCAAAGATACCGTGTCCACCTTCGCGCTTCGTCCAGAACCAGGAGTTGCACCACAGGAATTGGCACCGCGTATAGACGCGTTGTTCGCCAACTCTGCGGCACCCACGCGCACCTTGTCAGAAAAGCAATTCCTCAGTGCGTTCCTCAGCCAATATGCAGACATCAAACATGTTGTAACGCTGGTTGTCAGCGCCTCTTTCGTGACGCTTTTGATGATCGTGATCAACACAATGGTCTTCGCCTTGCGCGAGCGTCGTTTTGAGGTCGGTGTGCTGAAAACCCTGGGGTTTTCGCAATCCCGTATCCTGCTGATGGTTTTGGCTGAGGCCCTTTTCATATTCCTGCTCGGCGGTACGATCGGATTGGGACTTGCGAAGCTTGCCAGCCTGGCCTTGCCGCCCGCTCTGGGGCTGGTTTTTGATCAGGGTGTCCTGTTGCGCGCAGCCGCACTGGTTTTCCTGCTTGGTCTCGTCGCCGGGGCGCTGCCCGCGCTGACCGCCATGCGAACGCCAATCCTTTCCGCTTTCAGAACGAGGTAAGCCCGATGCCTTCATCCTTTCGACAAATCATTGCAATGAGCCGTGCAACCTTTCTCAGTATTCCGCGCAGGCTGGCCATTTCCTTGTCTATGGTCGGGTCAATCACGCTTGTGGTCTGCGTTCTAAGCGGCTTTCTTGCCATGGCGCGGGGGTTCGAAATCACGTTGCAAAGCGCGGGATCATCAGACGTGGCTGTTATCCTTGGCGGCGGTACACGACAGGAAGGCAACTCTGATATCCCAAATGAAGTTGTGCGAGCACTTCTGGCAACGCGCGGCGATTTGGGCGTCTTGCGCGACGATCGAAATGTACCCGTCCTGTCGCGCGAACTGGTGGTTCCCGTCGAGTTTCGAGAAAGTCCCGACGCGGTACCTGAAACACTGGCACTACGCGGGATGGATGAAACTGGCCCGGGCATTCGCGCGGGTGTTACGCTCGTTTCCGGCCGCTCGATAAAAGCCGGTGCGCGTGAGATCATGGTAGGTGAGCAACTGGCCGCCCGCTATCCTGGCTTGAACGTCGGTGATCGGGTTCGGCTCGGTCCGGTTGATTGGACGGTTGTCGGACATTTCTCTAACCAAGGAAGTGCTTTGGAATCAGAGATTTGGGGCGACATTGATGCTGTGGCAGCGGCGTTCGACCGTTTGGGTGAGGTGCAAAGTCTTCGGCTCTCTCTCACGGAGGCCAACAAGCTTGACGGGCTAATCCGCGCCACCTCAGAATTCAATACAGCTCAACTTTTGGTTTTGACCGAGGCTCAGCTCTACGCAGGTCAGGCCGAGGGAACGGCGCGACTCGTCCGGTATTTTGGATGGCCAATGGCGATATTGATGGCGATTGGCGCAACCGCTGGGGCGCTGAATACCATGATGAGCTCGGTATCGGATCGAACCGTCGAAATCGCCATCGTCCGGGCGTTGGGGTTTAGCCGCTTATCGGCTTGTGTAGCGACCTGGTTGGAGGCTGTATTGCTTTCAACCTTGGGCATTGGTTTGGGCATTGCCGCATCATGGCTGGCAATAAACGGCTGGCAGGCAAGTACGATCGGCGCAAATGGCACAAAGCTGGCCTTCCATCTTGTGGTTGGTCGAGATGTTATGGTTGAGGCCGCATTGGTTGGTCTTGCCATCGGAGTCATAGGTGGTGTCGTACCCGCAATGGCTGCAGCTCGGCTGCCGATTGCAGTAGCATTGAGAGGGCGTCGCTAGGTGGCTTCTTCTGTTCTGTGCTCATCAAATGTACCGCTGCTTGATGTCGATGACATAACCTCTCGCTGGTTTGCTAATCTCGTGCATCCTGAAACAAAATTGCCCGTGAAGCCGTTTTCGAAACCGCCTTAGGTGATAGTTGTTGGGTGCTTCTAACTGCGCTCGGCGAGCACTTGGGTCAGAGCTGAATTCTCTGAATGAGCACGTTTCGCCGGGCATTTTCCACAAGCAAAGGTATTGAATTTGCGTTAGAACGCACATTGAAGCCAATGTGGTCAGACATTCAATACACAGGAATTTCATTGCCAAGTGGACTAGCCCCTGCCGAACTGATCGCCATCTTAACGGCGGTAACTGATGATCAGCCGCGGGTCATGACCCTACGGGGTGGCGAGGCCTTGCCTTCAGGGCCTTTCGAATCCTCTCATCGCAGTTTGCAAAGCGGATTGCGCGCTTGGATCGAGGCACAGACCGGCCATCCAGTAGGCTATCTCGAGCAACTCTATACTTTCGCAGATAAGGATCGTGATCCACGATCTGAGGAGGTCACCGGCTCGCAGCGTATTTCGATCAGCTATCTTGGGCTGGTGCGTGAACAGGATGCAGCCGGGGCCAGACGCCCGACATGGCGCAGCTGGTATCGGTACTTTCCTTGGGAGGATCATCGCGGTGACCACAGCCCCAGGGGACTTCCGCTTATCACTGACCGCCTCACAGCCTGGGCAGCGGCGGATGCGCTAAAGGTCCAGCGTGTCGATTATCTGTTCGGTCTAAATGGAAAACCGTGGAACGAAGAGCTTGTTCTGCAACGCTATGAATTGATGTACGAGGCCGGGCTGGTCGATACGCCAGAATTCGGTGTACCCATGGCAGGCGACAACCGTCGCATCCTCGCGACAGGCATTTCGCGCCTGCGGGCCAAGATCAAATACTCTCCGGTGGTATTTGAACTTTTGCCCGAAAGCTTCACTCTGCTTCAATTGCAGCGCACGGTCGAAGCGTTGTCTGGTCTGCACCTGCACAAACCCAATTTCCGCCGCCAGATTGACCAGCAAGAACTGGTTGAAGAAACCGGTGAAATGTCCAGCGGCACCAGCGGCCGTCCGGCGCGGCTGTTCCGATATCGCCCCGCCATTCTTGAGGCCCGAATGCTGTCGGGTGTCAGATTGCCGCTCTCCAGACCCTAACAATCCATTGACATAATCTCGAAACGAGAATAAGTAGATGCAGAATGTACTCGAATCGAGTATAAATGGAGTGTCCAATGAAAGATTTTCGACTGCCCGAGCTCTATGATCGGGTTAAGCAGGTCATCCCGCCCCCAGAGTGGATGCTGTTCGAAGAGGATTTGGAAGCCATCCTCGAACTGAAGCGCAAAAAGAACGCGGTCATTCTGGCACATAACTATCAGACGCCAGAAATCTTCCACGGAGTTGCCGACATTGTGGGTGACAGTCTGGCTTTGGCGCGCGAAGCCGTTGAGGTCGATGCTGACGTCATCGTTTTGGCGGGTGTGCATTTCATGGCCGAGACCGCCAAACTGCTGAACCCTGAGAAAACCGTACTGATTCCGGATTTGGGGGCAGGGTGTTCGCTGGCTGATTCCATCACCCTCGAGGACATCGCCTTGCTGCGCCAAGCCCATCCGGGGTTGCCGGTGATCACCTATGTCAACACGTCGGCAGCGGTGAAGGCGGCATCGGATATCTGCTGCACGTCGGGCAACGCAGTGAAGATCGTGGAGTCCCTTGGGGTGCCACGCGTTCTGATGATACCTGATGAGTATCTGGCAAAGAATGTCGCTAAAGAAACAGATGTCGAACTGATCGCATGGCGCGGGCACTGTGAAGTGCATGAGCTGTTCACACCTGACGACGTGCGCGCCATGCGCGAAGCGTGGCCGGGCGTGACGGTACTGGCCCACCCGGAATGCCCACCAGAGGTGGTTGTTGAGGCGGATTTTTCGGGCTCTACCGCCGTGATGTCGGATTTCGTAAACGCCAACAAACCGGCGCGGGTTTGCCTGCTCACGGAATGTTCAATGAGCGATAATCTTGCGCTTAACCATCCGGACGTCGAATTCGTACGTCCTTGCAACCTGTGCCCGCACATGAAGCGCATTAGTCTGCGCAATATCCGCGAAGCGCTGGAACTTGGTCGCTATGAGGTCACGATCGACCCGGCCATCGCCGAAGATGCGCGTCGTTCTGTGGAACGGATGTTGGCAGTAAAATGATCCAGCTCGAGGGTCTTCATGGCCAGGTTGCAATAATCGGAAGCGGCATTGCCGGGTTGATCGCTGCGCTGGAATTGGCCCCGCAACCGGTGGTGCTGATCACCCGTGCAGGGCTGGGGCAGGAAAGTTCCAGCGCTTGGGCGCAAGGCGGTATTGCCGCCGCGTTGGGCGCGGATGACGATCCGGCGCAACATTTGACCGATACATTGCAAGCTGGAGACGGGTTGTGCGACAAGACCGTCGCGGCGGACATTCTGGCCGACGCGCAAGAGGCGATCACCATGCTGGAAAGCTATGGTGTTTGCTTCGACCGGAGTGCTGATGGCGCATATGACTTTGGGCACGAGGCTGCACATTCCCATCGTCGCATACTGCATGTGGGTGGCGACCGCACTGGCGCCGAGGTCATATCTGCCTTGACACGTGCAGCCCTGAAATGCCCGTCGATCACCTGCCTGACAGATGTCGAGGCTCGGCGGCTGACAACGACTGACGGGCGTGTTACCGGCATTCGCGTTCAACAAGGCCGTCAGGCAGAGGTGTTGCGTACCTCTCAGGTTGTCATGGCGACTGGTGGCTGCGGCGGTTTATTCGACGCCAGCACCAATCCGTCGGGCAGCTATGGGCAGGGTGTCATGATGGCTGCGCGCGCTGGGGCAGCACTGCGTGACATGGAATTCGTGCAGTTTCATCCCACCGCCTTGGATACTCCGCAGACGCCCTTGTATCTGGTCAGCGAAGCCGTGCGGGGTGAAGGCGCCATCCTTGTCGATCAAAACGGCAAGCGCTTCATGGCGCATATGCCGGGTGCTGAACTGGCCCCGCGCGATGTGGTTGCTCGCGCTGTGCATCAAGTCATCGCTGATGGTGGCCGTGTATTTCTGGATGCCCGCACAACACTTGGGTCCAGTTTTGCGCAGCATTTTCCCAGTATTTATGGGTTATGTAATGCCCATGGTATTGATCCGGTTTGCGAACCGATACCAGTACGCCCGGCGGCGCATTACCACATGGGTGGTATCGCGGTTGATCGGAACGCCCGAAGTACCCTGACTGGCCTTTGGGCCATTGGTGAATGCGCAGCCACTGGACTGCATGGCGCAAACCGGCTTGCAAGTAACTCGTTGCTAGAGGCTGTGGTGATGGGTCGTCGCGCTGCCCACAGCATTGCCGGGTGTAAGAACCAAATTCCTCGGACCGCGCTTGAGCCTGAATGGCTACCTGATCCCGATCTTGGTTTGGTCAGGTCGTTGGTTTCAAGACATCTAGGTGTGATCCGCAATGAGGCCGGGCTGCGCTCTGCCATTTCAAACCTGTTGCCCATGGTTGAATCCGCTGGGTGTGCTTCTGATCCGGCGCTTGTGGCGCTATCTGTCGCGATCTTCGCGCATCTTCGTTGTGAATCGCGCGGCGGACGCTATCGCAGCGATTTCCCAAATTCGGAATCCATCGCGCATGCCAATCAGATGACACTGACCGAAATTCTCACCCATGCAGGTTCGATCTGCCAGGAACCCCTTCTAAGGATTGCTTGACCTATGACCGACACACCCCTAGCCCCGTTGCCCCGGATGATGCTGGAGCCTGTAGTCCGTCGCGCCCTTGAGGAAGACTTGGGTCTTGCCGGCGATGTAACCTCAACGGCTATCATTTCAGGGGATCACAGTTCTGAAGTTGTGGCTCGTGCGCGTCAGTCTGGATGTATTGCCGGACTGGATTGTGCAGAACTGGCCTGTGCATTGGTCGATCCCGCAATCAAAGTGACGCGTCATGTAAACGACGGCGATCTCGTCGTGCCCGGCGCGATCATCGCAACGTTCCAAGGCCCCTCTCGTAGCCTTTTGATAGCTGAACGCACCGCGCTCAACTTTATGGGGCATCTTTCTGGCATCGCCAGCGTGACGGCAGATCTGGTGCGCCGGGTGAAAGACACGGGTGCAGCAATCACATGTACCCGCAAGACCACACCCGGCCTACGTGCGCTCGAAAAATATGCAGTGCGTGCAGGTGGTGGCATGAACCATCGCTATTCCTTAAGTGATGCGGTGCTGATCAAGGATAACCACATCGCGATAGCAGGCGGTGTTGGCAAGGCTCTGACCAAAGCAAAACAGAGTGTCGGCCATATGGTTAAAATTGAGATTGAGGTCGACACCCTCGAACAACTGGCGCAAGTCCTAGACATCGGCGTCGATGCCGTGCTGCTTGACAATATGGATCCACTGACCCTTCGCAAAGCGGTTGCAATGATTGATGGTCACGCGATCGCCGAAGCCTCGGGCGGGATCACCCCGGATAGTGTGCGAGACGTTGCGGAAACCGGCGTCGATCTGATTTCTATGGGCTGGATCACCCACAGTGCGCCTTGTTTAGACATCGGGCTGGATTTTGTCGCTACGGTCAACTCTTCACTCGAGCCCGCGCCGAAAAACTGAACTTGGTCTTTTGGCTATTCTGCAGCGGCGCGTGGGCGTTCCGTGAGCGTTATCCAGGCCTCGTTTTGTGATAGAAAGACATGCCCGTTTAAGTCCTCAATCAGGTGCGAGCGACTTAATCGATCCATTACAGGTCCTTTCACTTCAGAGAAATGCAGCCCAACGCCCATGTCTTTTAGACTTGCGTTCACTGCTTCAAGACTTTCGAGCGCGGAGTAGTCCACCTCGTTGACCGCAGAAAACATCAGAACGACATGGGCAATGTTGCAGCCTTCGGTAACGCGAGACTGTATCAAATCCTCTAAAAAACGAGCGTTGACGAAGTAGAGGCTCTCATCAATGCGCAGGCTTAACACGCGCGGATCGGTTTCGACTTTGTGGCGCAGGATGTTGCGAAAGTGTTCGCTGCCGGAAACGCGGCCCACCTCGGCCACATGCGGCTTGGAAGTTTTGTAGAGGTGCAGCAGCACAGAGATGATCACACCCGAGGCAACCCCGACCTCGACCCCCAGCGACAAGGTCAAAACAATCGTCGCTGTAACAGCGACGAAATCGGCACGGCTGTAGCTCCAGGTTTTTTTCAGGATCGACAGATCAACCAAAGACAGCACTGCAACAATAATTGTCGCTGCAAGCGTTGCTTTCGGTAGGTAGTAAACCAGCGGCGTTAGGGCAGTTGCCGCGATGGCGAGTCCGATGGCGGTGAATGCCCCCGCCGCAGGGGTTTCCGCGCCTGCGTCAAAGTTTACAACGGAGCGCGAGAAGCCACCTGTAACGGGATAGCCGCCGGTGAATGCAGCACCAAGGTTGGCCGCGCCCAGCCCGATCAATTCCTGATCCGGGTCAATCCGCTGCCGTTTCTTGGCCGCAAGAGTTTGAGCCACGGAGACGGATTCAACAAATCCGATGATCGAAATCAAAATCGCTGGCACTAGAAGGGCTTGGATGAGGTCCGGGGAAAAACTGGGCATGGTCAACGGTGGCAGGTTTTGCGGGACAGCCCCCACGACCTCTACACCTTCGTCTGTAAGATTGAGCGCCCAAACCGCAACAGTGGTGCCGATAACGGCGACAACGGGACCGGCCTTGGTGGCAAGCTCTGCAACAAACGCCGAGGCCCCAAGATGGTTCAACATTAGCTTCAAGCCTTTGCGTACCCAAAACAGGAACGCCGTTGCAGTTGTTCCGATGACAAGCGTGATCCAATTCAATTCATTCAGATGAGATACTGTCGCCACAACCATCTCGGGCAGAGTATGTCCTTTGGCGGGAACGCCAAGAATGTGTTTGATCTGGCTGGTCGCAATCAGAATGCCTGACGCAGTGATGAACCCGGCGATCACCGGGTGGCTGAGGAAATTGGCCAGAAATCCCAGCCGGAACACCCCCAAAAGAAACAAGAATCCACCTGACAAGAAGGCGAGCGTTAGTGCCGCGACCGCATAGCCGGCTGTGCCCTGTTCTGCGACCTGTCCAATTGCCGAGGCTGTCAGGAGTGAGACCACAGCAACTGGCCCTACGGCCAGAGCACGGCTTGTCCCAAACAAAGCATAAAGCAAGATTGGCACGATCGAGGCATAGATACCCGCCTCTGGTGGGAGACCAGCCAGCAGCGCGTAGGCAAGGCTTTGTGGGATCAACATAATCGTGACGATCAGCGCCGCGATCATATCGTTCGAAAGAGCGTTGCGATCGTAGCTGCGTCCCCAGTCCAGTACTGGCAGGTAGCGGCGTAGAAGTTGGGTCATGGCCCCGTCCAGAGTAAAGAAGATGGGCTCAGCGGTTCACGCATGAGCCAACCCTTTTATGATGCGCATATGGGAAAAGGTTCCACCGCGCTGGTTATCAGCCGCTTATTCAGAAGCGACCTTGAGTTTTTCGGGCTTGGCCATCCATTCCTTGCCCTTCAGCATGGCTTTCCAATAGATCGGCGGCAGCATCTTTTCCTTGAGAAACCATGCCAAGCGTGTGGGCTTGGTGCCGTCCAGCAGTGCGGGTGGGAAGCTAGGCTTTAACACCCCACCATAACCGAACTCGGCCAGAACGATTTTTCCGCGTTCAACTGTTAAAGGGCATGACCCATAGCCATCATAGGCTGCAGTCGGTGAGCGACCCGAGATATCAGCCACGATGTTTTCCGCTACTGTTGGAGCCTGCTTGCGTGCTGCCGCTGCAGTTTTCGCATTGGGGGCGTTCATGACATCGCCAAGGCTCCAGATGTTTTCGTAGCTCTTGTGGCGGAGGGTACCCTGATCGACGTCAACCCAACCTGCGGCATCGGCCAAAGGAGAGACACGGACAAAGTCAGGGGCCACCTGAGGGGGGCAGACATGCATCATGTCAAAGTCCACTGTGACGGTTTCCGGCTCAGTCTCGGGTTTGGCGACCT
Organism: Ruegeria sp. H3; assembly: GCF_056533095.1. NCBI lineage: Bacteria > Pseudomonadati > Pseudomonadota > Alphaproteobacteria > Rhodobacterales > Roseobacteraceae > Ruegeria > Ruegeria sp. H3. Next base: position 18,439 of record NZ_JBQFOD010000012.1, on the reverse strand, counting down.
TGAATGTTGCCGTCTTTGCTGGGCCATCGACAGACACCAGATTGTGGAAGTAGTTCAGCGTCGCACCGTACTTAGCCACATAGTGTTCCAAAGCAGGTACATAGTCTTTCACCCCGAACAGGACCCCACCCGCGTTCATGAACTGAATGTCGATATCCTTCAGGCGACCGTTTCGGAACCAGGCGTCGCCTGACAGATACATTGCCTTTTGAGGCGCACCTGCACATTTGATAGGCATCGGTGGCTGCGTAAAAAGGGCGCGTCCCTCTTTCATATCTTGCACCAACTGCCAGGTGTAGGGTGCCAGATCATAGCGATAATTCGAGGTTACGCCATTGTGGCCGAGCGTTTCTTCGAGCCCCTCAACTGCTTCCCAATCCAGTTTCAGACCGGGGCAAACAACCAATCGATCGTATTTCACAACACGACATCCATCCAGGATCACCGCATTGTTTTCGGGTTCAAACGCGGCAACCGCTGCTTTGATCCATTTGACTCCATTCGGGATGAGCGAGCCCATAGTTTTTGCGGTTTCGCTGGCCTCGAAGATACCACCGCCGACCATGGTCCATCCTGGCTGATAGTAGTGAATATCCGCCGGATCGATTATCGCAATTGAAAGGTTCGATTGGCGGGATCGCAGGCTGGCAGCGACAGAAACACCACCGGCACCCGCACCGACAATCACAACATCAAAATTTGCATCGCCCGTATCCGTCGGGGTCTTACCCCCGTTTGCTATACGTCTCGCGACACCGTTCATATCGTATCCCGCGGCTTTCGTTGCTGCGAGAATTTCGGGCATTGGACGTTTCTTGCTTTCGTGGAACGACCAAAGGGTGGCTGATCGTGTTCCGGTTCGGCAATAGGCAAGGACAGGGCGTGGCAGCTGGGCCAACGCGTCACCAAATGCCTCGACATCTGCATCGTTTACGATCCCGGATCGAACGGGAACGTAGACGGCGTCAAGCCCAGCCAGTTCTGCTGCAGCCTCGATTTCTTCGAAGCTGGGCTGGTCTGCTCCTTCACCGTCGGGACGGTTACAGATTATCGCTCGGAAGCCGGCTTCCTTGATCATGGTCATATCGGAGACCGTGATTTGCGGGCTTACCGAGGTTTTGTCGGTGATTTTCCTGATTTCCATCTCGACCTCCTCAGAGTGCGTTCACGGGCACTTTGAGCATCGGATTGCCGTCAACGTCTTTTGGCACTTCTCCGGCGCGCATGTTCACTTGCAGTGAAGGAATGATGAGTTTTGGCATGGCAAGCTGTGCATCGCGTTCGGTTCGGAACTTGACGAACTCTTCCTTCGTTTTGCCCCCGCCAACGTGAATATTGTGGGCTTTTTCGTCACCAACTGTGGTTTCCCACTGTATTTCACGGCCGTTTGGACCGTAGTCGTGACACATGAAAAGCCTCATCTCGTTTGGCAGTGACAGCACTTTCTGAATGCTGTCGTAAAGAACGCCGGAATCGCCGCCTGGAAAGTCGGCTCGGGCCGAACCTCCGTCAGGCATGAAGAGGGTGTCGCCTACAAACGCGGCATTCCCCATTACATGCACCATACAGGCAGGTGTATGACCCGGCGTATACATGGCAAAGGCTTGCATGTAGCCGATCATGTAGGTGTCGCCATCCTCGAACAGCGCATCGAACTGAGATCCGTCGCGCTGGAATTCGGTGCCTTCGTTGAAGACTTTTCCGAACGTGTCCTGCACCACCATGATTTTCGATCCGATACCGATCTTGCCGCCCAGCTTCGACTGAATGTAGGGGGCCGCGCTGAGGTGATCGGCATGAACATGTGTCTCGATGATCCACTCAAGTTTTAGTGCTTGTTCTTCAATTCGGTCGATCAGTCGGTCTGCGTGTTCATAGGTGATGCGCCCTGCGGCATAGTCGATATCCATGACGCTATCGACAATCGCGCAGGCATTCGATGACGGGTCCTTTACGATGTAGCTGATTGTGTTGGTGGCTTCGTCAAAAAAAGCCTGAATATCTGGTTTGATGCCCATGCAAACGGGGTAAGTCATATCGTGTCCTCCGAAGGGAATTGTCAGGTGGTCGATTTGGCCGGCATAGGGCTGATCAGGCGGCGCAAATAGAAGCCGCCAATGACCGACGCGAGAAACAGCGCGACTTCCCAGCGGCCTGTTCCCAATGCAGGGATGGCAGCGCCCGGACAGAAGCCGGCAATTCCCCAGCCAATGCCAAATAGGGCTGCTCCCCCGATGAGTTTGTTATCGATCTGTGTGGAAACAGGTAGCTGGAAGCGGTGTTCAAACAGCGGGGCAGGGCGATGCCAAACAAGCCGATACCCAATAAACGTCACGACCAGAGCACCACCCATGACGAAAATCAAACTTGGATCCCATGTTCCAGCAACGTCAAAGAAGTTCAGAACCTTTGCCGGGTCCATCATCCCAGAGATCGCAATTCCTGCTCCAAAGACAAGTCCGGTCACTAGGGCAATAAGATGTTTCATTTCAGCCTCCGGCCACATGGCGGATTAGGAATACGGTTAGTGCTGCTGTCGCCATGAAAACCGGCACCGCCACGAACGAACGGATTGATAAGCGCGACAAGCCACAAATTCCGTGACCAGATGTGCAACCAGACCCCAGGCTTGCGCCGAGCCCGACAATCACACCACCAATGACAATCATGGCTGGGCCGACGGGGACGGTGAGCACAGGCATGGAGCCCGTCACGACATAGATGAACCCCGGAGCAAGTATCATTCCTGCGATCAAAGCGAGTCGCCACATCAGCTCTTCCCGGTTTTCGACGAAGACTGTACCAGACAGAACCCCGGTCGCACCAAGTACCCGCCCCAGGCCAAGCATTAGCAGCACAGCACTAAGGCCGATCAGCAAGCCACCACCAAAAGAGGTGAAAGGAGTAAACGAAGTTTCCATTGCTTCAGGACCGACAGGTCTTAAAGCCGAAGATAGAGTAGATCGGACAAACACGCGTTGCCGAGACAATCAGCATAACCATACCGACGGCTGCTGCGCCGAATTTCAGAACATTCCCGTCAAACAAGGGCAAGCCGCTGAAAAGGGCAAGATAAAGCAATCCAAGGCCAAGAGCAGTGCGAAGGATGCGGTCAATGGTTCCAACGTTCGTGTTCATGGTGTTCTCCATCATCATAACTTGGAGAACGGATATAGTTTTGACTTCAGGGGTTCAGTGACATTGTCACTTAACATGCAAAATTTTGAATTAGTTGGATGCAGCGCGTTCTTGTAGCGCTTGTTTGTCCAGCAACAAAATGTGACCACGTGATTGAGCAATCATCTCACGCTTCTGAAAATCCTGCAGAATTCGGCTAACGACTTCTCGCGCTGTGCCCAGTTCACTCGCCAATTGTTGGTGGGTGGTCGAGATCTCCTTAAACTCGCCTGCCAATGTCAGAAGCCGCTCGGCCAAACGCACATCCATATGCCCAAAGGCGACGTCATCCACGACACGCAGGAGGTCGATCAGCCGCCTTGAATAGGCCGCGAAGACGAATTTCCGAAATTCTTCTTCTTCGGCGACCAACCTGTCAAAGGCAAGCTTTGGAAGAACGATGGCAGTTATGTCAGTCTCTGCGATGCCTTCGGCGTTGTAAGCCTCTTCCGCCAGCATACAGGCCGTCGTCAGAACGCAGCTTTCCCCGGCATCTACGCGATAGAGGACGATATCCCGACCGGTGTCCGAATTTTGCGAGACACGGATGCGCCCATCATAAAGAAAGAAGAGGCTATCGGGCACATTCGCAGGTCCAAATACCTGCGCGCCTTTAGGCATTTCGACGATCCGAGCTTCCTTAAGCAGGCGGTCGCGCACCGAGCGCGGCAAGGCCGCGGTCCCCTGAAAGCGCTCTGTCCAATCAGTGATCATCGTGCTTTGCGCATCGGTGCTACGATACCCTTTTCAATTGTAGCAATGCGAGAGGACAAAAGGTTTGCCCAATTGAACACCACCATTGTGCCTTCGTCGGGTGACCACATACCCCACGAGGCCCAGTTCATGCACGATCTTTTTGATATGCGGTCGTGCAAATCCATTGACCTGCATGACGTCATCGACCCGGATCAATTCAATCGCTTTGAGAGCCGTGCACTGCGCTTTGGCCAGGCTAAATTGATGCAGATGTCAGCTTCATTCTATGACCTCGCCTTGAACGATGACCCGTATCATCAGACTTGACTCAATTGGCGCTGATGCCAGCCAAACCTGCACCGATGATCAAAACCGATCGAAACGAAACCTTTAGAATCTCAACGAAAGACAGGACATCCCCCCATCCAGCTTTGCGCAGTCGGTGTTGTCGATCTCTACGACCTGGTAGCCTTCGCGATCCAGCATCTCTGCAGTGCGTGGGAAGCCCGCTGCCATCAGGACCAGATTGTTAAAGCGGATTGCGTTGGCAGCGGCTTCTTCGCCGTCGGCGACATGCAATACACGGTAGCCTTCAAAGCAACCCGATGCATCCAATCGACGGGTCGACAGGATTGTCTCGGCATCCATCAATGAACAATCTGTCTTGAAATGCAAAACGCCTTCTGGCGTGAATACTTCGCGCAGTTTGTAACCCCAGTTAGAGGTGATTTGTGCCAACTCGGCGACACCTTCAGCATCCGTTCGCTCGGACCGGCCCACCAGTATTTCGCGACCGGTGACAAGGATATCTCCCCCCTCGACATGACCTGGGCCTTTGATCTCAAGAACTGTTTCGTAGCAATTTCGAAGTGCCGGAGCCATTTGGTCCACTTCGCCCATCCGCGACGGTGCACCTGGCCGCATCAGTATGGCTCCTTGCGGCAGGCACAGGGCCGTATCCTCGACAAATTGCGCGTCAGGGAATGCGTCGAGGGAATCAAGCTCGATCACCTCCGCTCCGGTACTTTTTAGTGCTGCAACGTAAGCCTTATGCGCCGCTATCATCCCGTCAAAATCCGGGTTTCCGATATCTTCTGCACGTAGCCCTCCGGCTATGGTCGGAGCCGGGCGACGGGTAATGGCACGGGAAAACTCAAAGGTAGGGTCTGACATGTTTCACTCTTTCTGAGGTTCGAATTTCAGAGCGGTGACTTCGATCATGACCGGCCCATCCGTGGCGACTGCGTCGCGCAAGGCCTGCCCGACAGCGCTGGGTTCAGCGGGAATCGAAGTGAATGGAATGCCAAATGACTTGGCCGTGGCGGCGAAATCTGGGGGCGAGGGATCACACCCTATTACGGTCACTCCTACATCCTGCATTGATGTGGCGATTTCGCGATATCCGTGGTTGTTCCAGATCACGAACGTGATGGGCAGGTTTTCATCGACTGCTGCCATAACTTCGGGCAATGAAAACTGCGCGCCGCCATCGCCGGCAATGCAGATTACTCGGGCTGTTGGATCGGCGATTGATGCGCCGATGGCTGCGGGTATCCCATAGCCGAGCGCGCCGTACCCCGTCGCTGCATTGAACCAGCCACCAGCCCGGTCGTGATCGTAGAAAAGATTACCGGCATAAATTGGTTGTGTAGAGTCCCCGACCATCAGCGTGTTCGGGGCCGCCGCGCGCATCGCATTCAGGATTTCCACCTGATGGCGATAATCGGGGCCAACTTCTGTCCAGGCGGCGTCGCGTGCGTTGCTGGCACGTTCTGCACCATCGCATTGCTTTGCATCCAGTGGCAAAGCCTCAAGCAGCTTTGGCACAACCACGTTAACATCACCCTGAATGGCAAGGGTTGCTTCGTGTCGGGCCAGTTGATCGCTACACCGATCAACTCGGATCAGGTTTGGCAGTTTCGCATACTCACCCGTGTCGTACATATCGTAGTCCGTTGGCCCCAGCTCAGTTCCCAAAGCAAGCACCCAATCGGCGCTTTCTATCAGTGCGCGTACCGCGTTCAGGCTCGGGCTTGCTGGAACGGTCAGAGGATGCCCATGCATCAAACCGCGCGCGTTGACAGTTTGGACCACGGGCGCATCCAGCGCTTCGGCCAAAGCTTGCAGTCCGGCCCCAACACGTTTCGCACCGCCACCTGCCAAAATGACAGTTTGCTTCGCTTCAGCCAGTTGCGTTGCGGCTTGTGTGATCAAAGCCGGGTTAACCGGCGGCTCTGGATCGAGCGTCGCGAGAGGCGTTTCCTGATATTCAGCCGCAGCGATATCCAACGGAACCTCGATATGCACCGGTCCAGGGCGGCCGTTTGCGAGGTTGTGAAAAACGCGGCTCAAGGTCGGGTCCAGAGCCGTGGTTTCGGAGACTTGTTCCGACATTAGTGCAACTGTTTTGGATAGCTCCAGTTGATCGGGCAATTCATGCAGATGCCCCAAGCCCTTGCCGAGCGATGCGGTTTTGTTCACGCCAGACACCACCAACATTGGTACTGAATCGCCGCGTGCCTGCGCCATCGGCGTTAGCGTATTTGTCAATCCGGGGCCGGTAATCACGAAGGCGACACCCGGTTTGCCAGACACGCGGGCATAGCCATCAGCCATGAAACCTGCACCCTGTTCGTGCCGAGGCGTAACATGGCGAATGCCCGAGGCCGCAAGCCCGCGGTACAGCTCAACCGTGTGAACGCCTGGAATTCCGAAAACGCAGGTCACATTCCTTTGGCGAAGTTTCGAAACCAGAGCTTCGCCGATTGTCATTTTGCTCATGCAACCTCGCGTGATTTGCTGTTGGCGTGATCGATGATGCGAGAGATTGCGGTGGTAAAATCTGTGTCGTTGATCGTCAGTGCGACACGCACCCAGTTCTTCAAGCTGTCCCCAAAGGCGGAACCCGGCATCACAGCGACCCCGGCTTGCAACAGATCCCAGGCATAAGTTTCACCATCTAGCCCGGTGGCTGAGACGTTGATGAGGGCGAACATTCCTGCCTCGGGGCGGTGAACCGTCAGATCCGTTTCCGCTTCAAGACGATCGGCCAAAAGGGTTGCGCGCTTGAAGAAGCGGGTGGTCATTCCGTGGGCAACATCAGACCCGTCGCGGATTGCCTTTTCGGTCATATCCGCAATGAAAGGCTGATTGCCAAAGAGCATGGTCTCGGAATACGGCAGCAGCGCTTCGCAAAATGCTGCGGGTCCAACACACCAACCACTGCGGAACCCCGGTGCGGCATGTGATTTCGAGATGGAGGACACGCCTATGACCCGATCCGCCAGTTCCGGATTCGCTAAAGGTGAAACAAACCGGGCACCATCAAAGACTAGTTCTTCATAAACCTCGTCCGAGATGATCCATAAATCATGGGCAATTGCGAGTTTCCCGATCTCGGCAATTTCCGTCGCGGTCAGGATTGCACCCGTCGGGTTGTGCGGCGTGGTTAGAAGAATGGCACGGCTGCGCGGAGAAATCCGCGCTGCGATATCTTTGGCCTGCATGCGAAACCCGTGCTCAGGATGCAGCGGAACGGGCACCATTTCCGCCCCTGAGGCGCGTATGACCCCTTCGTAGGTCGCATACATCGGGTCGCCAATCAGAACTTCATCACCTGCCTCAGCAACCCCAGCCATCGCTGTGAATAGGGCGGTTTGTGTCCCGGGGAAGCACAGAAAGTTCTCGGGCCCAAAAGCTCGCCCGCGCGAGGCTGTATAGCGCGCAGAAAGCGCGTCAAGCAGCCCAGCTTCACCGCGTCCGTTGGAATATCCTGTCCGCTGCGCACGTAGCGAGGTCACTGTGGCTTCGACCAAAGCTTCGGACACGGGAACATCCGGTTCGCCGATCGTCATCTCAACGATATCCGCTCCGGCTTTGATAAGTTCGCGCGCTTTTAGATGGACGCCCCATTTGGCACCCCCCAAACCCGCCAATCGTTCGGTCACTGACGTGGTCTTCATGGCTGTTTTACCTCTTTGGTCAAAGGAATACCGACGATGGCGCTGACAGAATCCAGCCCGATCTGCGCCAACTGGCCTTCAAAAAATGCATCCGGAAGCGCTCCTCCTTCCAACCAGAGGCCGTCGATCACCGCGTTACAGGCAATGGCCAGTTGCGTTGCTTCTGATGCTGCGACTGTGCGCCCGGTTTCTTGCAATGCGGCGACGATCAACTTCTCGAGGTGATCCCGGAAATAGTTATAGGTTTGCTGGTGGATGCGCTGCATTTTCGGATCACGCTGCACCTTGTTCAGGAAGCCGGCCCATAAGGCCACAGCGCTTGTGTTAATGATTGGTGGCCGCAACGATGCGTCAACGAAGTTGGTTAACCGAGAGACTGCGCTGCCCTGACCCGACGAAGCAGCCGTCTGATCGGTCAGCGTGTTCATGTGGTGCTCATATGCCGCCTGAACCAGCTCTTCCTTCGTCGAAAAATAGTGACGGATTAAACCTTGGGTCACGTTCGCGCGGGCTGCAATCTCACGCACAGTAGCACCCCGAACACCCATCTCGGCGATCAGGTCCAATGTCGCCAGGATCAGCGCCTCGCGCCGAACTTCAGCAGACTCACGTGTAAATTTTCGGCTGTCGTCCTGCACGTCCCGGTCATCCATGGCATCGAGTTATTATACACTTGCATAATTGCGAGATTCGGGGCTTACTGCAAGTCGAAATCAGAAGATTCTTGGATATGGACACAGCCAAAGCAACATCATCCACACTCGAAGCAACCGCGACGAACGAGGCAATAAAGGTTGAAGACCTTCATAAATCCTTCGGTACGCTGGAGGTTTTGAAAGGTGTGTCGCTAACAGCCAACAAGGGGGATGTCGTTGCGATCATCGGGGGATCGGGCTCTGGTAAATCCACCATGCTGCGCTGCATCAATTTCTTAGAAACGCCGAGTTCGGGAAAGATCACCATAGGTAGCGAACTGGTTGAGATGCATACCGATGGCAGCCCGTCGAACTGCCGCCAGATCGAGCGTATCCGAACGCGGTTGGCGATGGTGTTTCAGCAGTTCAATCTGTGGACACATCGCACGCTATTAGAGAACGTAATCGAAGTGCCGGTGCATGTGCTAAAGATACCAAAGTCAGAGGCCATTGCGCGGGCGCATGAACTGCTGGAAAGGGTAGGGCTCGGCGACAAGGCCGATACTTATCCAGCCTATCTGTCAGGTGGCCAGCAACAGCGCGCTGCCATTGCACGCGCGCTTGCGGTCGATCCGTCTGTCATGCTGTTTGACGAGCCCACCTCGGCGCTTGATCCCGAACTGGTCGGCGAGGTTTTGACCGTGATCCGTGATCTGGCCGCCGAAGGGCGCACCATGCTGCTTGTCACCCATGAAATGAAGTTTGCGCGCGAAGTCGCAAACCACGTTGTCTATCTTTTCGAAGGCCGCATTGAAGAGCAGGGGCCACCTGCCGAGGTCTTTGGGAACCCAAAATCAGAACGGTTGAAGCAATTCCTCAGCTCGGTCGCCTGATCCAGTCAAAACTAACGAATGAATCAACAGGGAGTAACAAAATGAACGTCAAGAAACTGCTCGCATCCGGGCTTGCCGCCGCCATTCTTTCGGCTGGTGTCGCCAGTGCCGAAGAGGTCAAGATCGGCATCGCAGCTGAGCCTTACCCGCCATTCGCGTCGCTGGACAGCTCAGGTAACTGGGTTGGCTGGGAGATCGACGTTATCAACGCCGTCTGTGTTGCGGCCGAGCTTGACTGTGTGATCACACCCGTCGCTTGGGATGGTATCATCCCATCGCTGACCGGTCAGCAGATCGATGCGATCATGGCGTCGATGTCGATCACCGAGGAACGCTTGAAGACCATTGATTTCAGCGATCCTTACTACAACACACCTGCCGTCATCGTCGCGGATAAATCGATGGATATCGAAGCAACCCCCGAATCGCTGGCGGGAAAAATTGTTGGCATTCAGGCTTCGACCATCCACCAGGCTTATGCGCAGGAATATTTCAAGGATTCCGAACTGCGCGTCTACCAAACCCAGGATGAGGCCAATCAGGATCTGTTCGCAGGCCGCATTGATGCCACACAGGCCGACAGCATCGCGATGGCTGACTTTGTAAACTCGGATGCCGGCGCCTGCTGCGAAATCAAAGGTGCCGTTGCAGACGATCCGGCCATTCTGGGCCGCGGTGTGGGTGCTGGCGTCCGCAAGGGTCAGGACGACCTGCTTGCGGCGCTGAATAAGGGCATCGCGGCAATTCTGGCCGATGGCACGCACGAGGAAATCACGTCGAACTATTTCTCGGCCAGCATCTACTAAGCTGCCGCTGTGACCGAACTGTTGGACTCACTTGGATTGACGCAGAGCGCAGAGCTTCTGTCGCTGTCGCCACCGGGGTGGGGGGCCAATCTGCTGCGCGGATTGTCCCACTCATTGCAGATCGCCCTTGGTGCATATGCGCTGGGCCTGGTGATCGGCTTGTTCGGAGCTTATGGCAAACTTTATGGCGGGAAGGTCACGCGCGATCTTCTCGCCATTTACACGACGGTCATCCGGGCCGTACCGGAACTGGTTCTGATCCTGATCCTGTACTACGTGGGATCGGATATCATCAATAAAATCTCTGCTGCCATGGGTGGTGGCCGGGTCGAGGTTAGCGGCGTTGGCGCAGGCATATGGGTACTGGGCGTCGTTCAGGGTGCATACGCGACCGAAATTCTGCGCGGTGCCATTCAGGCGGTTCCACCCGGTCAGATCGAAGCTGCTAAATCCTACGGGATGCCTGCCTTCATGACCATGCGGCGTGTGACAATCCCTGCGATGATGAGCTTTGCGGTGCCGGGTCTGGCCAACCTGTGGCTGATTGCGACCAAAGACACGGCACTGCTTGCTGTTGTGGGTTTCAACGAGTTGACGCTGGAGACCCGACAAGCTGCCAGCAGCACGCGCGCCTATTTCACTTTTTTTCTGGCGGCGGGTTTTCTCTATCTCATGGTCACGCTGTTTTCCGGCGGTATCTTCGCCCGGATTGAGAAATGGGCGCGTCGCGGCCAACCCTCTCTGACGGGAGGGAGCAGATGATCGATTTCAGATCGCTGATGCAACCACACCGCATCGTGATGATGCTAGTCTTCGTCGGGATCGTCATATGGTGCGCCGTATCGCTGCAGTGGGACTGGATCCCGAAATACGCCCCACTGGCCCTTCAGGGTATTTGGACGACAATCTGGCTGTTGGTCGTCACCGTTGTTCTTGGTTTCCTGCTTGCGGTTCCGCTTGGGTTGGCACAGGCGGTTGGGCCCTGGTATCTTGCCGCCCCTGCCAAGGCATTTTGTACCATCATCCGCGGCACGCCACTGCTGTTGCAGCTTTGGTTGTTATATTATGGGCTGGGCTCGCTCTTCCCGCAGTTTCCGTGGATACGGTCTTCAGAACTATGGCCCTATCTACGGCAGGCATGGCCTTATGCAGTGCTGGCGTTGACGTTGTCCTATGCGGGTTATGAAGGTGAAGTCATGCGGGGCGCGTTCAAGGGCGTTGCCAAGGGGCAGCTTGAGGCCGCCAAATCTTTTGGCATGCCACGGCTTACCATGTTCCGCCGTATCTGGTTGCCGCAGGCGATCCGCAGTGTTCTTCCAACATTGGGTGGTGAAACCATCCTTCAGTTGAAAGCAACCCCCTTGGTCGCCACTATCACCGTTGTCGATATCTACGCGGTCTCTTCACGTGTGCGTTCTGATACTTTCATCATCTATGAGCCGCTCCTTCTATTGGCTGTATTCTATATTCTGGTCGCGGGTATGATTGCATTGGCGTTCCACTGGTTGGAGGTCCGAGTTCTGGGAACCGGAAAGCGAAGTACGTCTTGATTTTGACCTAGCGAGGGATAGGGGACAGTTGCGTATAACTCTTGCCGTGATCCTGTTGGCCCTGCCTATGTGTTAGCTGTTGTCCTGAACGGGTGGCGAATTGCTGAACGTCACATGTGTCAGCCATCGCGTTTGCAAACGACTTGAATCAAGAAGTTTCGCAGAATTTCTTCGGCGTTCGTCTGGCCAGCGTTCACGGGGCAGGCGGTCCTATCGACCAGATGCCCGAGCCCGCTTTGGTGTCAAAGGCAGCGAGCGGTAAGACGCATTAGTATATAAACTCAAAGGTCAAAAAAGTGCACACCGTGCCACCATCGACCGGCTTTTGCTGTCGCGATGCATGACATCTTAAGCGACAGAATGGGGCTTGAGCTTATATTTTTCGGTAGACCAGACTGGTGTCCGACGAGATTGGAAGTTGATCCAGAACCGATGCAACCTGGGCATGCATAGGTGACTTCTGGCATACTGGATCAGTCGCGGCGGCATCACCAGACAGTGCAAGCGCTTGACAACGACACCCACCTAAATCCAACTCTTTGCGTTCGCAACTCTGACAGGGTTCCGGTAGCCAATCGGTTCCACGGAAAATGTTGAAAGACTCGCTTTGGTACCAGATTTCTCTAAGGCTTTTTTCTCGTACTGTGTCGAACTGAATGTGTTTGATCGTCTGGGCTGCATGACATGGTAAAACGGTACCATTGGGCGTGACGTTCAAGCCAGTTGAACCCCAACCGCCCATACAGGCTTTGGGATAGTCCGAGTAGTAGTCCGGAGGTACAAAATCGAAAGCAAGAATCCCTTTGAGGCGCTGTGCGGCTGCTGCGACCGTATTCTTTACCACTTGGGTTTGTTCACGGGTTGGTAGCAACGCAGAGCGATTTTCCAAGGCCCATCCGTGAAATTGGACGCAAGCCACTTCTAGTCGGCGCGCCCCGAGCTCGACGGCCATTTCAATAGTGCGATCCAAATCATCCAGATTTTGACGGTGCATAACAGCATTCAAGGTCAAGGGAATACCCCGTGCGCGGACCTCTTTTGCGAAGGCCATCTTGCGGTCAAACCCTCCGCGATACCCGCCGATCCGATCTGCCAGTTCCGCGTTGGTGCCTTGCAGCGAGAGTTGGATATGATCCAGACCTGCAGCCTCAAGATGATCCAACCGTTTGGGTGTTAGACCAATGCCCGAGGTAATCAGGTTGGTGTAGAGGCCGGTGGCGGCGGCGGCTTCCGTCAACTCTTCCAGATCACGGCGCGATGCGGGCTCACCACCAGACAGATGCAGCTGCAACACGCCCATGTCGTAGGCCTGTTGGAACACGTCTTTCCATGCGTTGGTTTCCAGTTCGGTTTCTTTGCGCTCTAGCTCGATTGGGTTGCTGCAGTAGGGACAGCTGAGCGGGCAGCGATGGGTCAACTCGGCCAAGAGGGCAATAGGTGCTTGAACACTCATGTTTGCACCATCAGGTACAATCGGCTGCGAAGCGTTTGAAGAAACTGTTGCACATCCTGAGCGATTTGATCCGCGGGTGCGTTATAGGTATCGGCCAGCTCCGCAATGATCTGATCTAAACTGGCTGCGCCATTGATCCGGTTCAGGATCGCAACGCCGATTTCATCCAGCTCGATCACCTTCTCCGGGGCCATCAGCACTGTGCGGTTGCGAACCTTGTCGTGTTGAACCCGCACGCCGCGTGGCAGATAGGGGCGATCTTGGGGGCGTAGCTTAAGTGTCATGTCAAGCCTTCCCCTGGCTGCCAAGACCCGGGGGGGATCAGGCCGGGTTCGACATAGGCGCACCAAAGCGCATCAAGCTGAGCCCAAAGGACATTGGTTTTGAAAAGCAGCGCTTCACAGGCCATGTCTTCTTTTTCAGGCGTGTCGGCGTGATCGAGCACCCAGTTCAGACCGAAGGCGACGTCCTTGGGTGCTTGAGTGAGGCGTTTCTGGAAATAGGACAAGCTATCTGGATTGGCGAAGTCGTAGTGCGCCAAAAGTCCCTCAATCCGTTGCTCGTGGATTTTTGGTGCAAACAACTCTGTTAGTGAGGACGCAACCGCCTGTAGAAGCGGTATTTCGCGAACATAGTGTACATAGGCATCCACTGCGAACTGGGTCGCCGGGAGGATACCTTGGCCGGACGCAACATAGTCAGGGTCTAGTCCCACCGCCTCGGCGAGCTTCAGCCACCTTCGGATACCACCGCCCTCGTCAACGCCACCGTCGTGATCTTCGATCCGTGACCGCCACTCGCGTCGGATATCGGGATCGGTACAACGCGACATAAACGCAGCGTCTTTCATCGGAATGGCTGCCTGATACGCCCATCGATTTATAACCCAGGCCCGTACCTGATCGGGTGTGCACTGCCCGCTATGAAGCCGATGGTGAAACGGGTGTTTATCATGGTAGCGTTCAGCGCCGATTTGGCGCAGGCGAGCTTCCAGCGTTTCGCGGCTCATATCGTGATCTCCTGCCCGTCATAAGCAATGGACCAGCCTGCGTTCTCGACAAAAGTCCGTTCCGGCCCGCCGGGTTGCAGCATCGGGTTGGTGTTGTTGATATGTATGAACGTCTTGGCTGCCGAGATGTCTTTGAGCAACGCGATTGACCCATCAGGTCCGCTGACCGAGATATGGCCCATGCGTTGCCCGGTTTTGACACCCGTTCCCGTGCGGATCATCTCATCATCGTCCCAAAGCGTACCGTCAAAGAAAAGCTGATCCCCGTCTGCGATCTGGGACAATAGGTCTGGCGTCACCTGCGCACACCCGGGGATGTAGTAGGCGACCTTGCCGCCTGCGCTAAGCCTTACACCAACTGTTTGTTCCCCGATCAGATCGGTTTGCACTGTGTCACCTTCCATGAACAAAGGTACCTTACCCGGTACGGCAAACAATCGCGCGTGCAGCCCGTTCTGAAGATCGAAGTCTTGTTCCAAAACAATCCGTTTGCGATCTACTTTCGCCCGGTTCACCGCGTCGAAAATCCGGTTGTTGGAAAGCACTTCCAGAATGTCACCGGTCGCAAACAGGGTGAACGGGGTTTGTTCACGCAGGCTGAGTAAACCTGCAATATGGTCAATATCGCCATTGGTCAGCAAAACTGAGACGACCGGTGTATCGCGCAATGACCGGGGGTGCATTTTGGGATTGTCCAGCATTTGCTGGCGAATGTCTGGTGAGGCATTAAGAATGCTCCAATGCTCACCATCTTGCGATACTGCCAATGAAGATTGGCCGGAAGGCGGGATAAGCCCGTTACGGGCATCCTCACAGTTCCGGCAACCACAATTCCACTGCGGCAGTCCACCGCCTGCAGAAGCCCCAAGAACCAGAAAATGCACTTTGGGCCTCCGCTGAGATCAGATGATCAAAACAGGTCGCGTTCGTGCTCGCGGCCTTCATCCTCGGAGGGAGAGTACATGTTGATCTCCATTCCGCAGTTCACTTCTTTCAGCTTCGGTGTGCTCCAAGTCATGATGTCTCCTCCCATGAACAGCTAGTGTTTCCTCAAAACCTACAGTTCGCGCACTCCGTCGAAAATGGTGCTTTGGTCGTAGGGATAGTCGAAGTCTCAAGGTTCGGGCAATTCACGTCAATAGCCTTAGGGTCGTAGATACCTAGCCTAGGACTTTCGTCGAATGTCATGTCAAAGGGTGGAAAGTTAGTCTTTCGCCCATGCGCGTACTTCAGAGTATGTTGGTGTTCCTTCTTGGCAGCCTTTCGGCTTTGGCCGAGCCTTTGCCACGAGAACAGATTGAACCCTACGTACGGGCTCCGATGTCGCTGGGTGAGGCGTTAAACGAAGATGGCGTCTACAGTTTGTTGAACTCGGGTGGCGCTGAGGTGGGATATGTATTTGAATCCGAACCTTTAGCACCATTGCCGGGCTTTTCAGGGGCGCCGATCAACCTGCTTGTTGTTCTGGATCTTGAAGGTCGGTTTCTGGATGTCCAACTGATCGAACACAATGAGCCGATCTTTGTCTCGGGCCTCGGAGAGGCGCCATTTCACAAGTTTTTTGAACAATATGGCGGGCTGTCGATTTCGGATTCGATCGTAGTTGGCACGCCCTATGGCGATGGCGCTTCGGGGTCGTCTTTGGTGTATTTGGACGGGGTCACAAAAGCGACAGCCAGCGTTCGGATCGCGCATGAATCGGTTATGGGTGCTGCTTTGGCCGTTGCGCGAGAGAAGATGAAGGGCTTGGCAACGGCGCCGCCAGCCTTTCCGAAACCCGACTACGAAGAGGATTTGACCTGGCAGGACCTGGTCGACCAAGGTATCGCGACACGCAAAGTGATCACCAATGCTGAAGTCGACGCCCTGTTCAAAAGCACCTTGTGGGAGGATGACGACCCCGAAGCAAAGGATTATCCGGAAGACCCATATCTTGATCTCTGGATTGTGGATCTCGGTCCCAAATCCATTGCTCGCGCAGCTTTGTCTGAAGATAGCTTTAAAGAGCTGCAGAATTTTATGGAAATCTCAGACAATGACGAACCGATCCTGCTGATTGAAACAGCTCGCCATGGATTGGTCAGCGATGAATTTGTGCGCAACACTGCACCGGACTGGATTGCTGCAGAACAAGGCGGGCTTCCGGTCGCATTGCGCGATGCAGATCTGCTGGTCGAGCTTTCAGACAATATGCCCGATGGGGTTGCCATGATCTTGCGCACGGATCGAAGGTTGGGTTTTGATCCCGCAAGCGAATGGGTGCTGAAGGTTCTGGCGGTGCGCGAACATGGCATGTTTCAACCCGAAACAGGCTCGGTGACACTAGAGGTACCTCACAGCACGCCCGAACGGTTTTTTGACAGGCCAGTACAGGTCAAACCAGCGCCGCCCTGGCTGGAAGCGCTGCGGAACCGCCAGGCTGATATGATCGTATTGGGGGTTTTCCTGACCGGGCTCGTCGGCGTTTTAGGTCTGCGGATGAACGCGTTTGCGGCTCGACCGCTGTTTACCCCGTTGCGTCTTGGGGTTCTTGCCATTGTCACAGGTTTCATCGGCTGGTGGGGGCAGGGTCAGCTGTCAATCGTTACGGTTCTGGGGTCTCTGCGCACCGCCTTGGAAGGCGGAAGCTTTGCGTTTCTGCTCTACGATCCCTTCTCGCTTTTGGTTTGGGCGGTCGCACTTGCTGGCCTCGTGGCGTGGGGCAGGGGGCTTTTTTGCGGTTGGCTTTGCCCGTTTGGCGCGCTTCAGGAATTTTCCCATCACCTTGGTAAGGCGTTACGAATCCCGCAGATCGAACCTTCTCCCAGATGGGACAATCGGTTGAAATGGCTGAAATACGCCATTCTCCTGGCGCTTATTGCCGTCGTTTTCTTCGCCCCGGATCAGATTGACAAAGCAGCCGAAGTTGAACCGTTCAAAACCGCGATCACAACCTTCTTCATCCGCGAGTGGTACTATGCGGCCTACGCGATATTCTGGCTGGTGCTGAGCATGGTGCTCTTCAAGGGGTTCTGTCGCTACGTTTGCCCCTTGGGGGCCTTTATGGCGATCGGAGGATTGCTGCGCGGTCGAAACTGGATCGAACGCCGCACGGAATGCGGTTCACCTTGTCAGCTATGCAAAGTCAAATGCAAATACGGTGCGATCCGGAAAACCGGTGAAATCCAGTATGACGAATGCTTTCAGTGTCTTGACTGTGTCGCCATTCATGATGACCAAAGCCGCTGTGTTCCGCTGATCATCGCAGCGCGGCGCCAGAGCCGAGGGGTAGCTGCGCGATGATGAACCGACGCCGCTTTCTGGCCATTTCAGCCGCTGCCCTTGCGACCCCGGCACAGGCACGTCCCATTCATTGGCAAGGCTATGCCTTGGGGGCCGAGGTTCACCTGACCCTCGAAGGTGATCCCGACTTAGCTCAGAACGCGATTGTGCATGTGCGATCCATACTTGAGCGGTGTGAGACGCTCTTCAGCCTTTACCGTCCGGATTCGACTTTAGCACAGCTGAATCGTACTGGATTTCTGAGCGACCCTGACCCGGATTTTCATGCTCTGCTTGTGGTCAGCGACACCGCTTACAAACTGACCGGAGGATTTTTTGATCCGACGGTTCAGCCGCTTTGGACGGCCCGCACCTCGCAAGAGATCAAAGTAGCACAGCGGCTCGTTGGTTGGGATCGGGTGCGCATCTCCCGGTCCCGCATTCAGTTGGATCAGGGCCAGTCACTGACCTTGAACGGTATAGCTCAAGGTTACGCCACAGATCTTGTTGCACGCGCATTGCGTCAAGCCGGGTGGACAAAGGTTCTGGTCAATGTTGGAGAGTTCCATGCCGGTGGCCGCACTTGGACTCTTGGTGTCTCCGACCCGATGCATGGTTTGGTTGAAACAATCCAACTGCAGGATCGCGCAGTTGCAACGTCCAGCCCAACAGTATCTCAGTCTCGATCAGGTGGTCCACACATCCTGGACCCAAATGGCGCTCGCGCACCGCAATGGTCCACGGTGAGTGTACAGTCGTCGAACGCAACGATTGCGGATGCCTTGTCGACGGCCTTCTGTTGCGCGAACAAAGCAGAGATTCGTACGGTTCTCTCTCGAACCGATGATGAAACCACAGCTCTTTGTGTGAACCGAAACGGCACTGTAAAAACTCTGACCGGATAGAAAAAAGCCCCGGTTTTGACCGGGGCTTTTGTTTCTTCGGCTGCCCCCCTTAGCTACAAGCTTGGACGGCGCGTTTGGTCATGACGGAGACC
>NZ_JBQFOD010000011.1:0-166524 GCF_056533095.1 Ruegeria sp. H3 | reverse complement strand
CGGTCTCTCCCGAGCGTCTCAACCGTCTCTCCGGCCCGTCTCCGCCATCTCTAGCGTCCCAACAACAACCTCAGCTGCGCCGGTGAAGGGGGTTCTAAGGTCTAGCGATCAGGGCCGCAAGCAGAAAATTCAGAAATCTATCAAAAAACTGAAGAAGTCATATTTATACAAATAATACAATGTCTTAGTAAGATTCAAACCTGAGTTAAAAGCACAATACTCTGTGTCTTCCAACCAGGATCAACACCAAACACGCGTTATGCACGAGGTTACCCACAGACTCAGGTTAAACTCAGGTGGAATCGGCTTGCCTTGTACGAGACAGCAGCCCTGACATCGGCAATCGCAAAACCAAAAGGCCGACAATCACCAGAAGGTACAGCAGCGGTTCGAGCTGAAAGCCCTTTGCAAGCATGATATAATGCACCCCACCCAACAGGACTGCCGGATAGACCAGCTTGTGCAGCTTACGCCAGCGCTGACCCAAACGGCGCACCGACCAGTTGTTTGACGTCATGGCCAAAGGCAGCAACAGAAGAAACCCGGCCATGCCGACCGTAATATAGGGGCGCTTTATAATGTCGGCCCAAATCTGGCTGGGCAGTTGAACGTCCAACACCAGCCAGACCAGCAAATGAAGCGTGACATAAGCAAAGGCTAAAACCCCAATCGCCCGGCGGAACTTGATCAGGTTCAGGCCAAGATGGAGACGAAGTGGAGTGATGGCCAGACCCAAGATCAACAGCTGCAACGCCAATTCGCCAAACTCATGTTCCAGCGCCTCGATCGGTTCGACCCCCAGCCCACCAGTCAGGGCCAGATAGAACACCCAAACAGCCCAGGTGGCACCAATCGCATATACAAGCCCGGAAGGGATACGACGCAGGAACGCGTTGAGAGAGTCTTTCACCTTCATATACATTGTCCTACGGTCGCGGCATTTGCACTTGGCTGCATTATGACGGAGAAACCATGTCCCTTGAACCGCTCCTTTCTGCCGGACCAGTCGTTACGCTCCACGCTGTGTTTGCGATTGCGGCGCTGATATTGGGGATTGCCCAGCTGGTGCTTCCAAAAGGCCGTGCACATCACCGAATTCTGGGGCGGATATGGGTCGCGCTGATGGCCGTCGTTGCAGTTAGCAGTTTCTGGATACATGACATTCGCACCATAGGTCTCTTCAGCTTTATCCATATACTGTCGATAGCGACATTGTACTGGCTGTTCATGGGCGTCCGGGAAGCACGGCAGGGCCATATCAAGGCTCATAAAACAGGAATGACGCTGCTGTTTTTCGGAGCCTTGATCGGCGCTGGCGCTTTTACATTCCTGCCCGGACGGGTGATGCACGCTGTTTTCTTTAGTCAATAGAACTCCTTGAGATCCATACCTTCATACAGGCTGGCCACCTCATCCTCATATCCATTGAACATGAGTGTGGGTATGCGCTTGGAGAACAACCCGCCGCCAATCTGACGTTCCGATCCCTGCGACCAGCGCGGGTGATCCACATTCGGATTCACGTTGCTGTAGAACCCATATTCGCGCGCGTTGGACATGTTCCAGCTGGTGGGCGGCTCATCTTCGGTGAGGGTGATTTTCACAATCGACTTGATGGATTTGAACCCGTATTTCCACGGCACGACCAGTCGCAAAGGCGCGCCGTTCTGGTTTGGAATCGGCCGGTCATAAATGCCAGTCGCCATGATCGTCAGCGGATGCATCGCCTCGTCCAGACGCAAACCTTCACGGTAGGGCCAGTCCAGGATCGGGAATTGAGTACCGGGCATTTCGTCGGGGCGATAGGCGGTTTCGAACGCCACATATTTCGCGCCCTCCTGCACACCTGCCATGTTCAAAAGGTCCGCCAATTCGAAGCCATTCCAGGGGATGACCATTGACCAGGCCTCGACACAGCGGAATCGATAGATGCGTTCTTCGATCGTCATCTCGGACAGAATGTCCTGAAACCCGTATTCGCCGGGGCGGTCCACCAGACCGTCAATCTGAACGCTCCACGGCTCGGTCACCAGCATATGCGCGTATTTGGCCGGGTCATCCTTGCGGGTTCCGAATTCGTAGAAATTATTGTAGCTGGTGATCTCTTCCCAAGTATTGGGCTCAAGGGCTTCTTGCGCCGCTGCGGGCCGGGCCATGGCAGCCAGCCCGACACCTGCCAACCCGGCCATCAGTTGCCGCCGGTTCAGAAATGCCGCCCGAGGGGTGACATCGGCATGTGTCAAAGTGTTGGTCCAGCGATGCGCCATTTGGGTCTCCGTCCTGTATCAGCGTCATGTGTGACGTAGTGCCCTGATAGCACAGCGCCAAGGAAACAAGCGTCACGATTGAGCGAAGTCGCTGTAACTTTCGCCCCTACCCGACCCTCCATTGCATAAGATTCAGGTCAGTTGGGCAGGTTTAGGTATAGTAAGCGAGTCGCAGTCCGATCTGCGGCGCGTGTCTGAAAATGCTGACAGGGAGACTTCATATGTGTGACATCTGCGTAATGAATGCCGTTAAAGACAAAATGCTGTCGCGGCGAAACTTCTTCAAAGCCGCGGCAGCCACAGGCGTGGCCGCAGCTGCAACCGGAGTAAGCGCGCCGGCGGCTTTGGCTGCAGGTCATGGCGGGGTTGAGGATATGACTCATACGCTCAGCCCCGATTTCCCAACTTGGGGCGGTGAGCCCGGCATCTCAGCTGAGCAGGCGTTTAACTTCGCCGACCATGGGTTCAACCTGTTCAATCTGTCGATCAACGAACACACCGGGACACATATAGATGCGCCGCTGCATTTCTCGGCGGATGGCACATCGGTCGACGAAATCCCGGTAAGCGATCTGGTTGCGCCTTTGTGCGTGGTGGATATCGCCGCACGCGCTGCCGAGGATGCCGACACCCGCGTTACACCAGACGACCTAAAGGCCTGGATCGCCGCGAACGGAGACATTCCGGATGGTGCCTGCGTCGCCATGCATTCTGGCTGGGGCAGCAAAACCGCAACGGATGAGTTTCGGAACTTCGATGGCGAGGCACAGCACTATCCCGGCTTCCATGTTGAGGCTGCACAAATGCTGATGGAAGACACCGGCGCGCGGTCAATTGCGGTGGATACACTGTCGCTGGACCATGGCATGTCCGCCGATTTCGCCACTCACTACGCATGGCTGCCTTCGGGCCGGTTCGGGATCGAGTGTCTGGCCAACCTTGACCGCGTCCCCGCTGCAGGGGCCACGCTTGTTATCGGCGCGCCGAAACACAAAGGCGGCACGGGAGGGCCCGCGCGGATATTTGCGCTGGTTTGAAGGCGACAATCAGAAATACCACATCAAAGGCTCGCCTTGTCGGTGAGCCTTTGTTGCGTTGACCCACTCAGCTGCCAGTTTTGTGCTTGACCTAAAGGTACCTTGAGCAATCACAGTGCCTTTGGAAGACCAATTTCATCAGAAAGTCCCGTTCATGCACGTGCTGACCGTCGTCGATCATCCAGACCCCAACTCATTTACCGCCGCCGCAGCACAGATGTTCATGGATGGGGCCAATGCAGCCGGTCACACAACTGAATTTGCTGACCTGCATGCCGAGGGCTTCGATCCGCGTTGGTCCATGGCGGACATAGAGGGGGACAAAGCATCCGCGCCACTCGCAGATATTAGATCCGAGCAAGCGCGGATCTCGCGCGCGGATGCCATCTGCCTCGCGTTTCCACTTTTTTGGTGGGGGATGCCGTCGATGATGAAGGGTTGGGTTGATCGCGTCTGGTCTTGGGGTTGGGCCTATGATCAATTGGACGATCGCGAAAAATCGCTACAACGACCCAGATCAGGTGTCTTGCTTATACCTGCTGGGGCAAGGTCCGACGAAATGGAAGACGCCGGATATCTGAACGCGATAGAGACACTCTGGACACAAGGCACCTTTGGGTATTTCGGGTTTTCGCCCCGTAAGCTGGAAATGCTCTATGGATCAACAGGATCGAAAGAGCGTCGCGAAGCACTTTTGGAACAAAGCTACCGCGCTGGACAGACATTGCCGGCACCTCGGCAGACCATGTCTTGATGGGTTCACAACGATACCTCAAACTCCAGTCGGGCGCTAAAGGTCAGGCATTCAACAGCGTTAGGTGCAAAAAAAGACCCGCTCACGCAGCGGGTCTTTCTGTTGATTTAGGTTTGATCAATGCACCACGGCATCATCCGGTCTGGGCCGTTCAGATGTGCCCAGCCGATCACCGATGATCAAACCATCGGCTCCGGCTGAGACCGGGACGGTTTCGCCATCCTTGATTTCACCGGCCAGCAGCGCCTCGGCCAGAGGGTTCTGCAGGGCACGTTGAATCACACGCTTCAAGGGACGCGCGCCAAAGACTGGGTCATAGCCTTCGTCGGCCAGCCATTCTTTTGCGCCATCATCCAATGCCAGTTCGATCTTGCGGGCGGTCAGACGTTTCTGCAGACGCGCCATCTGGATATCGACGATACCATCCATGTCGGCCCGCTTGAGCCGGTCAAAGATGATCGTCTCGTCCAGACGGTTCAGGAACTCGGGCCGGAAATGCGCCCGGACCGCATCCATTACATCCCGCCGTGCTTGCGCGCTGTCCGCACCTTCGGGCAACTGGCTCAGCGCCTGAGACCCAAGGTTCGATGTCAGGATGATCAGCGTCTGCTTGAAGTCCACGGTACGACCCTGACCATCGGTCAGCACGCCATCATCCAGCACCTGCAACAGCACGTTGAACACATCCGGGTGCGCCTTTTCGACCTCATCGAACAGCACGACCTGATAGGGCCGGCGCCGCACGGCTTCGGTCAGCACACCGCCTTCGTCATAGCCGACATAACCCGGAGGGGCACCGATCAGACGGGCGACGGCGTGTTTCTCCATGAACTCGGACATGTCGATGCGCACCATCGCGTTGTCGTCGTCGAACAGGAAGTTCGCCACGGCCTTGGTCAGTTCGGTTTTCCCCACACCAGTCGGGCCGAGGAACAGGAACGAGCCCAACGGGCGGTTCTCGTCATTCAGGCCCGCACGCGCACGGCGCACGGCGTTGGACACGGCGGTCACGGCGGCATCCTGACCAATCACGCGGGAATGCAGATCGTCTTCCATCCGCAGTAGTTTCTCGCGCTCGCCTTCCAGCATTTTCGAGGTCGGGATACCCGTCCAGCGTTCGACAACGCTGGCGATCTGTTCCGGACGCACCGTTTCCTCGGCCATCATGGCGTTGCTTTCGGCGTTTTCGGCCTCGGTCAGCTTTTTCTCAAGCTCGGGGATGACGCCATAGGACAGCTCACCCGCTTTGGCGAGGTTGCCTTCACGCTTGGCGATTTCCAGATCAGCCCGAGCCTTGTCGAGCTGTTCCTTCAGATCGCGCGCGCCTGCCAGCTTGTCACGCTCGGCCTGCCATTGAGCCGTCATCTCTGCGGATTGTTCCTGCAGATCGGCCAGATCCTTTTGCAAGGTTTCCAGACGATCTTTTGATGCCGCATCGTCCTCAAGCTTCAACGCCTCTTCCTCGATCTGCATCTGCAGAATCTGGCGATCCAACTGATCGAGTTCCTCGGGCTTGGAATCCACCTCCATCCGCAGACGCGACGCCGCCTCATCGACCAGGTCAATGGCTTTGTCGGGCAGAAAGCGGTCGGTGATATAGCGATGCGACAGTGTCGCCGCCGAGACCAGCGCCGAGTCCGAGATGCGCACACCGTGGTGCAACTCATACTTTTCCTTGATGCCACGCAGAATGCTGATCGTATCCTCGACGGTGGGTTCGGCCACAACAACGGGCTGGAACCGGCGCGCAAGGGCCGCGTCTTTTTCAACGTATTTGCGATACTCGTCCAGTGTGGTTGCACCGATACAATGCAGCTCACCCCGGGCAAGCGCAGGCTTGATCAGGTTCGCGGCATCCATAGCGCCGTCGGATTTGCCAGCACCAACCAGCGTGTGCATCTCATCGATGAACAGGATGATCTCACCCGCGGCCTCGGTCACTTCGGTCAGAACAGCCTTGAGGCGTTCCTCGAATTCACCACGGTATTTTGCACCAGCGATCAGCGCACCCATGTCGAGCGCCAGCAGTTTCTTGTCCTTCAGCGATTCCGGCACATCGCCGTTGACGATGCGCAGGGCCATGCCCTCGGCAATCGCGGTTTTACCAACGCCGGGTTCCCCGATCAGAACCGGGTTGTTCTTGGTACGGCGCGACAGAACCTGCATTGAGCGGCGGATTTCTTCATCCCGACCGATGATCGGATCGATCTTGCCTTCGGCCGCAGCCTCGGTCAGATCGCGCGCGTATTTCTTCAGCGCGTCATAGCCCTCTTCCGCCGAGGCACTGTCCGCGGTGCGGCCTTTGCGGATATCATTGATGGCTTCGTTCAATTTCTGCGCAGATACTGCCCCGGCCTCCAAAGCGTCCTTGGCTTTGGATTTGACCATGCAGAGCGCCATCAGCACCCGTTCCACGGGCACAAAGCTATCGCCCGCCTTGGTGGCGATCTTGGTGGCCTCGTCCAGAACCTTGGCGGTCTGGCCGTCCATGTAAATCTGACTCGCGTCACCGCTGACTTTAGGGATTTTTCCCATCGCAGCGTCTAGTGCCTCCACCACGCGGTTGGGCGCGCCGCCCGCACGTGTGATCAGGTTGCTCGCCAGCCCCTGATCGTCATCCATCAATGCCTTTAATATGTGTGTGGGTTCCAGCCTCTGGTGCCCTTCGCGCAATGCAATAGTTTGCGCCGCTTGCACGAATCCACGTGCCCGCTCGGTGAACTTGTTCAAGTCCATAGCATTCTCCTTCTAAAAGCGCCCCGGTATGATGCGCCCGCTTGGCGGCACGCGTCGATCTGGGCCTCACATTCAATCTGGGAGATATCTTTGCAGGTTCAAGAGGCTGAACCGCAGAAATCGCTACTCTCGCTGGATTGTATAAACAGTATACCCGCCGGTTTCTGCCACCTGAACAGCCCCGGTTTCATCCACCAACGATTGCGCCGCTGCGCTGCCGGTTGGGCAGGACACAAGATCCGCCGTGTGATCAAGAAAATCGATGGTAAACGCGGTCTCTCCGGTCAACTGGCACCAGTCATCTTCTGACCGATATCCACCCACCAGGCGAAGGTCGTCCGTTGTGGGTGCAGGGGCCGCCCCGACCTCTGGCGCATCAGGCGGGGTTTCATCACATGCCACCAGCGCAACAAGCACACTCAGCAAAACCAGTTTCTTCATATTCTGTCCCTTACATTGAATTCGCGTGTTCTATGCCAGACAGGTTAGCACAGAATGAAACCCGGCGCGCCCGGCATCGCAGATGGACAGCCGCGTCCGAAACCGTTAGGACGCAGACGTTTGCCAAAAAGGAGCGCCCCACTATGTCCGATGACCGCCTGATCGTAGCCCTTGATGTTCCGAACGCCCTGCAAGGGCTCGCCATGGCCGAAAGGCTGGGCGACAGCGTGTCTTTTTACAAGATCGGATTGGGGATGCTGACCGGTGGCGGGCTGGCTTTGGCCAATGAGCTGAAACAGGACCACGGCAAGCGCATCTTTCTGGACATGAAGCTGTTCGACATCGGCAACACGGTCGAAAACGCCGTGCGGGGGCTGGCGCAATTTGATCTGGATTTCTTGACTGTTCACGGCGACCCGCATGTGGTGCGCGCAGCAAAGGAAGGGGCCTCGGGCAAGGACATGAAGATTTTGGCGGTAACCATCCTAACCTCGCTGAACCGCGCTGATCTGGATGCTAGCCTGCTGAAAGCGGGCGACGTGCAGGACCTGGTCGTCGAACGTGCGGTCAGGGCATTGGAGGCCGGGGCGGATGGTGTCATCGCCAGCCCGCAAGAGGCCGCCCTGATCCGCGCCTTGCCGCAGGCCGAAGGCCGCCTGATCGTCACTCCCGGCGTGCGACCTGCGGGCGCCGCCTTGGGGGATCAAAAGCGGGTTGCCACACCCGCCAGCGCAATTGGGGATGGGGCCGATCATATCGTTGTCGGGCGCCCGATCTACCAAGCGGACGACCCAAAAGCTGCCGCCCAGGCTGTGCTTAACGAATTAAATTCTTTGACACGCCACTAGGCGCCCCTGGGAATCGAATCCAGTTTGGATCAACAATTCCGTTCATTAACTTGACCTTACGTCAATTTTTGAGCGCTTCGGTCGAACTCACGCTGTTGTCCAAAATACACACAGCTAACGGCAAGTTTTGGGCCCGACGGTTAGAAACTATCTAAATATTGCGATTTCGGTGAGTCTTGGGGGCGTAATACTCCCCAACGAACCGTTTCTTCCTGAGGTTCGTTACCTCCCCCCGCTCACGCGCGGGGGGTCTTCTTTTCGAAAACCGGGCAAGATGTCAGCCCTTTGATCGCCATCAATCGGTGATATAAAGAACACCTCATCCATTCGCGGAACGCCCGAGGACGCGTATGCCCGGTCTTTGCCGAGATTGCCTGACCACAGTTAACAACGAAACGCGTTGCCCCTCTTGCGGCAGCCCGCGTATCACGTCGCATCCGGAGTTATTTGGTCTGTCTATCGCACACATGGATTGCGATGCTTTCTATGCCTCGGTCGAAAAGCGCGACAATCCGGAACTTGCGGATAAACCCGTCATCATCGGCGGCGGCAAACGGGGCGTGGTGTCGACCGCATGTTACGTGGCGCGTATCCGGGGCGTGCGCTCGGCGATGCCGATGTTCAAGGCCCTGCAACTCTGCCCCGACGCGGAGGTGATCCGCCCGCGTATGTCGGTCTATGTCCAAGTATCGCGCGAAATTCGCAAGATGATGGACGAATTGACGCCGGTTGTGGAACCCTTGTCTTTGGACGAGGCATTCATGGACCTGTCCGGCACAGAGCGCCTGCATGGCGCGCCACCCGCGGTCATGCTGGCACGACTTGTCAAACGCATGAAGGATGAACTGGGCCTGACAGGGTCTATCGGATTGAGCCACAATAAATTTCTGGCCAAGGTCGCCTCGGACCTCGACAAACCGCGGGGGTTTTCGGTGATCGGGAAAGCCGAGACAGCCGAGTTTCTGCATGACAAACCCGTGCGTCTGATCTGGGGCATCGGGCCGGCAGCACAGGAATCGCTGGAACGCGCTGGTATTCGCAGCTTTTCCGATTTGTTGCGCTGGGATCAAGAAGCGTTGACGGCCCGGTTTGGTTCGATGGGGTATCGCCTGTGGCATCTGGCACGAGGTCAGGACAAGCGGCGCGTGTCGGCCCATGAGCCAATGAAATCGATCAGTAACGAAACCACTTTTTTTGAAGATACAGCCAGCATCGATATTCTGGACGGGCATATCTGGCGCATGGCGTTGAAAGTGTCTGACCGAGCCAAAGCAAAGGATTTGGCCGGGCGGGTCGTGACACTGAAACTCAAGAAAGCCAACCACAAGATCATAACCCGTCGGGTCTCGCTGCGCGATCCAACCCAGATCGCGGACCGGATTTACCGCACCGCGCGCGGTCTGTTTGATCAGGTCGGGGATGAGGGTCCTTATCGGCTGTTGGGTTGTGGGCTTTCAGATCTGTGCCCAGCAGATCAGGCTGACATTTCAAGCGATTTGCTGGACCCCGATGCCACACGCCGGTCGCAGGCCGAGCGCGCAACGGACAAAATTCGTGAACGCTTTGGCACCAACGCCATCGTCAAGGGCCGCGCCCTGCGCTGAGGTCTATTCGGCCGCCAGCCGCTGAGGCCGTGCGCCGACACTGGTAATCTCGGCAATGACCTGACGCAGTAGTTTGCTGAAAGCCATAAAGTTTGCGTTGGGGGCGATCTTATCCTCGTCCATATAAAGAGCGCGATCAATCTCGATCTGGATGGCATGCTGCTGGCGACCAGGCCGACCATAAGTCTGAGTAACATAAGCACCAGCAAAGGGCGCGTTACGCGCTACGTTCAGACCCGCTGCGGCAAAGGCGGCTTCAATCTGATCGACGATCTGGCCGGAAGCAGACGCGCCAAATCGATCGCCCAGAACAATCTCGGGGCGGTTCTCATGCGCTGCCCCGGCGATGGCCTCATGCGGCATCGAATGGCAATCGATCAGGATGGCCTGCCCGAACATTTCATGCGACTCGGCCAGAAGTGATTTCAGCCGCGCGTGATAAGGCCGCCAATAGCTATCGATCCGCAATCGCGCCTCATCCATGGTCAGCTTGCCCCGATAAATGGCCCGACCATTGGCCACGACGCGGGGAATCACCCCCAGTCCGGACGCGACGCGCGGATTGTGCCCCTGGCGGCGCGCGCCACTGATCAAGGCGGGATCAAGCTCCTCTGCGCTGCGATTCAAATCCAGATAGGCGCGAGGCATAGCGGCCCGGATCAACGGCGCGCCAAATTCGGAGGCCGGTGTAAACAGTTGATCTACAAAGGCATCCTCAGAAGATCTGATCGCCCTTGGGCTTAGAACCGAACGGTCCAACAGCGCCAGTGGATAGTCCCGCCCGCTATGAGGCGACGAAAACACCACACTCGAACTGCGGTTCTCGGGCATGTCCAGTATAAAGGCTGCGTTCGCCATAGCCCCTCCATTGCTGTTGCTCAACATAGACCGGAAATTTGTTCTACCAAACCCCTTGAACCCCTGAACGACTCCTTTTATAGACCCCGCTACCGGCGCGGTGATCCGCGCCCCATTTCGTTATGGGGTAGGCATCGTGACGGGAACGTGGGCGGTTAGCTCAGCGGTAGAGCACTTCGTTGACATCGAAGGGGTCACAAGTTCGATCCTTGTACCGCCCACCATCGTTTCACTGTTCCGGTTTCCGGGACCCCGACTAACCCAGGCGCTGGCCACGTCTTTGATGAAGGCGCCGCAGATTGGAGACAGACCATGAAGGTCAAGAACTCGCTCCGCTCGCTCAAGAACCGGCACCGCGATTGCCGGATTGTGCGTCGCAAAGGCCGCGTCTACGTGATCAACAAGACGCAGCGCAAGTTCAAAGCTCGCCAGGGCTGAGAACCGCGCTTATAGATTTCGAAGAAACCGCGCCGTTGAGCGCGGTTTTTTTGTTTTGAAACGCCACTTGCTGCCTGAACTATTAATCCAATCCGGCCGTCATCTGTTTCTCAAAACGCCACACTTCCATTGGGAACGCGCCTTCCGAGGTGTCGAGATTCACAACCCGCTGCCCAGCTTTGACCCAACCTGTCTTCTCATAGAACCGGCTTGCGCGTTCGTTGCCCATTGCGCAGGCCAGCCAAGCCATTTTGTGACCGGCAGCCTTGATCCGGCTTTCGGCGTCTTTAATAAGCGCTTGAGCGACACCTGAACCCCGCGCCTGTTGCGACACATACATCTGATATAGCTCGTCCTCTTTTATCATGCAGATCCCAAGCAGTTTGGAACCGTTGACAGCAATCCGGGTATCCAGAAGGTTCTCCATCGTGCGCTCCAAAAAACTATCTTTAGTACGCAGTGCACGAAGGCGGGAAGGCACGATATCAGCATGCGCGTCATGCCAGCCGGTTTCCCAGATCCTTGCGATCTGCCCAACCCATTCTTTGGTGGCGTTCTCCAGACGGTAGGTCATTTCTGAAATCTACACCCGAGGCACTGCATCAGCAAACAGCGCACTGAGGTCTGTGTCCATCTCTTGAGAATCACCGACAGGTAACCCAATGATCTGATGGGTCGAACCCGCGACCATGTGACCAACTATTTTAGTCGGATTTTCTTGCATCTTACCCAGAATCGTTTAATTGACAATTTCAGTCGGATTATGAACCGCCAAGAATTTCAATGTTGGGAGACACTATGCTGAAATCCTCGACCTGTATCGCCGCAGCCATGACAGTGCTGATTGCCACCTCCGCCGCTGCAGACGGTGAACTGAACCTCTATTCGTCGCGCCACTACGATACCGATGAACGCCTCTATTCCGACTTCGAAGAAGCGACCGGCATCAAGATCAACCGCATCGAAGGCAAGGCCGACGAACTGATCGCGCGTATGGAAGCCGAAGGTGCAAACTCGCCAGCAGACATCCTGCTGACCGTTGACACTTCGCGCCTGGAACGCGCCAAGAATGCAGGTGTTCTGCAATCGATTGACAGCGCAGTTCTGGAAGAGCGTATCCCGTCGAACCTGCAAGACAGCGACAACCAGTGGTTTGGCTTCTCACAGCGTGCACGCATCCTGTTCTATGACAAGAACGACGTCAGCGAACCGCCGCAAACCTACGCCGATCTGGCCGACCCGAAATACAAGGGTCAGGTCTGCATCCGTTCCGGCACCAACGTGTACAGCCAGACCATTCTGGCCGCGATCATTGAGCATGCTGGTGCAGATGCCGCGAAAGACTGGGCCGAAGGCGTTGTTGCGAACTTCGCACGCGATCCCCAAGGCGGGGACACCGACCAGCTGCGCGGGATCGTTTCAGGTGAGTGTGACATCGCGATGTCCAACACCTACTACTTCGCCCGTGCCATTCGCAAAGACGTGGATGGTGTATCCGCCGAGCGTGACATGATCGGCTGGGTCTTCCCAGACCAGGACGGCAATGGCGCGCATATGAACCTCTCCGGTGGTGGTGTTGCAGCAAACGCTCCGAATAAGGATAACGCCATCATGTTCCTTGAGTATCTGGCAAGCGATCAGGCGCAGCAGTATTTCTCGGCCGGGAACGACGAATACCCGGCGGTTGAAGGCGTTGCCATTTCGGCTTCGGTTTCAGAACTGGGTGACTTCAGGGGCGACGACGTTGACCTGTCTGCCGTTGCGAAAAACGTACCAGAAGCACAGAAGATCTTTAACGAAGTCGGTTGGAAATAAACCAACTGATCTCTGGTAGATTGCAATGGGCGCAGATTTTTCTGCGCCCTTTTTCGTTGCTATATCTATATATATCTGCAACTATTCTCATTATCGAGAATATTTCTACTATATGGACAATGCTGGATTCCCTCTCAACCCGCCTGGCAACCCGACTAAGTGAGCTACGCCAAGGCCGTGGCTGGTCATTCGATCAACTGGCCGGACACAGCGGCATCAGCCGGGCAACCCTGTCGCGCATGGAAAAGGGCGATGTCAGCCCAACGGCTGAAAACCTAGGCCGTTTGTGCAACGCCTACGGCCTGCCCATGTCGCGCTTGCTGATGATGGTCGAAGACAGTTTCGACCCCAAGGTTCCACTTGAAAGGCAAACAGAGTGGAGCGATCCGGAAACCGGCTATACGCGCCGATCCGTCTCACCGCCGTCCACCGGGCTGAGTGGCGAAGTACTAGAGTGCCACCTGCCACGCGACACCGTGATCCGTTATGAAGCTCCGTCAAAACCAGGTCAGGAACATCATCTGATTGTACTGGACGGAGTGATGACACTCACGGTGGATGGCATCACGCACGACCTTAGCGGTGGTGATTGCCTGCGTTATCACCTGTCTGGCCCGACGCGATTTGAAACCACGGCAGCGCGCGGCGCGCGCTATATACTGGTGCTGATATGATCACACGACTCTCGGACGACTATTTCGATGACGCAGTCGATGACCTTTCCGATATTCTGCATGCCTGTGTCCATACCGGAGCGAGCATCGGATTTGTTCTACCCTTCTCGATGGAAGACGCGCGCAGCTATTGGCACAATCGAGTGCGGCCGGACCTACACGCGCTGGACCTGTTTGTCGCTTACGATGCTGGTCGTATTTTGGGTACGGTACAACTGATCCCAGCCAACATGCCAAATCAGCCGCATCGCGCCGATGTTGCCAAGCTTCTGGTTCACCCGAGCGCCAGACGGCGCGGGTTGGCACGCGCATTGATGGACACGCTCATGGACCGATCCCGCGAACTTGGCCGCACCCTTCTGGTTCTGGACACGCGCAGCACTGACCCATCGAAACTGCTCTACAAGAGCATGGGTTTTCAGATCGCCGGAGAAATCCCAAACTATTGCCGCAACCCGTTTGAGCCCACGCTGGAGCCCACCACCTATATGTACAAAGACCTGAGGTAGCACACTGCGTCAGGTTCGATCAGCGCTAGAAAGCGGGGCAGGAACCGATCCTGCCCACCCCACGCATGTAGGAGACCACGAACACGTTCGCGCCACTTATCAAAATCATTGTAGAAATCTGCGGGCGGCAGCCTAAAGAAATTCGCGCCGGATACCCACAATAATTCGCGGCCCAATCTCGCTCGTGACCCCCCAAGGAAGGAAACAATGTCGTTTTGCGAGACACACAAACGAAGCCACTTACTTAATTTAACACCTGAACGGCCCGAACAAGAAAAGGCAACTCTATGATATTTCTATGCACTTGCGCGGTGGTTGAATCGATTCATCACGCAACACGCTTCAGGCAAGGCAGACTGACGTTTCTTAAATCATTTCTCCGAGCATGAAATCAGGTCAGGGCCGCGCGAAGCACTTCCCGTGCGGAGCGTGCCTCGCGCAGAATGTTTAGGTCGTGACGTGCGAAACATCCCTGTCTGGCGAATAGATGTCCAAGATGTTCCAATGTCCGGTCGTTGGTGTTGGGTTGTTGATCATAGGCACATCGAGCACGGTTGGCCTGCCACAGGCGATTGCCACCTCCAGTGCGGGCAACAGTTCGTCGGCAGCGCTAAGCCTGTGTCCCTCTGCACCGTAGGCACGAGCAATTTCAGCATAGCCCGGTCCGTTTGCGGGTGCGCTGGCTGATCCGGGGAACGTAGTCCCGTAAGTCAGACCGTAGTGCGCCTTTTGGAGACCCGCGATAGTTCCGAAAGCGTTATTGTTCATAACCAACCAGATGATACCCAAATCAAGTTCGACTGCTGTTGCCAGCATCGACGGATTTTGACCGAATCCACCATCGCCAACCAAACTTAGTACGACTCGATCAGGTGCTGCCAGCTTCGCGCCGATCGCGCCCGGAGGGCCAAAACCCATCGTAGCGAACCCGCCAGGGGTCAATATTGAGCCGGGGGTCAGGATATCGAATTGCTGTCCGACACCGTTTTTGTTCCACCCTACGTCCGTGGTGATGATGGCATCCTCGGGCAGTGCTTTGCGAGTATCTGCCAGAATACGTTCGGGCATCATCGGAAAGGCCGATGAGGTCGCCATTTCCCCGTTGCGCGCTTTGAAGTCCGTCCGGAAGTCAGCGATCTTCTGCTCCAGCACGGGGTGCTTGAAGCCGTCCGGATACATCTCGCGGGCGACCCGGTTGAGGACGCGCAATGCGGCCTTGGCGTCAGCAACGACCCCAATCTCAGTGGGATAGTTCCGACCGATCTCCTGCGGCTCAATGTCGATATGAATGACCTTCGATCCGGGAATGTTGAACGTATAGCCGGGATACCAGCTGGAACAATCAGCCTCTTTGAACCGGGTGCCTACGGCAAAGATATAGTCGGCATTCAGGCAGGACTGGTTGACCAGCTCGGTGCCCCAAAACCCGGTCATTCCCAGCACGAGCGGGTGGTCGTCCCGCAGCGCGCCTTTACCCATCAGGGAATGCGCGACTGGCAGGCCCATATGTTCAACAAATTCTCGCAACTCCTCGCTGGCTTGTGCCAGAAGAATACCACCCCCGACATAAGCGACTGGGTTTTCGGCTTTAGCCAACGCTTCGACAATCTCGCCCGCTGTCTCGTCGTCAATCGACGGTTTCTTGAGCGCGCGGGTGTTGTCGCGAATACGGTCGAAACTGTCCGAGGGGATCACCTCTGAAAAGATGTCCATGGGGACATTGACCAGTACCGGTCCGGGCTGGCCGCTTTCAGCCAGATGGAACGCCTTTTCCAAGATTTCGGCCATCAGGTCGGCGCGATCCACCCGCCAAGCACGTTTGACAAAGGGGCGATAGATTTCCCACTGGGCCGCATCTGCGTGCAGGTTTACTTCCTGATGTGGATGTTTGCCGTAGTAGTGCGAAGGAATATCGCCCGCAATCACGACCATCGGGATACAGTCCAGCGCCGCGTTGGCGACCCCGGTGGCACAGTTTGTCAAACCTGGGGAGAGGTGTGACAACACCACCGAGGCCTTGCCCGTCACGCGGGCGTAAGCGTCCGCCGCGTGGCTGGCGATTTGTTCGTGCCGCACTGTGACGAAATCAATTGGACTTTCGGCCAAAGCGGCCAGAACCGCGATATTCGTATGCCCGCACAGGCCAAATACATGCTTGACCTCACGGCGTTCGAGGAAATCAACGATATGTTCGGCGACGGTTTTGCCGTCCAGTTTCGCTCCGTCCATCACGCGACCTCCTGTCCGTAGAACTCACCGAACAAGTCCGGCTCCGAGGGGCGATCCTCGGGGATGGGACGGCTGACCCAAGTGTAGTTCATCATGTGTTTCATGGTGACGTTTTCATTGGTGATGTTACCGCCCCAGATGCCGCAGCCCAGGCTGCTGGTCATGGGCATGCCATTGGTCCAGGCACCCGCATTGGCCTTAGACTGAGGCTGTCGAACCATCATACGACTGACCGGAGCCAGACGCGCCAACCGGTCGATGTGATCGTCTTTGTGGCTGTAGATGCCGCAGGAATGGCCCTTGCCCCCGGTGCTATAAATCTGGCTGACCGTTTCCAGCGCGTCATCGAACGTGTCAAAGTGATAAAGCGCCATCAGAGTAGTCAGTTTTTCCTTGGAGAACTTGTGCTGCGGGCCGATTTTCCCCTGATTTTCAACCATCAGAAACTTGCGATCTTCGGGGATGCTAAAACCGGCGACCTTGGCCGTTTGCTGCGGCGGACAGGCGATGGTCGGAAACGTACGGTTTCCCTTTTCATCCCACATGGCCGCTTCGAGCATCGCCGTTTCTTCGTCCGAACAGAGGTATCCACCTTCGGCTTCCAGAGCCTTGACCATATCGTCATAAACCGAGCGCTGGATGATGATATTGCCATCAGCCGAGCAGCCCGACCCAAAGTCGGAAGTCTTTGAAATGCGTGTGTTCTGCGCGGCGATGTCCAGATCGGCGGTTTCATCGATGACGATGGACGAATTGCCCGCGCCAACGCCATAGGCCGGGCGCCCAGAACTGTAGGCCGCTTTGACCATCGGCTTGCCACCCGTTGCCAGAGTCAGATCACAAATCTCCATGAGGTGCTGTGTTAACGGGATCGATGGTTTGCGGATCGACTGGAACAGGTCTTCGGGGGCACCGGCGGCTCGACAGGCTGCGCGCATGACCTCGACCATTTCGAATGTCGTATGTGCGGTCCGTGGATGCGGGCTGAAGATGACCGCATTCCGGGCGTTTGCGGCGGACACGCCGGTCACCGGTGGAGTCATTGCCGGGTTGGTCATCGGGATCAGGGAGGCGATGACGCCAGCAGGTTTGGCATATTTCACCAGACCTTTTTCCTCATCAACCTCGACGATGCCGGTCGAGGGTGTGCGCAAGACATCTCGCAGCACCATGTGAATCTTGAAGCGCTTCGCTGGGCGGCCTTCGCGATCTCCGATACCGCTCTCGTCCACGCCTTGCTGGGCCAGCCGGGTGAAGGTTTTCTCGTTCCCAGCATACCACGCAATTGCCTGAGACAGGCGGTCCAGCCTGTCCTGATCCCAATCCTCGATCTCGGCCATGGCAGCGCGGGCGCGCGCCAGCATATCGACCGCGAGTTGTCGGTCGTTTTCAGTGAGCTCTTTGCCCATGATGATCCTCTTGGTGTTTTAGAATTGCTGCATCGGGCATGCGGCGCTGTGACCGCGCCTCGCCGAATGTTCGCTTGGCGTGGCTGAGACAGCGACGCGCGTGTTCTTCATATCCCAACTCGGCAACGCGGCTTTGGTTGGGCAGTTCTATGGAGTAGTCGACGGGTGGCATCCGTTCGATGATGCCGGTGAAGTCAATCCAGCCTTCGCCGGGGTACAACCTTGCATCACGGGCCAACTGGATCATGCCCTCACGCGTATCGGCGATGCCGGGCAGGCAATCAGAGATATGCAGGAAGTGAAACAGGTCCGAGGGAACGTGCAACAGCTCACCAAGATCTACGCGGCTGAGGTGCAGGTAGAGCGTATCGACCAGAATACCCCCGTTGGGCTGATCAGAGGCGCGGACAATGTCCAGTGCTTCATCCAGCGTGCGCAAGCGGGAGAAGCTCGGGAACTCCAAGTCCACCGTTAATCCGTAGGGCGCTGCCAGTTCGCAGGTTTCGGAATAGACGTCTATCAGAAAGTCACGATCATCGCGGGTGTTTGTCCACGCGCTCATAATCATGCGTTTGGCGCCCAACTCCCCGCCAATCTCAAGAGAAGGCTCAAAACTGCGTGGATCGACATCTTCGGTGATGCGTGCAAGCTCGACATCAAGGACCTTCAATCCGGTAGTAGAGAGAGCCGTTTTGGTGGCCTTCACCTGTGCCTTGTCGATTGGGGATTGGGTGAATTCACCGGGCACATGCATCGGAATAAACCGGGGGCTGACGGCATCGTAACCGGCCCGTGCGGCGATATAGACCAACTCGGGCGGCGTACAGCCAATCAGCGTCAGATGCGCCAAGGAATAGAGAGAGGGGCTTGCGCCAGCCTCTTCGGGTTTCACCATGAACGACAGCTCCACGTGTCTGCGAATCTAAAATTCATCACACGTAGTCAAAAATATCTGATATTTTTTAAAATATCAACTTTAATACTTAACAGGAAATGAAAACGCCCGGGCAACGGCCCGGGCGTGTATTACATTCGTGTAGGCAGACCCTTAGAGAGTGACCCAGTCCCCTCCGGACTGGTGAGAGCGCACAGAGGCGTCGATGAATCGAACACCGTCTGCGCCTTGTTCGACACTGGGATAAGCAAGCCAATCGGCCGGAACGGTTACGCCATCCCGACGCGCGGCTACGGCCATCGCAAGTTCCGTATAGAGGTTGGCCCAGGCTTCGATAATCCCTTCAGGGAAGCCGCGCGCGGTACGGATCAAACGTTCTGCGCCGGGTCCGATACCATGCCCGAGACCTCGGCTGATGATATGATCCGGTTCACCAAACCGATTGAATTTCAGCCGCTCCGAGTTCTCTAGGTCCCACTCGAGGCCTCCTTCGTTCCCGAATATGCGCAGGCGCAACCCACCCCGGTTTCCGGGGGCAAGGCGTGTTGCCATCAAGGTTCCGGGGACTTCATTTTGGTAACGGGTGAACATGAACACCGTGTCTTCCAAAGGCTTTGGCGCGCCGCAGACATGAAACTCGGCCCGCAGGTCGGTCAAGGGCAGGCCGGAAACAAAACTGGCGAGATGCGCGGCATGGGTGCCGATATCGCCGACACAGCTGGTTGGACCAGAAATATTGGGGTCCAGCCGCCACTTTACATGAGGCGCATCGGCCACATCTTCGGGCGTCATCCAGTCTTGCATGAACTCGACATGGATCTGGTTGATTTTGCCGATGCCCCCGTCGGCCACGATCTGCTTGGCCTGCCGTATCACCGGAAAACATGACATCGCATAACCGACAGCAAAGATGTGCCCCGTGCGCGCGGTAATCTCCTCAAGCCCCTCGGCCTCGGCCACTTCGTTGGTCAGGGGCTTGTCGCACAACACGTCAATGCCCGCCTCCAGAAAGGCATTGGCCGCGTCGAAATGAACGTGGTTCGGGGTGGTGATCATCACCGCGTCCACGCCATCAGGCCGTGCCGCCTCGGCCTTTGCCATCTCATCGAAGGACGCATAGCACCTGTCTGCTGGCAGGAACCACTCAGCCCCGCGCGCCTTGCTGCGCGCAGCGTCAGAACTGAGCGCGCCTGCGGCGACCTCCCACCGGTCGGTCATCCGCGCAGCCGTTGCTTGCGTGACAGAGATACGCCCACCACCAACAACGCCCAGCCTCAAACGGCGAGACAGCCGGGGGAAAGGTCCGTCAAAGTTCAGGTCTTCGGGTAAAAGTCTCTCAGCCATTCTGAACCTCCATTTCCGGGACCCGTACGCCTTCCGGCAGTATTTCCACCGCCATGAAGATGCTGGGGGTAATCGTCTCGTATTGATGCCAGGGATAGTTGCCTTCGTCGTCATACATCGGCTTGTGGGTCGCGCCGGGGGCCATGAATTCTTCGAGGTAAAGGGTTTCAACATCCCGTTCGCGGCATTGCTGCATTTTGCCAAAGCCTACGATTTGCGTATGCACTTCGCGAAACCCCGGCACCGGGCAGAACGGATGGTCTTTGTGCAATCCGACATTCAGCGGCACCGAGCCCGAGTGGTACATGGTCAGTCCAACGT
Organism: Ruegeria sp. H3; assembly: GCF_056533095.1. Taxonomy (NCBI): domain Bacteria; kingdom Pseudomonadati; phylum Pseudomonadota; class Alphaproteobacteria; order Rhodobacterales; family Roseobacteraceae; genus Ruegeria; species Ruegeria sp. H3. The sequence goes on along the minus strand of NZ_JBQFOD010000011.1, from coordinate 146,345 downwards.
TACCCACGAAGACCTTTGGCGACATGTAGTGGCTGACACCGCGCAGACGCTCCTCTTGGCGAACATCAAAAGCAGATGGCCATGTATCTTTCACCCATGCGAACAACTCGTTCTCATCGGCATGGGCGTCGAAACCGTGGACAATTACTGCGCGTTCTACGCCTTTGAGTGAGCTGTCTTGCACGATAACAGACGAAAGTGGTGCAACGGCCTGATCCTCGAGAGAGATATCCAGCCCCCCAAGGTTAAGGACGATGGCGCGACCCACGATAGAAATTCTGCGCTCGTCAGTTATGTGCTGGACGCGAAAGAATGGCTGAGCAAAGTCGAGTGTCTCAATCGGCATGAACCAATTCCTTCCTCTCATCGTTAAGGAAATCGACCGGCAAAGGCTCCGGAGCCGCGCAACGGCTTTCTATCGTCTGATAGGCGCCAAATTTCGGCGCCCGTTCGATCGCGTCCATGACCTCGAAAACGTGGTAGGCGAGCGCTCCACTTGCACGGGGTTGGCGTCCTTCTTGTACCGCCAGGGCCAGATCCAAAAGGCCGATCCCGCGACTGTCTTCATTGAAGCCATGTTTGTTTTCGACCACCTGCCAGTCTTCGCGACCGGTTGGACGAGGTTGATGAGACCAGCGCGAGGTGTCCCGCGTTTTCAGCCAGACATCCCCTTGAAAGATATTGGCACCATGAACCGGGTCAGCATCAGGAATGCTGATGGTGCCGTTTTCACCGTAGATCTCGAACCGAGGCGTTTCGCTGTCCCAGACGTCGAAGCTCATGGTCATCGACCCTATGGCTCCGGATGAGAACTGAAGCAAGCTTAGGGAGTGCGTGTCGACCTCGACATCCATCCATTCACCGTTGCGCGGGCCATTTTCGATCATTCTTTTGTCGAACGTGCGTCGCGCCATTCCGGCGACGCAGTCAACGGGGCCAAGGCAACAGACCATCGCCGTCAGGTAGTATGGCCCAAGGTCCAGCAAGGGCCCGCCACCGGCCTGATAGTAGAAATCCGGATTGGGATGATGTCGTTCGGTGCCGTGGGTTCCGACATGGGCAAAAACCCCGGTCGGTTTGCCAATGGCACCTTCATCGATCAAGCGCCGAACGGTCTGCCAGCGACCGCCCAGAAACGTGTCGGGTGCGCAGCCGACCAGCAGCCCCTTTTCCGAGGCCATGTGCACGATCGCCCTTCCATCCGTTCGGTTCATAACCAGCGGCTTCTCGGAATAGACGTGCTTGCCCGCCTCCAACGCGCGCAAACTGATTTCCGCATGCGCCGCCGGAATCGTCAGATTCAAAACGCAGTCGATCGTCGGATCATTGAACACCTCATCTGGCGCACAGGACTTGGCGATACCGTATTGATCTGCTTTGGTGCGGCTTTCCGAAGGATCAAGGCTTGCGCAAGCCACGACCTCAACGTTTGAGAATTTGGATAGTGTTTTTAGATAAATATCGCTGATACGACCACAGCCGATAAGGCCGACCCGGAAGGATTTCGATGTCTCACCTGTCATCATTCCTGTCTTCGTAGAGGGGTAAGTAATTCGGGGGCATCGGCCCTTTGTTGCGGCCACCCTGGTTCATCTGTTCCCAGGCGTGGGCGAGTATTCCGACCGAACGGGACAGGCAGAACAACCCGCGCGACAAGGGCGCAGGAAAGCCAAGCTCGCAGAAGATCACAGCTGTCGCGCCATCAATATTCATGGCAATGGGCCGTCCGCCGCGTTGACGGCCGAGTTCGGCCTGCACCTCTTCTCCGATATCGGCAAAGCGGCCAGAAACCGTGCCTTCTGCCGCCGCATCTCGAACAAGTTGCATCAATCGTGGTGCGCGTGGATCCACAGGCCTGTGAAACCTGTGACCAAAGCCCGATACGATCTTGCCGTAGGTCTCGCGCCAACTGTCCAAGCCATCCCGAACAGCGTCATTCAGCGAACGTCCCGCGTCCATGCGGACTGCGATATCATAGTACAGCTCTGCACACTGCTCGCCTGCCCCGCCGTGCACGTCGCCCAGCATGTTCACCGCAGTCGCCATCGCATTATTGAGACCTACCCCGCAGGTCGCAGCCATACGCGCCGCCGCGATCGAGGGAGCCTGCGGGCCGTGGTCCACGCCTGCGACCAAAGCAGCCTCGAACAGGCGCGCTTGCGCGTCGCTGGGTAGATCGCCCCGCACCATAAGCCAGATCATCTGCGGGAAAGATACGTTTCCGATCAGGTCCTCTATGGCGTTGCCACGAAAAGAGATCTGTCCGGGTTTCATGTCGATGATGGAGGTACGCCACCATTGGCGAACGGCGCGCTCATCGTCTGTCATCTGCGCGGTCATTGCGTCTGCACCTCTTTGAGCGTCTGGGTTTTGCTTTGCGCAGCAAGGCGAATGGGTGCATTGCGCGCGCCATAACCGGCATAGCCCATACGGCGTTCAACAATTTCGAAGAAGAAGCCGTTAAAGATGGGGCGGCTGTATATCTGAAAATACTCAGCACCCGCCGCCCGATCGTAGAGAATGTTCCCCCTGCGCAATTGGGCGACCAAATCGTCATCCAATCCGAATGTCGCTTGCAGATCAGCGTAGTAGTTCTCCGGGACGGACAGGCTGGGAAAGCCAGACTTGAGCAACTGGGCTGAAGTTTCAAAAATATCATCCGACTGGAAGGCAATGTGCTGAACACCAGCCCCAAAGCCATCTTCAAGGAATGACGCCGCCAGTGTTCGACGCCCAACTGCCCCATTCAGGTTTAAGCGCACTTCGCCTTCGGGACTTTCGATAGCCTGGCTTTGCACGACACCAGACGGGTCGGCGACGTTCACGATAGGGGATTTTGCCATCTCGAAAGTCGAAATGTAGTAGAGTAGCCAGCTTTGCATCTCATCATGACGCATCGTCTGGGCCAGATGGTCGATACGACGCAGACCGGCAGGTTGGGTGGCTTTGGTTTTCGCAACCGGCTCGAACTCGATGTCCCAGACACGGTGTAGATCGGATTTCTCATCGATGAAATGGACAACATTACCACCGACACCTCGGATTGCGGGAATGTCCAGCTCGCCGGTGCCCACCGGCTGTGAGAAATTCGGCGCGCCCAGTGCAGTCGCGCGTTGAACCGTTTGGTCCGCATCCTTGACACGCAATCCCATATCACAAACCGAAGGGCCGTGGCCCAGAAACGCCGAGTGGGCAAAGCCTTCCTTTTCGGTATTCACGACGATGTTTATGGCACCCTGCCGCCACAGCTCGACAGACTTGGTTACGTGCTTTCGTTCCATGCGAAAACACATGGCCGAGAGCATATCGGCCAGCTGCGCACCGCTTACTTCATCAGAAGTAAATTCGACAAATTCAAAGCCTGACGCATAGACCCGTTCCGGCAGGTCCGGGATGCCAAAATCAGTTCCCGGCTCGGTCCGGGATACCTCATCCAGGAGGTACAGCAGCGACCTGTAGCTGTCTCGGGCCAGTGTCCGGCCACCGGGTTGAGGAGCTGCTTCATTGACACGCGCAATAGACCAAGGCCCCTTGTACCCAGCGCGGGACAACACCCGCACAAAGCCCGCAAGGTTCAGCGACCCAAGCCCCGGCAGAAGCCCAAAGTGCCGTTTGAGCCGACGTATGTCCATCTCAAGTCGGGGTGCATCGGACAGTTGCACATGGAACAGCCGCCCTCCGGGAATATCCCGAAGGCGGGCGGGTTTGGACCCGTCGGCAAGCGAGAAGAAAGAACTCAAAGCCAACCCCAGATGAGGGCTGTCGACAGCATCAACGACGCCTAACGCCTGTTCATCCGAGTGAATAAGATCCGACCATGGCAAGCCCATATAGGCCAGACGCATCCCCATTTCTTTAGCGATTTGGGCCGCCTCGCCAAGATCTGCGATTACCTGTTCTCCGGTCGCAGCGGCATCGACCTCGAATGCGGACCCAATTAGCAGCAGATCCGTACCCAACTCGCTCATCAGATCGAGTTTGCGCTTAAGCCGATCAAAGGCGCGCTCCCGTCCGGCGCCGGCCTGACCTTCAAGGTTATGGAAGGGTTGTAACAGGCAAATCTTCAGGCCGAGATCTGATGCAATTTTCCGAATTTGCGATGGCGGCCCGTCAAAAGCGGTCAAATCCGGTTCGTGCAATTCGACGCCACCGAATCCCGCGTCAGCGATAGCACTCAGCTTTTCAGCCAGATCACCGGGGATCGACGTTGTCGAAACCGACAGGCACATTATCCCTGATATCCAAACATACGCGGCAACCACAGGACCAGATCCGGCATCAGCATCATGATCACCAAGGCGAAGATGAGAACCGCGAGGAATGCCCAGATTTCGGAGATGATTTCGCGCAGCGGAATGTCCGTCACGGCGTTGATCACAAAGAGTAGAATGCCATAGGGCGGCGTGATCAGACCGATCATCGAGTTCACGACAACCAGCACTCCGAAATGCACCAGATCAATCCCGAGCGCTTCGCAGGTTGGAATGAACAGGGGCACGATCACCAGAATGATCGTTGTTGCGTCCAGCACGCATCCCAGCGCAAGGATCAGCAGGTTGACGAGGATCAGGAACACAATCGGGCTGACATCGGAACCCTCCAGCAGGGCTGAGATCGACTGTGGAATTTGTTCCTGAATGACGATGAAGTTCAGGATGAACGCACCACCAATGACCACGCCCACAGCGGCGGAAGACCGTGCGCTGTCGACGAACACCTGATATAGCCCCCGGAAGGTCAGCGCGCGATAGAACAACGCTGCCAGCAGCAGGGCGTAGAAGGCAGCAACTGCGGCGGCCTCGGTCGGCGTGGTGACGCCGCCATATATGCCGTACAGCAGGATCGCGGGCATCAGCAGCGCCGGGAACGCATTGGCGGTTTTAGCTGGCAACTCGCGCAACGGAACAGGTTCTTCCAACGCAAAGTTCCGCTTTCCGGCAAGATAGTAGTTCATCGCCATGAGGACGACGCCCATGATCAGGCCCGGCAGAATGCCGGCCAGAAACAGCGATCCGATAGAGGCCTTTGAGACCAGCGCATACAGAACCATCGGGATCGAGGGCGGAATGATCGGGCCGATCGTCGCCGACGCTGCCGTGATCGCAGCCGCATAGCCCCGGCTATACCGGCCATCCTTGGTCATCATCTCGATGATGATCTTGCCGATCCCCGCAGCATCCGCGACGGCAGACCCGGACATGCCGGAAAAGATCAGAGACGCTACCACGTTGACGTGCCCGAGGCCGCCCTTGAAACGCCCGACGGCAGCGACGCAAAAGTTAAGCAGGCGATCGGTGATCGACCCAGCATTCATGATATTCGCGGCGACGATGAACAACGGCACGGCAAGCAGGATCGTGCTTTTGTAGAAGCCTTGCAGGATCTTCTCACCCGCGAGGGCGACGTCCAGTCCGGCCACACCCAGATACATCAACGAGGCCAGCAGGATGGAATAGCCGATAGGTGTCCCGATGCCTGCCAGTACAAAGAGTGTGAGCAGGCAAGAAAGAAGTTCGAAACTCATTTGCTTGCGCCCTCGTCGTCTTCCACGTCAACGCGGGGATGATCGTCGACCACATTAAATCCCACGACCATTTCAAGTTCGGTTTTTGGCGGGCCGTTGCGCATGATGTCGAAGAACAGCCAGCCATGGCGGGCGGCCACGACCAGCATGAACACCGCGTAGATCGAAAACACCGTGCGCAGCGGTATCTTCTCGCCCGAAAACGGATTGCGAACCGTCGCGGTTTTGCGGATTTTCATCCAGTCGATGTAGTCCCATGTCGGCAGGAAACTGTAGAGCATCCCAATGACGATGGCGGCGGCTGCGAGCATCGCAAAGACCTGACGGACACGTCGGGGTACCGACAGGTAAATGATGTCAAACTTCACGTGATCCCGTTCGCGCACGATGAAGGCGCAACTGAAGAAGATCACCCAGACCCACAGAATGCCGATCAATTCCAGCGTCCATCCGGCGGGGGTGAAGAAGTATCTGAGAAGAATTTGTAGCAGGAAGATCAGGAAGATTGCCGCCAGCATCCCGCCGGCAATCGCTTCGGTCAGTCGGGAGAACCCTTTGATAAAGGTTTTCATTGTGGTTCTCCCTCCCTTGTTTTACTGGGCTCAGTTGCCCAGAGCGTTTATCTGATCCAGAACGCCTTCGGGCCATGAGCCAGCGAACTCGCTGTCCAGATACATGGACTGTACCTGATCACGGAACGCTGCGAGATCGGGTTCGTAGATCTCCATCCCCTGCTCTTTCAGGAAGCTGACAAGGTCCTCTTCTTTCTGAAGCTGCTTCTGGCGGCCGGATTCAGCTGCAGCATCCGCAGCTTCCTGAACCTTGGCCTGCTGTTCCGGTGTCAGCCCGTCCCAAACCTCTTTGCCGATAGCGATATAGTTCAAGTCGACCAAGTGCGATGTTAGGATTATCTGATTGGTCACTTCGTAGAACTTGGCATCCACCACGGTCGGCAGCGGGTTGTCCTGACCATCTACGGCGCCGGTCGACAGAGCTGTGTAAACCTCTGAGAACGCCATTGGTGTCGGGGCGGCACCCAGCGCTTTGCCAAGGAACTGCCACGCATCTGTGCCCGGCATCCGCAGGTTCACACCCTCCAGATCAGCCGGAGTGCTGACGGTCAGTTCATCCTTGGGCTGGCGCAGGTTCACCTGACGACGGCCCAGATACATGACCGACAGCAGTTTGACGCCCAACTCTTCTTCGGCCTTTTGCTTGAAGGCATCCATCAAGGGATCGTTGAAGACAGCCACCTGATGCGCGGCGTCCTGGTGGACATAGCCTGCGGTAAATATCGAAAACTCGGGGAAGAACTGTGCCAGCTCCTGCGCCGAGGTGATCGACATTTCTAGGTTGCCCCGGCTGATGGCGTCCAATTCGGTGCCTTGGGCGAAGATGGTTCCGTTATAGCTGGGCTCGTAGCTTGCGAAATCAGCGACCATGGGTGCGAAAACCTCGGCCATGGCGACCGAACGTTGGTCGGTCTCCGACCCGGACGTTGCGAGGCGAAGTTGCACTTTGTCGTCTGCAAGCGCACCACTTGTTGCGCTGAACAGAACACCGGTTGCAACCAGGGCTGATACAGCAGCCCGGCGGGTAAGTTTGGTAATCACTTTGCTCCTCCCTGAGACATCATGATGCTTTTTTCCGATTCTGAGTTTTGACCTATTTTGGGCATTTTGCAAGATTTTTTACAAAATATCAGATATTTTTCATTACCTGCAATCTCTGTTGCTGCGTTTCCTGAAGGTTTCTTATCCTGACAGTCTCGCCAGTTCTGCAAGAATTCTGAATAGCTTCAATAACTTGAAGCGTTCTGAACCCTTCCCATCCAGACACAATCGGCACTGCTTCGTGCCGAGCTACTTCAACAAAGTGCCTGAGCTGATTGACCAGAGGGTCAGACGCACCCTTCTTCAGCGCGGTTGATGAGATTGGCGTCCACCAGTCCCTTTGCTCACCCTGGTAACTCCACAATCGAAGATCGGGAACGGACAAGGAACCATGAGAGCCACCTATCATGTAGCTACTCTCAGTGGTCGACGGATAGATTGGATATTCCTGAGACGTCATCTCCCAGCTCCATGGAGCAACGATGCTATCGGACACACTTATGGTCCCGATCGCCCCACTTTCAAACGTCAACAGCGCGCCGGCGACATCTTCGTTGTCGTAACCCCGCTGCGATGAAGCCGACTGAGCCTGAACGGTCACGACTTCTCCGGCCAGGTACCGCAGCAAATCCACATCGTGGACAAGATTGACTGAGATGGGCCCTGCACCGGGATTCTTTCTCCAGGGCGCAGCATCAAAATACTCGTCTGGCTTATAGAACCAGCAATTCGCATGGACAGCGCGCACATCTCCAATCTTCCCATCGACAATGGCTTCCTTAGCCGACCGGATCAGAGGATTGTGCCGACGATGATGTCCGACCATCAGTGGCACATTGGCCTTCTCCGCTGCTTGAACAAGCTCAAGTGCAGCGGTGGCTTCCACGGCGATCGGCTTTTCGACGAGAACGGGACAACCATGTCGAACACACGTGAGACCTTGCTCGACATGAAGCGTGGTCGGAGTCGCCAGAACAGCTCCGTCTGGCGTCTGATTTGCTAACATTTCCTCGACGGTTTCGTAACATGCGACCCCATGCTCAACGGCGTAAGCACGGCCTTCATCGCTGGGGTCGACCACCGCGACGAGATCAACATGGCGCAACGCTCGGATAGCGTCTGCGTGGCGGCGTCCAACAAGGCCAATGCCGACAATGGCAATGCGAAAGTTCTTAGACACTTTGCTTCCTTCCGGAGGGTCAGGAAAATCCCGAAACCGATGATTGCGATCGGGCTGCTTTGCCCAACTTGGCCACGACCGTATTGGGGTTTTCGCGATTCCGCAATAATGTATGATATTTTTATTTTTACCATACACCAGTTTGGATTGCTGATGTCTCTGAAAAATGCTAATTGAACGAGGAAACTGATAATATCGGGTGAAACGCATGGTGAAACAGCCGTCTACGATAGGTGCAAGCACCTATCAGCGCATCAAGCGGGATATCATCTTCGGCGAGCTGCAGCCCGGCTCCAAACTGAAGCTGGACGCCTTGAAAGAACGCTATTCGGCAAGTCTGTCGACACTTCGCGAGACCTTGAACAGGCTTGCCAGCGACGGATTTGTAGAAGCGCCCGAGCAACGGGGCTTCCTGGTTACGCCGGTTTCACGAGAAGACTTGGCCGAGATATCAGAGCTGCGCGTTCTGTTGGAATGCCACGCGTTGGAGTTGTCAATTGCGAATGGCGATACGGACTGGGAAGGCAACCTTGTTGCCGCACACCACAAGCTGCACCTGATGGAACAGCAGCTTCTCAAGGGGGACGAGTCCGAGAAAGAAACCTGGAAACGATATGATTGGGAGTTTCATCAAGCGATGATCGCGGCCTGCAAATCCAAAAACCTTCTGTCTCTGCACTCGATCATATACGACAAGTACCTGCGGTATCAGATGCTCGTGCTGACGTATCGAGGCGAAGAGGCGGTCAAGGAGCACAAAGGCATGTTCGATGCCGCATTGGCCAGAGACGCGAGCACCGCAAAGAAGCTGTTGGAAGATCACATCCGAAACGGTCTTTCACATACGATTGAGGCTATGTGACCTTAGCAGATACCAAGCGGTGTGGGAGCGCTGTTTGCCGTTTCACTACCGTTTGAGAGGCGAAAACAAACCTCCTCTTCAAAGCCTGATGGCCAGCTGTGAAACAACGGTTTGGCGAGACAGAGAAGCGATCTTGTTTCTCCATTGTTCTTGGGCAGTGGTGTTTTACTGTGTTCTCCGGCCAGTGTTTCGCCCGATCCGGTGGCTGCAAATATTACAACGATGCGAAGTTGATCCGAGGACTATCTGACCAAGACCCATAACCTAACCCCATGCAAGATTTGGAGCCATCGGTACAGATCATTCCGCTAACCCACAGTTCAAAGGTATCGTCCTTTGTTGCGGGTGTATCTGAAAGTTCCTGCCCAAACAGCCCGGCGAGAAATTTCAAGCGAAGTATGGGGCTTTCCTTTTGCATGATTGCATCGGCGTGAGTTATGGCTACTCCCAGAACTGGCCATAGTAGATTCACGAACGATTTGGGCAATCCGAAAACACCTGTAGGCGCGCGCATAACGCTGCATTCCTAGCATTGATTTCATTGAAGAAAATCTTGGAAGCTTGCCCATAACTCTTCGCGGTATTTGCGCATAACTTTGCACGATTTGCCCATAAGTTTGCGCGTTTCAAGGTACGCGCCCAATTTAAAATAGTATCTGCATGGATTTTACAACTTTAAAGCACTGCACTTCAATCATAAGTGTATTTTGATTGGCAACCTTCAACCTCTGACCGATCAAAGTGGTTCACTCGCACGCTGGCGATAGACCGCCAGAACGAACTTCAGCGGCTGGAGCTTGAGTTCCGCGGCAGAGCCTTTGAAACCAATAACACCGCGCAGGAAATTGCGATGGGTTGGTTCGACACTCATCTGGCCGGACATCAATACATAGGTATGATATAGTTCCATTATGAGCACCGAAACCTTAATCGGCCTTACCCTGTCATTTGTTCTCACCAGCCTATGTATTTGGTTGGTGCGTCACGTCGTAAAACACAGCGGTCGAGACAGAACAGTAGACCCAGAGGCCGTGAAAGAACTAATGCGCACCATCGACTGGTCACAGCTCGATAGAGTCTTGGATCGGCCCCAGTGACAAGTGGCCCAACGCGGAATGCTGTTAGCGGCTGCCTCAGGGATCGCTTTGCGTTGAAATGATTTTGCGCAAATTTGAAAGCCGCCCACGAACAATGAAAATAAAATGCTGAATAGATCAAGACTTTTGTATTTCTCAAGAACAGAGCGCATCAGACGCAGCTCAAAAGACGCGCGTAGGTTCAGAGCGAACTATCGACAGGGTTTCTGAGTTCGAGTCCGGATCAAAGGGTATCGAATCGCTTCGCTGTCTGAGAGCTACTGCTTGCTGAACTAACCTCCAAACAGGTTGCCTCAGTCATTTAGGCACACGTCAAGCTAGAAGGTTCCCGGAACTACGCGGTGAATTCCGAGGTGCAGCACACTCTGTCTTGACATGGCGATACGATCTGGTTCAGCTTCGGCTCATGACGTACACACGCATCCTCTGCCAACGAATATCGACCTGAGGTCGATAACCCACGCGAAATCCGTGGGAGGCAGCATTGGTATGCGGGCGAGGCTTATATCCTTGTAATTGCTCCAGATTAGAGTGCACGAGTCGGTTCGATTCCGACGCCTCCTACCAACCTCAGGAGGTGTCCGACATGGCGGACGAAGTTACGAACGCAATTGATTTCAACGACATCAAGCAATCGGTCGAGGAGAGCCTCGGAGGCACACCCGAAGGCTGGTCCGGCTTGGCCACAAAACTCTTCACAGAGGTTAAGGAATACTGCGATCTGAAGGGTGCCACCTACCCCTTTGTCCTCCAGATCAAGGAGAAGCTGGGAGAGCTCCGCATCTACCACAGGTGTGATGATCGACACATCCAGTCGATGATCACAGCCACGATTGCACGAGCAAATCGTACCTGTGAGCGATGCTCAAACGCTGCCGAGACCCAGGTGTTGAACGGCTGGTACACGACCCTGTGTTGTTGGTGCGCGCATGATGTCGCGAGCAAGCGCCACCCTGAAAGGAAGAGGTTCTTTGGCGTTCGGAAAAATCCCGTTCGGGACAGGTTGACGTGCTCAATTTGTGGATATTTCGGTCAGATCGACCGATCTGATGACCGCGGACGCTGTCCTGCATGTGTGACGAAAGGGTGGTGAGTGATGCTCAAAATCGTTGTCTACGCAAACGAAAGAGAGATCGCCCGGGCCCACGCCGCGAACGTCAGCGATGACATCGATGGTCTCTGCGACTACGAAGTGCGCGTGAACGAACGAGAATCTGAGCAGCTCGGTATCGAAGAGAAAGCAGTACGCTTCGATATCTCGCAGCATAATCGCCGGCAGACGGTGTGGACACTCGTTGAGAAGATCGCCGCCATATGGCTGGAAAAGACCGGTGCGCGAGAGCCCCGCACTAAGGCTGACGACGTGACGCGCGCATTCCTGAAGCTGAAGAAGGTCAAATTTCTCGCCGGACAAGCATCGCTGTCTGATCCGATTGGCGCAGAGGAGTTCGACGCGCTCGCCGCTGACGTCGAGATTGATCCACTGACCAGAGCGCTTTTGGCACTGCAAGAGGCAAGGATCGCACTTGGCCGGGCAAAACTATCTGATCCGATTTCCGCAGATGAGATCAGAGCGCGCAAGGTACATGAAGGTAGTGACAACGAATTGCTGTCGCAGATTCGGACGAGCATTCGCGAATTGGATGAGCGCATCGCTAGTGAAGTGAATGGCGAGGACCAGGGCGAGGACGAGCATACAGATCCAGCCATAGAAGCTTTCCTTGAGCTTTTGGAAAAGGACATCGCAGCAGGCAATCTTGCTGGAGACCTAGCCGAGCACATTGCAGCGCATAAACGTCGATTGGGTGACGATGATGACCAGGACATTTGAGCCAAATTTCACAGATACCGAAGATCTTCGATTCCTGAAGACGACATTTGCGGTTCACGACAGTGAATGTAGTGTTGTGGCCCCAATCTCAACCGCCGATTTCGAACGTATCGAAGATCTGACGGACGAAGAGATCAGGCGTGTTGTTCATGAGAAAGCTGACGCGTTGGCGCAGCTTAAGGATGAGTGATGAACCAGGTTGTTGATTGGAATGACATCCAAGCAAGCGTTCTAAAGGCACTGGGAGAGCATTGTGTGGGTTGGGCTGACCAGCTCGCTCTAGTATTGGAAGATGTGAAGCGCAGTGTTTCACAACATCCCGATGTCTTTGGGGGTGAGTTGCCGGCAATCGTACAGATCAAACAAAAACTTGGCGGATTGCGCGTCTACACACGAAAATGCAATCGAAATATCCTCGATGAGCTGGATACGCGTGTCGAAGAGATTGAGAAGAAGTGTGAGCGGTGCGGAAATTCTGCCGAAATACAAAACATCAGGGGATATTTAGTCACTCTTTGTTGTTGGTGCTACAACCGCTACCTCGAAGATCGGTTTAAAGGCGCTGAGATGATGTGGCCAACAGATCTTGAGCTCAACGTAGCAAATCGCTTTCCAGATCTCGTGAGCGCTGATACGGCATCATTACGGCCAAGCATTGGTCCGGGCAGGCTGGTCTTGCTTGGCCGGTTCCTCGCAGAGGCGGAGCATCTGGTTCGAGAGAATTGTGAGACACCGATTCAAGTGCAGATCTCGGATGTGGCGACGGGCCCAGACGGTTCAATCCAGGTCAGCTTCAGTCGGTACGATCAATGCCTGGATCTCCCGCTCAAGCGTCTCGTACTGGACAGCAAGCGCACATGTGCAAGATGTGGTCATGTCGGGGATATCGTACGGAAGAAGAACCAGGCAACTGCCCTGTGCGCGCACTGTCAGGAGCAAGGCGATTGGAATCCCTTCGATGAGTGAAGGAAATAATGACAAAATCAGAACTGGTTCAGGAAACGTTTTAATAACTATACCGACCTCGTTCTCATAGCAGGCTTAACGCATGGTGTCGCGTACCCCTAGGCGCACCTGGCCTGTCAGCACATAGAGGCAGGACTTCGTCGACCAAACGATGTCGCAGCGGTGATAGAATACACAATTCTTGGCGTTGTCATACTGCTAGCCTTACTCTTTGCAGAATGAGCTGAAGCAGGTAAGACCGTAAGTCACCCAGCTTGCTTCAGGGCTTGGATACTAAAGGAGCACAATGTATTTTGAGATCACGTTAGTATCGAGTACAATTTATTCGATTGGCGGTAAAAAACATGAATTCTTTCTGGAAGCAAAAATGGAGCAAAAGACACTCGAAAGTCCATCTTGTTTAGCTTCTTGTTGACTAATCAGTATTATTGAAGTTCTTCGGAGGAAAAATAGTGAATAAAATCTCTCAACTGACACTACTTATTGCTTTAACAGCATGTACTCAAGCTGAAGACGCGCTCTCAAGTGATGTAAAAAATGCAGTAGCATTGTGCTCGTCGGGAATTGAGATAACTAACGAGGCAGAGCTTCAGCTCTCTTCTGACATCAAGGCAATTTTGGAGAGCGAAAGTGGTATCGAGGCGTCTGCTTCAATTTCAAATGCTATCCGCGGCATCGCATTTACAGAAGAGGGCCTATCGAATGAAAATGTTCTAAAAGCTTATGAGACATACAATGAATGTGTTCTAAGTGATTTGAGTGCCTACTTAGGTTCCAGCTGATGCGTTTGCCCGTTGCCATACTTGTCCCAATTCTCGCGTTGAACGGGTGTCAAATGGAACCTATCGATCCAAGTGTACGGAACACAATAGCGTTATGCAGCGCCGGTATTGGGTTAAAAACATCCGCTCGCTTGGAGGCCGAACTGGCGCAACTGAGATTAGGTGGAACTCTATCAGCAAATGCGCAGCAGGAAATACGCGGCGCGCTGTTTCAAGAAGCAGACCTTTCGGAGCAGGGAACACAAAAAGCATACGAAAATTACATTGCGTGTGTTGAAGGAGAGGTCGGCAAAGGCGAGTATATTGAGCAACTTGAAAATCAGCGCTCTTTTGTGATAGACGGCTTGAAAACCACCGACGCACCGATAGAAGAGATCAATAGCATTGATACTCTGATTGGAGAGCATATCAACGCTGTAAAAACCGGCAACCAGCGATTGGCTCACGATTTACATCGTCAGATTACCCAGAAACTTCTAGCCCTTCGTTCAGAGTACGGGGCTAACGCAGGTGAGCTTTATCTTCCAATTGGTCAATGATCTGGTCAATCTGGGAGAATTCCCCATTCGCCTTTAGTTGGCACAAGGCCTAACTGCTCGATTAGCGCGAGCTCTTCTTTGTCACTTAGTTCTACCCCGTTTGCGCCAGGTTCAATCTCTACACCCAGTAAGCTTCGTGCCAACATAGGAGTTAACAAGCCGTTATATTCGCCTTCATTAATATTGTTGGCTTCGCGGAAAGCGAGTAATGCCCTCCTAGTATTTGGTCCGTATTTTCCATCAATGACACCAGGATCAAACCCCTGCTCCAACAGTTTTTCCTGAATGAGAACCTGTAACGCTGAATCAAGTGAAACAATATAACCCTGATATCCATTTCCGTAAGCCGGTTTCAACGATAGTGAAGCAAGTAGCGACAAAATCAGGACTTTTTTCCTCATGGTAAACTCCTTTAATATTGCTTATTGTACAATTATTTCCAAAGAGTGCTCTCTTAGGGCACCGTACCAACTAGAGTCGGGATCGAACAACCTCTCAGATTCCTGCAAACCAGTTTCGAGTAGTTTAACCAATTCTTCGTTGTCATCCGCACGAGAAATTTCCCGAACTAAACCACTCAAATAGTAACGAGCCACCACCGAGTCCAATGGCAATAACTCGCGTGCAGCGGAAAAGTAACGCAGTCCACTCCTTCCTTCGAGTTCAAGGCTTAGACCAAATAAAAGAAGGGCATCGGTGCGAAGCATAAGATCGGATTGCTTACTTTCAAGCACGACCTCTAGGTTTTCGCGAACCCCAGAATAGTCGCCTCGGATGGTTCGAAACACAGCAGAAGAAAACTGCACCGCAATATTGTTCTCCTCAGAAACATAATCTAACGGCACCCAACCATTAACTCCACCCGAGGTTAAATTGACCGCGTTATCAGTATATCGAAAGGCGCGAAACAACTTCTGTGTTCGTCCAATGACTTCTGAAAAGCTAGTGTCGCTGTATATCGGCAATCCATCAAGCGAGTCGTAGCGAGCCGCTGCCTCACTACTATAGAGCACAGCTGGTAGCCGGAACAGGTTCCTGGGCAGCCCCAGAATAATGGATTGGTTCGGCTTTTCAGTGCTTGGGACTGGAATCTGCCAGACACCCGGAGGTGGGGAGTCATTACTGCCACGCCGCCAAAACAACTCGGACACAGAAAGGTACTGTTGCAAAGCCACACCATCTTGCAGCAAATACACATCACCCCAAGTTACGACATGTGCCAAATTTTCTAGTCGCAAAGCCCTGGACCGGCTCTCTTCATGGCTTGTCAAAGGTGTCTCTGACCAAATCATCCGCCCACGATTTCCAGTATCAGCCTCTCGAAAGGTCGAAGAAATTTGCAGCCTTACAAGATTGGCCAGGCTGGAACTAAAGCGTTCATCCCCCTCAAAAGTAGAAAACAGCATAATGATGTTTTCCTTTGGGGCACCGGGGCTTTCTTGAGCATTCAGAGGATATCCGGGCAGCAGGAGCACCGCGATTATCAAAACCCCAAAGGTAGACTTGAGAAAATTCACAGCCCATTCTCCAGCTTCAAGCGTTCGAGAACTTCAGAAAGAACAACTAAGTCTCCTGTGAGTTGGCCCGCACCTGCTAAAGTGTCTCTGATTGAGAATGCTAACGAGAACAGACCAAGTGTTACATGTTCAGGTTGGTTTTGCCTAATCGCTTCCATGATCATAGCGTATAGTGTGACGAGTTGATGCCCATCGGCTGTTTTTCTATAGTCACCGATTCTGCCCGAAGTGGATATCTCAAATTGATCTGGAGCGTTTTTAAAGCCAATATCAGCCGCTAAAGAACCTAGATAAACTACACTTTCTACTGAGTACGGAGCTTGAGGATCGCCTGAAGGCACAAGTTCGCCATGAAGTATCTGTAGTATGTTGCGCTGACTATCACTCCATAGGTTTTTAAGTTGCTCAAACCCGGTGACAGCATCGTTCGTAGCGTGAACAGAAACCCCTTCTACATATTGCCGCGCGGCGGCACCAGAAAGTGAATCCCCTGCGAGGGATCTAACATAAGAAATGCCATTAAAAACCAAGCGCCTAACTTCCTCTTCAGATTCAGCGACATCCGCTTCAGCAAGGTACTTCATAACATACGATATTTTTCGCGTTCCATCTCCTGATGAACCTGAATTACCGTAGCAACTGAACACATCAGTGGATGCAGGCGACAGTTTAACTTTGTCGACGTAATATAGTGGTGTGAAATACTTTAGGTCTCCCCCTCGTCCATTGTGTACTCCTAGTATGACATTGGTCCCTTTGCGAAAAATCGGTGATCCACTTAAACCGGGGGCCGTTTTTAATGTCGATCTAGCAAGGGTAGTATGTTCTAGTAGGTCACCACCAGAAACGTATTGAATGACTTTACTTGCCTTCGTGCTTTCTATTTTTCCAGCTACGTCCTTTACAACGCCCTGCTCACCTGCCTGAAACCCATGCACCTCAATTGGATCATTTTCATCAAAGTCACAGGAGAATTCAGTGAACGGATCTAGTTCCCTCTTCGCCTCGTTCTTAACAAGTTGAAGAAAACAGACGTCTACTGGTTTACCGTCTGAAGTTGGACACTTTAGCGTCCCTCTCACGAAACCAACACTATCTTGCGACATTGGGCTTTGAGGTCGTATCGTTAGCAATGGGTTGTTAACGCTGTATCCTGGTGCCACAACCGCCTTTTCAATGACGTGCCTTGCAGTGATCATCCAATAATCGTCGACAACAAAACCGGTTCCTAGATAGTTGGTTCGGTCAGTATTCTCTGGAACACTACTAAAAAGCGCAACTAGGCCATTTGCCTTTGCGTCATCTGCCAGAATTGCTCCCGGTGACAATGCGAGCACCAATACGGCAATCGATTTGACGGCTAAGTAGCGTAGAGTGAAACTGCACATGTTAAATCCCTGGAGGATATCTCTTTTCCTGGATAAAGATCGATTTTTTCTTTGGTTATATGCTGTGGAATTCTGTAACCCATTATAGATGCTTCATTATACGCAGGATCTTTGAGACACCTCTCACCAGTGGAAAACAAATTTCTCGTTGTAGTGATTGCATTCCAACCAAATTTCTCGTGATAGTATGCGATGGTTTCTTGCTTCAATAGAGTAACTGGAACACCGGGATTCGTATGCTCATGCACCAAACCAAGAGCATGTCCAAATTCATGCATCACTGAGTCCAAGTTATAGATATTCATAGTTTCCTTATTGCGGTTTGTGACATTCAGTGCACTGCGCCCAACCCTCGAGTTGTTGCGTGCGGGGGTATTTAACCCTGTTCGACGAACCCTGATGTGACAGTCTTCAGCTGGAATTTCAAAATCGAATTCAATCAAACTCCCCAAGCGCCCACCCCCGGCACCTGTCCATAATAGAGCCCTCTTCTTAACCTCCGAAATCCACTTGGCACCAGGATCATCAAGAAATCCGACACCCAAAACTATCTTTTCGGATGCCTTTTTCTGACTGTCTCCTTTTCGCCACCTTAGAGCTCTTCGAACCGTTCCTTCAGGGGACAAGTTGCCACTTGGGTCTTCAAACAATTCATCGTTCTCGGCATTTTCAGTCTCCAAAACTTGATCTACAGACGGAACGATAGTGGAACAATCAAAATCAGAATAGCCCGCAGGTTGCGCCAAGCTATTTCTTAAACCAGTGAAACTCAGCAGGAATGCTGAACCAGCGCACCAAAATCCCCTACGAGAGATACCGTTGGAATCACACACTAAATCACCCTCCTCGTTGAAACCTCTTCAACTGCTGCTTCGAACTCCGCTGTTCGCGCTAGTTCAACCAGTACTGAGGTAGGGACGCCACGCACCTTCAGCTGCTGGTACAGCTTCTCGTACTTTATTCCCTTTGATAATATCCAATTTGGTGGGGGTGCCTGATCAGTAAGTCGGTACTCGTTCTGTTCCCTTGCAGTAGTTACGTAGTTCTCGTACGGACCTTTGCACCCAGCTAGTATCGAACCCCGTTGCTCTCCTATTTTTTGGTAGGTGCTATCAAAGGCCAACTGCCTAAGTGCGCAATCAGCCGTTACTTCTTTGTTAGAACCACTTTGTTCGTCCGAAGTTTTGTCAACCAAGTCTGGCTCAGTTTGGGTACACGACAAAGGTCCCAAAATTAGTATAAGCGTAATTAAAGAAATACGTTGCATAGTCCAAAACAGCCATCGCCTCGCCAGTGAAACTCCACCACTAGAAGCACTGAAATAAGTTAATTCGCACTCTTCGCGACACTTTCCTGCTTCAGCCGACTGACTATAGCAGTTGGCAAGAGGTTAGAAAACGATACACAATGCGCAAAAAAAGTCACCAAAAAACTACCTTGGTCTTACCCGCTTTCCATTGAGTTCGCATTTTTGAGCTTTCTTGGTTCAGGATGCGGTTTCCTTTGACTGTTTAGTATACTTATGCAGAGCCAGACCCCTGTGGCTGAAACACTACTAGTTGTGTTTGCTTCATGCGCACTGTGACGAGATCAAGTGGCAGACATGACCCACGCTTTGACGTCGCGCTTTATCATGAACGCTATCTGCCTAAGCAGCTTCAGAGAAGCCTTGTTTAATACATCAGGGCGTCCAGTTTGTTGTTGCCTTGCGGACCAACGCACTAAATGGAGAAACTAACCCGCGGCGTTTGATGGCAGGATAACCGTCGAAAAGGGGAACGCTGCTTAACTTTGTAAAATTCTCTTTCTACTCGTCGCCGACCTCATTGTGCGGTGATGCTTTTTTGTAATTTGGGCTATAGGCTGCAACTCATCGAAGTTTCACCCATGGCGACTGTTCGGATGGAGCGGGTATTTGGCCTGTGAGACTGCAACCGCACTATATTTGCAAATTATGTTAAATCTCGAAATCCCGGCTCTCTGCCGCAAAACCGGTGCGCGTTTTCGACAGCTTCAGGAAAACGAATGTTTCTTCCGGTGATGTCTTGAAGGACGATGCCCGCAGTATCACTATTAGACTAAGCGTCCTAAAACCAAGTCTTGTTCATTGTTTTCACTCCCTGATTGGCTGCGTTCCAAGCCAAAGCAGCTTACCGAAGTAAATCAAAAGCCCGCAAGCGAGCTTGATGCCGAACCAGTTGCGAAGGTCGGCACCAATATCGACCGGCCGGTCATCAATCTTTATCGACCCCATATCACCTCGGGCGATTGCCTGATTGTCACCGGGTATCAGGACTTCTTGTCTTCGCTGTCGATTTTGATGAAGGAATTGCCCGAGCTGAGGGATCTGGAAAACGACAGCGATATCCGGATCCGGATATCGTTCGGGATCGACACTGCGAATACCAAAAGGCTGACCAACCCCAAACCAGTCACCGAAGAAATGAAACTCTACTGGCTGGAGCGCTCCGGGCTTCAAGTGGAAGAGGATCACGATCTTATCGCGGTGCTGGCAAAACACGCCATCAAAACCGGGAAAATTGATCTGCGTGTCTTCGATCCGGAGCTCGCCAAACGCAAGTTGGGTATATCTGGGGATCGGCGGCTACACTCAAAAATCGTCAGTTCCCCAAAAGGTGCCGTCGCCGGGTCCGCAAACTTTTCCTACTCAGGGCTCTACAGAAACATCGAGTATGCCGATGACCTGGATGCGGGCACGCATGAACTTCAGGTCGAACGCACAGAAGCCGCCGAGCAGGCTTGGGATGTGTCTGTCGATTGGAATACCGAGGCGCTGGAGATACTCGAAAAGCTTATCAAACCGGTGACCGCTGAAGACGCGATGGCGCGAACAATTTCGGAGCAAAAGGGGTTTGAACCCTGGCTCACTGGCGCCCGAAAAGAGATCACGAGCCATACGCTGTTTGGGTATCAACAGGAGCTGACCTATGAGGCGTGTTCCATCGTCTATGACCATGGCATCGCCTTCGTAGAAGCGCCAACCGGTTCAGGAAAGACAGAGATCGGCTGTCACCTGGCCGAAGCATTGTCAAATACATTCTCAGAAGTCGTGCCCCGCTCCCCCGTCCATGGCGTTGCGCGAAAAAATGCGGCTGTAATTGCCCCGCCCAAAGTTATTCCCAGTTGGCGCAAGTATTCGACAAACTCGCTCCAACCTGTCGCGAATAGCAAACTTGCCAAACAACACCTCCGCGGCGCTGGCGATGAAGAAAAATCTGGGCTCAGGCTCGATCAGTTTGGCATTCTGATAATCGATGAAAGCCACACAGTTACACCGGGCTTTGAACAAGCATCTCAAATGGCCTCAGCCATCGAACTTGCCCCGCCAAGCTGGAATGTCTGTCTGTCAGCAACGCTGCTCGGGAACCGGGATGTCGACTGGTTGACCCATATGCAGGAGAAGCGGGCGTCCATTTTCATGACCCCAACCTTCATTCAGGCCATGGGTGAGTTATTCGAGCGCGAAACCCATGTTCCCAAGGATATCTTCAACCAGGATGCGCAACTTGCCGTCCTATCAGAGCCCGACACGACGCTCACGCGAGAGGCTCGCAACGAACTCGCTCAGTTGGTTTCGCCGTTTTTGACACGCAGACAAAGGCGATGCATTGGCGAGGACGGAGATCCCAAGAAGCACAGTTACCCAAAACTAGAAAACCACGGGCGCCCGAAGAAACTTAACGTGACAAAGCCTCAGCAAACGCGCCTGGATGAGATTGTGGCTCTCTGCAAAGAACTTGCGCCTGGCGGTAGGGTGACCGCAGTCGAGAAAAGCCGCTTCGGACACGTCAGCACGCAACAAAGCACGCAGGATCAGCTCTACATCCGAAACCTTTTGAACATTCTGCGCGTGAGTGCTGCCCAAGCCCATTGGGAGATGTCTCATGGAGCTATTGGCAAATCACTTCGCGAGTTCGAGCGTGGTGGAAAATCGAAGAAAAAGGTATCCCACCGCGGCCAGTCCGACATGTTCGCGGCACTGGGAATAGAAGCGCCTGAACCCACAAAGAAATGCGACGCTCTAAACCAAAAACTGGGTCTCAGTGTTCTCAAGGAGCTTGATGAGAAGCGGTATGAGGCGTGCCTGAGAATACAAAACGAAAAAGACAGGGTCGTCTTTCTCGCAGAACGGACGGACACACTCGAGATTTTTGCAGAAGCGCTGTCGCGCAGAGGCCACCACACCAACTATGTCGTGGGAAACCAAACCAAGGGTGAAGATCGCGCCGTGAAGGCGATCTTTGGAGATGGCCCCGACAGTTTCAAGCGTATCAAACAGGGCAAGTCCGTGGAGTCTTACTTCCGACCTGGAGGAAAGAACGAACCAAAAGGATCTGCATCGGTTTTTCTGACTTACAAGATGGCTGAAGGCATCAACCTTCAGTCGTCAGACACGCTGGTGTTGCTTGGTCTGACCTCGAACCTGAAAGAGCTCATCCAAGGTCTGGGTAGGATCGACAGGATCGATAGTGAGTTCGGGGTCGTCAATTACCACCTTGTTGATGTGCCAGTAGGTCAGTTTGCATCTGACGAAAAAATCGCCCAGCGCATAGAGAACTATAAAACTTTGGCTGGGGAGGCGCTAATCGACGCCGTTTTAGAAGAAAGCACCGAAGACGCAGAACTGATCCTCAATAGTGTTGTAAAATATCTGCGATCCCCACGGCTGCTTCGCGACAATAACTTTCACGACGTGCTGGAACGCACCAAGCAAACAATCCCAGAAGACCGCTACAAACTCATCGACAAGGCCAAAATCCAAGGCACCTGGGGCGCCGAGTTGGCGCTCCTATCGGCCCGTGAGAAATTCACGGCGCTACATCTCAAAGGACTTAGCAAGAGCAATAGCTTCTTTCCGCCTCGCCTGCTGCTTCTTAAAGATACTGCGCCGGGCCTTATACTGGAACGCGACCAGCTAACCTGCGCCCAATCGCTGGAGACTGCATACGAACGGACCAGAAGCCTTGGCATGGAGCACGCCCACATGTCACTGGAAGATCTCTCTGAAGCGCTAGAGACGATTTCAGAGCAGATTGGCAAGCTGACCGAGTGGGACTTGCGCCCCGCTCGCGTTGAGAGCCTCATGAAAGCCTGCGCCGAGTTCATGGGACGCAAAGGTGGTGTCGAACTCAGTGATCAAGAATTGTTTGGCCATATGGCACTGCCTGCCGTGGAAATGGTGTGTGAGGCGTGGAGCCGTGAACTTGATCCCTTCTGGGAAAAAGCGAAACACGAAGTGCGTGATAGCTTCGCCTATGAGGGTCTTCCCAAGGGGTACATCGCGCTTCAGGTTATCCTGGAAAAGCTCGAAAGCGATCATCAGGCGTCCGCAGAGATCCATGAGAAGATGGTCCGGGTCATCGAAGAAGCTGAACAGGTTTCACGCGACCATGAACCTGCAATTGGACAGCGCATTTCAGTGGTGTTCTTTTCGGATGGTGCAGGCGAGCACTAGGCGGCCTCAGACAGCAGCGAAGCCAGGTCACTTAGTTTTACTAGGTGCCCTCGCGTCGTCTTGCCTTCAATTTGCGCGCCATGTGTCTCAATCCCTTTGCTCTCAAAATCGGACAGTAGCTTTCGGGATGTTGTACCTCTTGACCTCGCCAGTGTCGCGACGGGCATGTACTCGCTTTGAAAGATCACAAGCTGCTGTGGTCTGACCAAGAAAGACTCGCTTGGGCCGTGCGGAACTTTGCGAGATCCGAGCAGGCCCAGCTTGCACCAATGTGTCACCGCCTGAGCCTTCCAACCCGTTAACTTCGCGACATCATTTGCAGTCCAGTCCAACGAGTGCCGCTCAGATCGCAGAACCTTTTCGACGTCCGATTTCTGGAACCTGAAATCACCGAGTAGGACATCCTGATCTTCCAATTCAGCAGCGATAGAACCTTCACAAATGAGACGAATGAGCTTCTTCAGCGCCGTCTTGTCAGTTGTTCGATTAAGCGTAAGCTCTTTGAACAAAACTGCCTCTCCCGTCAATTCAGTGGCCGATGCTCTAATCTTAAAGACAAGTTCCTCTACAGAATTCGAGTGGAACCGGCCATCCACGAGCGGTGGCCGATCTGAAACTGGGACTTCACCGACCACACCAAGTTCTTTGAGAAATTGGAATTGTGTACGTCCAACTCCCAGATAGTCACATGTTTCTGCCGCGCTCCAGAAGCGCCGACGATCTGCTGCAATGTTGAGAACTTCGAATTTGGGAACGACTGTTTGATTATGTCCAAATCCGCGTTGACTGATCTTGCCAGCGATCTCTTTTTTCTGGACTGCCGCAACGAGACGCTGTGCAGAAATTCCGAGTCGTCGTGCCGCTTCCGTTGCGGGCAACCACTCTCTCGATGAAGTAGACGCCAAACGACCCGGATGGAAGCCACTGAATTCTCTCTCGATCACACGTGCCACTGCGTCCTTAAACACATCGTATTCCGGTTCTCGAAACCGCATTAGGCGCTGATACCAGTTGCCAAGCCGCTCTGGAGCAGAAGTTGCATCGGGATCACCTTCATGCAGCAGCTTTTTCACATAATTTTCGAAACCATGCGGCCAGTTTGCCAAAAGGGATTCGACCGGCGCCATTAGTCGAACCGCGTCTTCAACGGTCTTCGGAATTTTCGTTTTTCCGAACTTACCCGTACGGCTAGCTTGAAACCCAGAGGCTAGGAAATGAACGAATTTACCGATGTTGCTCGGGGGTTTGGTTCCGGTTTCGGCATGTGGGATCAATGGACCGGTGCCTGAGATTGCGGATGCTACATCGCACTCGTGTTCTGAAGCTTGATAGCGTGGCAGTTTATCAAGAGGAAATCCACAACTGCACAATCGATAGCCACCCACCTGTGGTGTCAATCTCTCCGAACAATTTGGACAAACGTCAACCAGCCTCAATCGATGTTCATGACATGCAGTTACCAGGGAGTGCCGCCATAGCGCTTGATATGGTTTCTTTTCCGCGAGGCATTGTGGGCAAACTGGGTCAGAGTGAAGACGTTCGTATTGCCAGTCTCTACTAGGATCTTTCGGTGGCGAGCTAGGTGCGAGACGTTCAAGTGTCCCGGGCGGGACCCTCAACTCCTCTTCAATTGCGGCGATATCATCAACCAATTGACGCCCGTATCGATTGCCAAGTTCTGCCAAAAAATCCGACGTGAAGTAGTGTGCTTTTGCTCGCCCTAAACGCCTAATATAGCCCAACAGGCTTTCTGAATTTTTTGGTCTCAGAAAGTCAGAGCGTCTCGATGTCATGCGGCCTCTAACGCTTCAAGGTCAATGAGTGACTCTGGGGTCACATCCAAGCCAGCGTCCTGCATGACATGGATGTAGGATCGAACAAGGTCGATTTTCTGAGGTGCTTCCTCCCCAAAAAAGTAACCAGCGTTTAGGCTCTTTTGCGTCAACTGAATTGCGCTGTCCGAGATAATCTTGGATGTCAGCGTCGTCGACTTCATCTTGAGCGCGGCCACTTGGAGGATGCGCACAAGCATTCCAACGCGACCTCCAGTTACGCCGTACAATCTGACCACCAGTTCTTCGAAATCAAAGTCAAACTGGCCACCGGCGGCTTGCATGTTGCATAGAGCTTCAGAGAACGCTGCGGCAAAGCTTGTAGCATCGGCGCCACTCGACCAAGCATACGGAAACAGCTCGATAGTCGACAGCGTTCTGTCCCTCAATTGCTCGTTTTCATCAATGAGCCCCTGAAACTTAGGCAAACCGGCGAGGATCAACGTGACCCCTGTTTGATCGATTAGCCATTTGAAATGGTCGGTTGCGCCACGTTTTGACAGATGAGCACCTCGTTCGGCGCAATGGCTACATTCATCCAACGCGATTGTGCGAATACCTTTTTCACGCACAGCGAAGCACAGACGGGCCTGTAAATCGTGCGCGCTTTGGGTTGGTCCGGTTTTGACCCCAACGGCTTCGAGCATCGCTGTAAGCAGTGTCTTACTGTTTGGTTTGGTCGGAATACTTCCGATGACAAAATCACTTGCTCCGCTCAAACCAGAATATTCAAGCAGGTCGCTACTGAGATCTGGTCGCTTGCCGAGTTCAACTTGAACGTCATTCAAGAGTTGCGTCTTTCCGCAACGTGTAGGCCCAGACAAGAAGACTGCGGCGCCGTTTAACTTGCGAGAGATGGAGACGGCTTCAACCAATTGGTCTTTGGCAACCACATAGCTCGGATGTTCAATTGTCCGGTTCAGAACTTCAAACACTCGCTCTGTCATTGCGGACACCCTCCTTTAGAGACAAAACTTGGCAGTTTGCTGGGCAGATCAAACTCAGGTTTTTCCGCCCTGTACGCGGGCTCTGAATGCCCGTGCTTATCCATGACTTTCTTGGATTGGGCGAAGATTTCCTGTCTTCGCTCCTCTTTGGCGGCCTTCTCCCGAGACTTTGCGGTCTTTGTCCTTGCCTTTGGTTCTTCTTCGTAAAGGTGCAGAGCCATCGCAGCGATCAGCGCCTTTTCCTGAAGCTCTTCGTCTTCCGGGGTGAAAGTTTGCTTTCGCAGTCTCGCCAACTCATCGAAGGATAGAGCCGGGCACTCTTCATACTTTGCGGGCACGAAAAAATGCTCATTATTCAGGCGATCCAGAACCGCAATTTCTCGAATGTCATTCGGGTCAACGCGGATTTCGACCGTCGCAGGCACACCGACCATTTTCAAGTAGTTGGCAAGTTCAGCGCTATGGTATGTCACTCCGCCGTAGGAGATACCGTACCGTTGCACAGTTCTCGTCGCAGCCTGAACCATAAACATCTCTCTGAGTTCGTGGGGATCTGGGGGCATTGGTACAAAACAGTCTTTGGAAGTCCTAAGCCAAGATTGCATCGGAGATTCCAGTCTTCGGAGCACGTGTTGTACGCGTCGCCTGGGCATGCGTAAGTACACGTCGTAACGCCATTTTTGCAGTCGCGTTTCAATCTCTTGCAAAGTCAGGCAGGCCTCTTTTTGTGCCTTTTCCGTCCGATCTCTCGGGCCGATGAGGGACGTCTGCGAAGCACCAGGGAATTGAGTGACAATCCGGCTCAGCTCCAAGAAGAAACGTTCGATGAACGGTTTTTTATCCGGTCGACCTGGGATCATCTTGCGCCATTCCAGACTCGAACAATCGATGATCGTATGGAAGACGTCACCGCTGTTTTCGGTGCCCTGGTCTGTAATCAACAACTGGGGCGTCCCAATTGTCTGAAAATCGTTCTCGATACCGTGCATCATGAAAAATGTTGGTGTTTTGGGCTCCAAAATTTCCTTTACAGTTCGAGAAACCAATGCAGTGTCGGGACGGCTCCAGCTGAGTTGCATCCCAAGAATAACACCGGTTGCGCAGTCGATTGCTACGCAAATGTGGGGGCGACCAATTGGGGTTCCGTCATCATCGACGCACCAAACATCGAGCGTGGTGCAATCCAGTTCTACTCTTTCGAGCGGGGTTGATACTCTTTGGTACTCCAGCGCCATAAGATAGCGCCTGTTTGCCTCTTCATCCCCCAGCCGCCGTTTTAGAAGCCCGGCATGTGGCAGGCTGTAAACAATTGCTTCAACGCACTTTCTTCCGCAGGGGCCGGGCACCTTGCCCTCGGATTTGCATTGCCTTAGGTACAGCCGCTTGGCTTGCCGGGCAATCCAAGTGATAGTTTTTAGGTCGTTGTTAAGAAAATGTTCTTCCAAAAGATCCAAAACGACCTCCCGGAACTCCGCGTTATACCTCGGTGTACGATTGCCGGAATTACTTGTCTTGGATCGTAGACCTGCTTTTCCTGAAAGTAGGTACTGGGTGCGCCAATGCTGAATGGTCCTTACAGTCGGAAAAGGTTTCTTCCGATTTACATGAAGCGGATGCGCAGCGAACTCACCTGCCAATTTGTTTCTAATCTTAGCCCACGAGTATCCTTGCCTTTGTAGTTCAGTTGCTCTGACAAGGATCAGTTCTCGAAAGTACGTTTCGTTGTTTTCTTCTGGTGTACCCAGTCTTTTGGAAGTCGTACCATGAACATGCGGGCTGCTTACCACACCGAGAGAATAATGCGTCCTGAATTCTTCATTGGTAATCTCTTTGTATGTCCCTTCTTCATCCTGAAGCGAAACGTGGTCTCGTTGATGATCAAACTCCTTGACCACGAAAGCTTCCGTTCCGATGAGAACATTCCATCCGACATAGTTGGGGCCTTGCTGCGTCACAGTGGAAAGATCTCCAGATGAGACTTTTGGCCGTGGGCTAACCGTCCAACAGATTTGGGTCGGAGCATGCCTGCTCTAAGATCAACTGAGATGTGGCCCAAAACGATTGAACTTAGTACATCGATCTTGCTACAACCCAGTTCTTTCAGGAGAAATTCCAGCCGGAACGTTTGTGCTTCAATTGAAGACAGTTTGCGAAGGAACTCGTCAGTCGGAGACCTCCGAATGTAGGGATGCAGAGATCGGATATTGTGCACCAAATCTCTGGCAAGAAATTGATCGGTGAGGATCAGAAGCTCTAAACCGAGGCTTCTAAAGATGTTTGGCAATAGCAACGTGCTCTCATTGTGCTTCAACAATCTAGAGTGTCGCACTTCCACGAAAAGCTTCCGGCCATCAAAACAGATGACTTCAAAATCAGGGGTATAAGGTTTTGGTTTGTATCCCGTTCCCTTGAACTTGGTGATGAGCTCCGATTTTGCTGGATAAACACGACCTGATTTCAGATCGAATGTGCAGGGTTGCGGCCTGATGGCCTTAACCTTCGGATGCAAGTCGCAACCAAAAGCAAAACTTGCCTCCAACCCACTTTCAGTCTGGATCACGCCCTGCGCTTTTCTTGCAGACAAGAAATGGGACTTCTTTTTTTGCCCTCTTCGCCAAGCTTGGCGCGCAGGAATTTCTGCTCTACTGTCGATTTTCATAGGGTATTCCCTACAATATCAGCGTCGCTCATTGCAATTTATTATTGGCGTCGCGCAATAATGGTGAAATAACCGATGCGAAAAAGCAACGGCCTCGAAGACGTGGCAAAAAGAGAAAATTGGATAGACTTTGGTGAGGCCCTAGCAGAAGCGGTCGAAGACCCAATAAAATATGACCTGCGCTCGTCTTCGGAGGTTCTAAATTCGGTAGCGGAACTAAGAGGGAAGCGGGCTCATACCCTGAGAAACCCACTCGAAGCATACAAGTGGTTAAAAAAGAGATTTCCTGACGTAGAAAAAGAGAGACCAGCTTGGCTAGGTATGACCCTGGTCATGTTTTTGATGAAAATAGAAGAACTAGATCCGACTACTGCTGAAAGGCTCGCGCCTCAGGTCTTCGGCGGACAAATGAGACAAGTCGAGCTAAAGGCCGAGTTCGACCGACTCCGACAGGAGCGAGCAGAAAAACAATCGGATGCAGATCTTTCAAAATTATCCTCTCCTCAACGCGCGCAAATTTTTGACCAAACTGTTTTCTCTTTCCTCAGGCAACATGGACACAAGATGTTTGGATCCGAGAACGCCGTGCTCAAAGACGGAAGAATCTTGGGTTCGCTGTATCCAGATTACGTCATTGAAGTTAACGGAAAGCCCAAAGTAGCAGTCGAAATAAAAGCGCACAGGACAAGAGTAGAAAGACAGTTCACAATAAACACGCTGGGCTATTTATGGCTCCTAAGGAGGCTCGTACCTGAGGCACTATTGGTTGTTCCTCAAGACTCCGGTTACGACCTTAGGCAGCTAGCAAAGCTAAGAGATGAAATCGGTCTTGATGGAATTCGTTTTGCGACGTTACCGGAAGCTGGAGCCAAGCGCTTTGAAGACTTGGTGGTTCAGGAGTAAGCAAAAGCACCAAGCGGACATGTGCAACCTGAAGGCAGGGTAGGAAGCGGACTTTCGCTATTGGTGCCGCCTTCAAAGCACAGAATTGGCTAAACGGCCGTTTGGTGTACAGAGTCTGTTTACATAGTGTCAGACGGTTTCTCGGAGATATCGCGCGTCACTGCGACTACGATCTTACCGTCAGTGAGATCCTGATTTACTGCTGCACACTTCTCTTCCACCAGCCAAACGAGTTGTTCGAAGTTCACCACTTTGCCAGCGACAGTCTTGCGGAAGGCGCTTCTTTTGACCTTATTGGTCTTTTTATCCTTCACCGCATTCCTCGGACGCGAAGCATTTACGAGAACATATATGCCAGTGTGAGATGAAGCTTCGAACAGATACTGATTTGAGAGCTGCTCATCAGGAGTGGCGACCAATTGATCACCTTTCCAATGCGCCATGTCGGCAAGCTTGATCTCAACTGATACCTTCCCCAAAACGTCTACTCTCGAATGCAACCTGAGATCAGGTCGCTTCTCACCAGCGACTTCTTGTTCCCTGATGACCGTGTAGTAGCGCTCCCCTACCTCTCTAAGTCTGGCGGCTAGCCAATTTCTCAAGTCGCCTTCTTTCGCTTCGCCACGCCTGAAAAATGCGCTTTCATCATCGTCGGACGTGTGTAGCCGCTCGAGAAGCGTCTGAAGATGCGTTAGGCAAAGCTTCCTGAACTCTTCCACATTCGCCGGTGGCTTAGATTGATCGTTGAGGAACTGAATTGCTTCATCAGGAGAGAACTCGGGCCTTCTCCCGGCTCCTCGCTTCATCAGTTCGATCTGATACAAAAACGTATCTCGGTAGCTCGAAAGCGCCTTTGCTTTGGCCAGTCTGCCAAAAGCGCTAACAGCGTCGGATGTTTGAAAGGCCGCCAACATATTTGTGAAGTTTCGCCTGTTGCTCTCAGCATGGTCCTCTTTACCTGGCGAGTACACATCCTCATGCTTCAAATCCTTCTCCGGAGGCCATACCAAGTATGACGCCTGAACCAACCACTCTAGAAGACCTGCATCATGCTTATACTCGCCCCGCACTGGGTTCGTTCCTTCCTCCAGAGCAGGTTTATATCCCTCGCGACCCAAGTATTCGAAAAACAGCGCCCTCTGCCCGGTGCTTCGGAGATCACCAAAGGTCGAGACCAACACGCTTCTAGCGGCGCTTGAGTTCGCGTTCATAAGACCGTCAAGCCAAACCCAAGCCTCTCTGAAATCAAACCGGGTCAACGCCGCTCGATAGCCCGAGGCAAGGAACCTTGAAAGCGGGCCTTGTTCGACAGAGTGCGCGCGGGCCACGATGTCTAGACAGAGCATTCTATCACGACGGTTCTTTGGAAGAGCACGCATCATCATCCGCAGGAGCATCGGCGCCACCAAGCTTCTAGTACGGACACCAGAGTAGGCGATTTTACTCACGCAATCAGACACGTGGTGATCATCGTCACCTCGCTCAGTCATGAAGTCCACCAGCAGCGCAGCTTTGATCTCAGAGCAAAATTGGCTTGGGAAAATTTGTGCTAACTCATCAACCCATTCGGGAAAGCTGCCCAACTCATGAAACGCATAGCGGAAAGCCTTGCGTGCAAGGTCGACATCACCGGGCAACTCTCCAAAAGTGTAATCCAAATTGATGCCAGCTAGGCCGATGTGGCCAAGATAATTTCGTCTTTCAGCGTAACTCGTATCGTTGGCCTTCCAGTACTGCCGCAGGCCATCGCTGAATACCTGCGCGATCTTAGACCCGTATTCCTCTTGGACTGCGCGGATCGTCCCTGTCCCAAGATCGTTTGGAGCCTTATCGAAAAGCCAAATCGCATTGCTGTTATCAAACTCACCAGCAGCAATGCTCTTTCGGTTATTCGAGATGAATTTTCGATTTTTTCGGGCGGTTCTCCATGACTGAACGGCTTCCTTCTTGTCCCAAAACCAACTTTGAGCGTCATAGCGATATTTATGTTGGAAGCGAGATTTTGTTCGAAGAAACCAACCGCGGATGCCGAATTGTCGCCGCTGATCGTCGTTCCCATATTTTCTCAAATAGTTTCTGAACTCACCTAACGCATTCCTATGCTCTTCCCCTCGAAGCTTCCCTAAAATGGTATTTGAAAGGTCAAGTAAGAACACTCGCTCATTTTGATCGGAGGCCTTTGATGCGAGTTCGCAAAAGTGGGACACATCGCACTGATCGAAAACGTCTCCATTTTCCTCCTTATCATCAAATTCCAAAGGGTAGACCGCCCCAAACGGAACGCGGTGCCGCTGAACTTGATCAGAAAACAGTGTTACTCGTCGTTGAACGAGGGCGTGTTTGACATCCGGTCGCGCTCGAAGGCTGCTCGCGAGCTTCTTTGTAGGCGCTTTGCGGCCAAATACGTCGATCCTGTGGTCTTTGCCCATCGCTATCTCGATAGCATCAAGTAAGTCTTCATCGTCTGGGTGTAGCCCCTCATCACCTAACAACTCAGAAGCCAAATAGACAATGGCGGGCACAAACCTTCTATAGCGAGCCGAAGCATCGGGCATTCGGTAGCGGTTCTCGGATCGGCCGGTAAGTGCAAAGCGCAGCAATATTGACAGCCACAATTGCTTTTGGGGCCGCGGCAGGTCCTCAAGTATTTCGATCAAATACTGAGATGTTGCGGATGAATAGTTAGAGCGCTCTCTGTGAATTCTCGAAAGAATGGCAATCCCGTCGAGCAAGTTGGCTTCGCCAAAGCTGTACTTCAATGCCTTCAACAGGAACATATTCCAGTTCGGAGCAGAATCCGTATCCTCGGCGTCCGGCGGCGGGGTTGTCAGGACTTCTGACAGTACATCAGCACGAAAAGACTCATCACCTATTTCATCGAGGGCAGCACATGCTTCCGCTTTGCTACGATAGCCAATTTCTGAATTTCCAACATATCCCGCTAATTTGGCTGCAAGCGGACCCATCTGACCAAACCGAGCGACCTCTATCAAAGAATCAGTCAATTCAGGAGAACCGGATTGGTCCAGAAGTTCGTCGACTATGGGCCACAAGTCAGAGTGCGTGAAGCGCCTTACATCATTATGATTGAACCACTCACCTCTGTATCGACGGTCATCATACAGACGAGCTTGACTGCGTAGCGCGACTTCCTTGTCGCCGACAGAAAGCGCCTTTGGATCTCCAGTCTCGATGAGCAGTGCCGGTCTCACACTCGCCACAACCGCCTTTGCTGAGCTATTCAAGGCCGCCAACCAGCCCATGACGTGCTCTGTTGACTGTGGGATCGACCGACGCCCAAGACCCTCGGCAAGAAGTGGCGCGATTGTTTCTTCGGAATGTGCTCTTGCTCGCAAGCTTTCGTCGAAGTACTCAGCAGCGAGGAAGTCCCGTATCTCCCGATGCGCGAACCTGATGCGACCCCCAAGAGATGGCTGAAACAGCCCGCAAGCGAGCAACTGACGAACCTCTGTAGGTGTCCAAGCTTCCACATCTGTAGACAGAATATTTGCTGCATTCATGGCATCGCCTGCCGCCAACGGTAGGACGGAAAAATCCTGTTTACCTGACAAAACCACGAAGGCTGCAAGTTTTGCTACAGCCTTGCGTGCCCGGTGAATGTCAATGTTCAATCGATCTTTGTTCTCAGATCGCCCGAATAGCCGCCACGTAACCAAATCACGCATGACTTGAAGTCTTGATTTGAAGACGTCATCGGGGGAGCGGCCTTCATCAATGGCTTTTTCCCAAACATCTAAGAATAGGTGCGCGTCTAACGGTTGCTGGATTAGACCGGTAGAAAGATGGGCGTTCACAGACTTGATAAAGTCCGAAGGCTTCACTTCGCGAGAAATAGCTAGCTTCTCAATGTCCTTAGTCACCAGCGGTGCTAGGCGATAGATCCTGTGTGTTGGGCCGTCTGCCCCTAGGTCCTGTTTGGCATTTCGAGTCTGTTTTATGAAACGAGTTAGACGTCTTACATCGCCATCCCCAAGCCACTCGCTTGGGCGACTGGTAATCAAAACATGCAAGGTTTCCTCTCGTCGCCCGACTTCCTGAGAGACAACGTCGAGGGCCTTTTCCAATGCACTTTCATTGCGTGAAGACGGCAAGCGTGCCTCGTCGAGAGCGTCAAAAAATAGGAATCCGCCCTTCTTTGACCGCTTCCATTTTTTAAATCGTTCAACTTGGTTTTCCAGTTCGAAGTCGAATGAGCCGACCAAGTCCCCATCTTGTAGAGTTTCCAAGCGCAACAGAAATGCGTCTTGCCCTGCCGCGACGAGTCGCATCACTTGCTGCCGAACTTCGGTTGTTTTGCCTGAACCAGCGGTGCCAAGGAGAATAGAAACATCGTTCGAGAGAATTTCTTCCCACGTTTTCCCCATCTCGTGCGTCGCGAGTGATGCCCATATGTTTTCAGATTCGTTCTCGAAATCGTCAGTGGTGACTTCTAAAAAACGTCGGGACAAGGAAATATAATCGGCGGCCAACTAATTTACACTCTCTTGCATCGCTAATTTCCGGGTAGTCCTAATACTACCCAGGGTGGTTGTCGCTTTCAGACCTAAACCAATCTGCCAATGGGGTGATCCGCTCATCATTTAGAACCGAAATTGTGGTTTTGTTGGCTT
Source organism: Ruegeria sp. H3 (assembly GCF_056533095.1). Classification (NCBI taxonomy): domain Bacteria; kingdom Pseudomonadati; phylum Pseudomonadota; class Alphaproteobacteria; order Rhodobacterales; family Roseobacteraceae; genus Ruegeria; species Ruegeria sp. H3. Next base: position 112,598 of record NZ_JBQFOD010000011.1, on the reverse strand, counting down.
CTGCTCGAACCATCTGCCCCGCGAATTTTGGTAAGCCCGGTGGATAGTATGCTTCTGACAGCACGTCACTACTGCGAGTGAAGTAGGTCGCCTTGCCGTCCGCGAAAACCACCAATGCAACACCTGCGCTCGCTGCAAACTCAACAGCACCACGCTGAAATCCCGAGGTAGAGAACACTATGGATTTTTGAGCGCCAATTGCTTGGGCTTTTGCGTGAACGCCCAGAATAGCGTCTCGGTTTACTGGCCGTCTGTGCGTTTTGCACTCGATCAGGACACAGACTTTTGTACCCCCAAATATCTCGAACTCTGCCCAGCCATCAATGCTGTATTCGCCACCATCGCCATGTATCTTTTTAAGGTGACTGACAGTGAACCCCTGAAGCTCTCGCCCCGCGGATTGAAGCCAAGAAACAACTTGTTTTTCATAGTCTTCCGGCGTGACCTCGACGGGACTATTGGGGTTCCATCTCGGATTGGTTGCGGCTTTCAACAATCGCGTCCTCATAGAATTAATCTTTGACGGAGTATGTCTAGCATCGTGTGTGACAACAAGGCCGTCTGCCAGTGCGCTGAGCTATATCGATCAATGTCCGCTGTGTGAGCTGCAAGCTCAGAATCTAGTTTTGGTGGTATGGGCCGTAGCTAGACTTTTCGAAGTCTGCTTTCTGCGCGTCGCAGACGTTCGCGAGAATCCAAGCAAAAAGGCCGCATGGAACCCAAGGTTCCTTAGGGAGGCCCTTTGCGGGATTGAGCAACGCAAAGGACCATAACCGCAACGACTACTCCAAAAACTGATTGAATTCACCGCTAGGGCAGACAATCGCTCAGCGCAAAACTATGGGAAAACTACGCAAACTTATGGGGTGCGCGAAGTGTTATGCGCAAACCTACAACACCTCAGAAATCCAGGTTTTCCACACTCAACGCGTTCTGTTGGATGAACTCACGGCGGGGTTCGACCACGTCGCCCATCAGCTTAGTAAACAGATCATCCGCTTCGACCAAGTCATCCACGCGCACCTGCAACAGCGTCCGGGCGTCCGGGTCCAGCGTCGTTTCCCACAGCTGATCAGGGTTCATCTCTCCCAGACCCTTATAGCGTTGCAGCGAAAGACCTTTTTCGCCCTCTTCCAGAATGGCGCGCAAGAGGTCCAGCGGGCCATGGATGTCCTGACTGCGATCGCGGCGGACCAACGTGGCGGGGGTGTTATAAATCTCCTGCAGACTTTGCGTGAAACTGCCGGTCTTGCGCGCCTCGCCCGAGCGCAGCATCGGGCCATCCAGCGTGCGAACTTCTTCCACGCCGCGTAAGATACGTGCCAGGCGGATGCCGTGATCCTGTGTGATACGACCCTGCCAGCCGCGTTCGTATTCCAACGCGATCAGGTCGAGGCGCGCGGCTACCTTGTCAGCCACACCTTGTAGGTCGGCATCGACAGCACCAGGTACAAAGGCCCCGGCCACGGCGGCCTGTTCCAGAATGTGACGCGGGTAGTGGGTCGGGAAGGCGTCCAGCACGCGTTTCAACTGGCGTGCTTCGTCCACCACACGGGTTAGGTCCTGCCCGATGATTTCCTCGCCCGAGCCCAGTTTCAGCACCGCTCCTTCGACCCCCTGGTTGATCAGATAGTCGTCCAGCGCGGCTTGGTCCTTCAGGTAAACTTCTGATTTACCACGTGAAACCTTATAGAGCGGAGGCTGTGCGATGTAGAGGTATCCACCTTCAATCAATTCCGGCATCTGACGGTAGAAGAAGGTCAACAGCAGTGTACGGATGTGTGCGCCATCGACATCCGCATCGGTCATGATGACGATCTTGTGGTAGCGCAGCTTTTCGATGTTGAACTCATCGCGGCCAATGCCGGTGCCCAGCGCCATCACGAGGTTTCCGATTTCCTGAGACGACAGCATCCGGTCAAACCGAGCGCGTTCGACGTTCAGGATTTTCCCGCGCAGGGGCAGAACGGCCTGAGTCAGACGATCGCGACCGGTCTGGGCCGAGCCACCCGCCGAGTCACCCTCGACGAGGAAGACTTCGGTTTTGGACGGGTCTTTCTCGGAACAGTCTTTCAACTTCCCGGCCAGATAGTTCACATCCATCGCCGTCTTGCGTCGGGTCAGTTCACGCGCCTTTCGGGCCGCTTCACGGGCCAATGCGGCCTCGATGATCTTACCGACGATCCCTTTGGCCTCGTTCGGGTTTTCCTCGAACCACTCGGCCAGCTTTTCGTTCATCAAGCCCTCAACCGCAGGTCGTACTTCGGACGAAACCAGCTTGTCTTTGGTCTGGGACGAGAATTTCGGGTCAGGCACTTTGACCGACAACACACAGGTCAGACCTTCGCGCGCATCGTCGCCGGTGAAGCTAACCTTTTCCTTCTTCGCGATCCCGCTTGACTGGGCATAGTTGTTGATCGTCCGGGTCAGAGCGCCCCGGAAACCCGCCACATGGGTCCCGCCATCCCGCTGCGGGATATTGTTGGTAAAGGGCAGAACCGTCTCGTGGTAGCTGTCATTCCACCACATCGCGATTTCGACGCCAATATCGTCCCGCTCGCCCTTGATATAGATCGGTTCGGGCATTGCCGGGGTCTTGGACCGGTCGAGGTATTTGACGAATTCCTTGACGCCACCCTCATAGAACAGTTCGGTCTCCAGCCGTTCGGCAGGGCGTTCGTCGATCAGGATGATGCGCACGCCCGAGTTCAGGAAGGCCAGCTCACGCAGGCGCTTCTCCAGCGTCTCAAACGAGTATTCGAGGTTCGAGAACGTATCGGTCGAGGCCAGAAAGCGCACCTCGGTCCCGGTGCGGTCGCCGCATTCACCGACGACTTTCAGGTGCTCAGCGGTCTCGCCACGCTCAAAACGCGCTACGTGCTCTTTGCCCGCGCGCCAGATGCGCAGCTCCAGCCATTCGGAAAGAGCATTCACAACCGAAACGCCCACGCCGTGCAGGCCGCCCGACACCTTGTACGAGTTGCTGTCGAACTTACCGCCCGCGTGCAGCTGGGTCATGATGACCTCGGCCGCCGAGACGCCCTCTTCGGGGTGAATATCCACCGGGATGCCACGGCCGTTGTCACTGACCGAGACGCTGGAATCGGCGTGAATTTTCACGGTCACATGGTCGGCATGACCGGCCAGAGCCTCGTCAATTCCGTTATCAACGACCTCGTACACCATATGGTGCAAACCCGAGCCATCGTCCGTATCCCCGATATACATACCGGGACGTTTGCGAACTGCCTCTAAGCCTTTGAGAACTTTGATGGAATCTGCGCCGTATTCTTGGGGTGCCTGTGCGTCTTCGGACATGCCGTTAGTACCTATATTATTTTGGTAACTTATACGTTTTCTGGTGGGGAATGTCACGCGCTCCCCCAAGATTTTGTGGTTGAGATCCGATTTATCTGCGGATCAAAGCCGATCGAGGTCTGCCGCGATATCAGCTGCAATTTCGGCGGCGTTGACGTCATCCCGTTCGGCCGTCAATCGCAGGCCCAGAAGATCCGACTGATAGCGCGCAGCAAGGCGTTCTGGATCGTGATCGGGACTGATCTCTCCGGCCTTTTGGGCGCGGCGAAACAGGTCTGCGAAACAGGATTTCATAGCGATCATGTGCGCGCCTGCCTGGCCGGCCAGATCGTGATCCTTGGCCTGCAACTCGGCGTAGGTCTTGGCCAGCATACAAGCTTTGGTCGGCAGGTCGGAGGCCGCAATCACGCGAAAGGTCTGCGCCTTGAGCGCCCCGAGCGGCCCCAGCTCTTCAGCCAAGGTCAGCATGCTGGCAACCCCGTCCTGCGCGTAGCGCTCTAGCGCCAGCGCATAGAGGGCATCTTTCGAGCCAAACGCCGCATAGAAACTACCCGGCTTCAGCTTCAACTCGCGCTCAAGGTCCTTCAGCGACGTCCCCGCCCAGCCGTGACGCCAGAAGATATCACGCGCCTGCGCGATCAGCGCGTCTCGGTCATATGCGGGTTTGCGGGGCATTGGATCACCAATTCTTGAGTGCTTGCTCAAATATATACTTGAGTGATCGCTCAAGAAACCCTAAATACGACTCATCGCGCCAGAAATCAGGAGTTTTGACATGGCCAACTTCCCGTCTCACGACCTCGAATCCGCCCCAGAGGGATCCAAACCGCTGTTGAAGAAATCGCAAGCCGCCTTTGGCCGGCTGCCCGGTCTGCACAAGGTGATGGCAGAAAGCCCGCAGCATCTGGAAGGCTATCAGGTTCTGCACGGCCTCTTCCTGCAAACCGATTTCGACAATGATGAGAAAACCGTGGTTTGGCAGACCATCAACGTTGAAAACGAATGCCACTACTGTGTCCCCGCCCACACCGGCATCGCCAAAATGATGAAGGTTTCGGACGAAATCACCGAGGCTTTGCGCAACGAAACCCCGCTGCCGAAAGCAGAGTTAGAAGCGCTGCGCACCTTCACGCTGCAGGTGATGGAAACCCGCGGCAACCCGACCGAAGAACAACTGCAGGCGTTCTTTGACGCAGGCTATTCGCACCGCGCCGTTCTGGATGTTGTTCTGGGTCTGGCGCAGAAAACCATGTCGAACTACGTCAACCACATGGCCAAAACTCCGGTCGATCAGGTCATGCGCGGCTTCCTGTGGGAACGTAAAGTGGGCGAACCGGCCTAAGCCGACACGACCGAGCCCTCATCGCCTTCGGTAACAACCAGCGTTTGGGCCCGGTCGCCCAATTCCGCAAACAGCTCAGGCCCGGTGCCCGTCATCCAGGCCTGAGCGCCCAGCGCACAGATCTCATCATAGAGCGCCGCGCGTCGCTCGGCATCCAAATGCGCAGCCACCTCATCCAGCAACACAATCGGCGGCGCGCCAACCATCCCCGCCAGCGCCCGTGCGTTTGACAGGATCAGGGACACCAGCAACGCCTTCTGCTCACCCGTGGAACAATCCTTGGCCGGAACCCCTTTGGCAGCGAACACCCCATACAGGTCCGAGCGATGCGGCCCGACCAGAGTCCGCCCTGCTGCAAGATCGCGGAAACGGCTTTCGCTCAGCGCCTCGCGCAGATCATCCGCTGTCTCGGGCATCGCGCCTTCCGTTTGAATCAACTCCAACTCGGCTGAAGGAAACGCCGTTTCGGCCTGATCCTGCGCGGCACGCAAATGATCCAATGCGGCAAGACGCGCCGCATGAATCCGATATCCTGTCTCAGCCATCTGACCTTCCAAGGCCGTGTACCAATGGGCATCCCGGACCTGATCTTTAAGCAGCCGGTTCCGCTCACGCATGGCCTTTTCGTAGGTCAGCGACGCCTCGGCATGCGCAGGATCAAAGCTCAACGCGATACGGTCCAGAAACCGCCGTCGCCCCTCGGCCCCTTCGATCCACAGCCGATCCATAGACGGGATCAACCACACCAAGCGCGCGAGTTTGCCCAGATCAATCTGACTGGAAGCCTTATCGTCACTGCGAACCTGGCGCGCCGCGCCGCCTTCGGACCATGTCTCGATCTCATACCCCCCGCCCTGCGCACTCAGCAGGCCGGACAGTTTCCAGCCCAAGGCCTCGGGTCGCCTGGTCATCTCCGCCGCACTGGCCCGCCGCATCCCTCGACCGGGCGAAAACAGAGACACTGCTTCAAGGATATTGGTCTTCCCGGCCCCGTTCGGCCCATGTATGGCAACCGGGCGCCCATCCAAAGACAAACGCGCCAGTTTGTGAGACCGAAAATGCGAGACCGTAAGCTCGGTCAGGGCCAATCCCATGACCCCTCCCTTCTTCTGTTCAAAAATACCTCCGCCGGAGGCATCGCGCGCCAGCGCGATCAGACGCGCATCGGCATGACAACATAAACCGCACTCTGATCATTGCCTTCGCGCATTAGGGTCGGGTCGCCCGCCGAATTGAACATGAACACCGCGTTTTCGCGATCCACCTGCGACGCAATCTCAAGCAGGTACTTCGCGTTGAACCCGATCTCCAACCGCTCATCGCCATAAGCGACGGCCAATTCTTCCTCAGCCGCACCACTATCAGGAGCATTGACCGACAGTACCAGTTTGTCCCCGTCCAGCTGCAGCTTCACCGCGCGTGACCGCTCGGACGAGACTGTCGCCACGCGATCTACGGCCTGTGCAAATTCGGCTGCGTCCACCTCAAGCTTGCGGGTGTTCCCTTGCGGGATAACGCGTGTGTAGTCGGGGAAGGTGCCATCAATCACTTTTGAGGTCAGAGTGATATCGGGTGTTGCAAAACGGACTTTGGTTTCGCTGACTGAAACTGCGATATCCATCTCGTCATCTTCCAGCAGCTTTCGCAGCTCGCCCACTGTTTTGCGGGGCACAATCACGCCCGGCAAATCCGCAGCGCCATTGGGCAGATCCGCATCAATACGCGCCAGACGGTGGCCATCGGTGGCCACACAGCGCAGCACTTTGCCACCCTCAGCCCCATCCGCCACATGCATATAAACACCGTTCAGGTAATACCGGGTTTCTTCTGTCGAAATGGCAAACTTCGATTTATCAAACAGCCGGCGCAGCAGAGCCGCCGACGCGGTAAAGTTTGACGCGTATTCCGACGAGGCCATCACCGGAAAATCCTCTTTCGGCAAGGTCGCCAGCGAGAAATTCGACCGCCCGGCCTCAACCGTCAAACGACCTGCGGCACTGTCGGCTGTCAAGGTAACCAGAGCACCATCAGGCAGTTTGCGTACAATTTCATGCAGCGTTGTCGCAGCCACCGTCGTCGCGCCGGCCTTCTCGACCTGTGCGGGGGCTTTGTCGACAACCTCGATATCCAGATCGGTGGCGCGGAACTGAACCTGATCCCCTTCGGCCTCGATCAGCACATTGGCCAGTATCGGGATCGTATTCCGGCGTTCGACAACAGATTGGGCCTGTGAAACGGCCTTGAGAAGGGTGCCGCGTTCGATGCTGATCTTCATACCCTCAATTCCTCTGACTTGCGTGCCGAAATGGGCGGGACTGGCACGTTAGCGGTTCCACCCTGAGGCACAAGGATTTTTTACGGATTTCTGGGTCGGAAAACCCATTCGGTCAAGGGGCGCGTGCGCCGCCAAGTACAGTTCACGCGCGACCGTGGGCAATACCGCACAAGAAAACGCCCCGGACATCACATCCGAGGCATCGTTGACAGGTTATGCCTTAGACCTCAGGCTTCCAGCGCGCGGCGCAGCATTTCAACGTCTTCCGCGATCTGGCCATCGGTGACTTTCAATTCTTCGATCCGCTTCACACCATGCATGACCGTGGTGTGGTCGCGCCCTCCAAACCGGCGCCCGATTTCGGGCAAAGACCGACTGGTCAATTGCTTGCATAGATACATCGCCACCTGACGCGGGCGCGCGTACGAGCGCAGCCGTTTAGGGCCAATGATGTCCGACAAACGGATGTTGTAATAGTCGGACACTTTGCGTTGAATCTCTTCGACCGTGATTTTGCGTTCCGAGGCGCGCAGCACGTCAGCCAGACAATCCTGTGTCAGTTCCATGTCGATCTCACGCCCGACCAGCGAGGCGAAAGCGAACAGACGGGTCAGTGCGCCTTCTAGCACGCGCACATTGGTCGAAATGCGATGCGCCAGAAACTCCAGCACGCCATCGGCAATGACCAGATCGGGATAGGTGGCGATATGCTGCTGGACCTTGTTCTGCAGAATGCCCAGACGCAGCTCGTAGTCGGTCGGGTGCAGATCGACAACCAAGCCACATTGCAGGCGCGACTTTACCCGGTCTTCCAGATCCTTGATCTCACCCGGTGCGCGGTCAGCCGAGATGATGATCTGTTTGTTCTGGTCTACCAGCGCATTGAAGGTATGAAAAAACTCTTCCTGAGTGGAATCCTTGCCCGCGATGAATTGCACATCGTCCACCATAAGCACATCGACCGAGCGGAACAGATGTTTGAAATCCATCATCCGGCGTTCGCGCAGGGCCTGCACGAAACGATACATGAACTGTTCCGCTGACAGGTACAGAACATTCAACTCAGGATGCTTGGTTTTCAGCTCCCATGCGATGGCATGCATCAGGTGTGTCTTACCCAGACCAACGCCCCCATACAGAACCAGCGGATTGAATGTGACGGGACCGCCTTCTGACACGCGGCGAGCAGCGGCATGAGCCAGTTCGTTGGGCTTGCCCACCACGAAACTGTCAAAGGTGAAACGCGGATCAAGAGGCGCGGCTTGCATCGAATCCAACGCCTCTTGCGCGGCCTCCGAGCGCGGCGCTGCAGGGGTGGCGGCAGTCTCAGGCGCTGCCTCTTCGACCACTGGTTTCGCGACCGGATTCGGACGCGCGGGGGTATTTGCAGCAACGCGGAAATCCAAACGCTGAACAGACTCTCCCGAGGTGTTCAGTTCGTACAATATCAGGTCGGCAAAATTCTGACTGACATAGTTGCCCATGAAGTTGGTCGGTGCAGAAAACACCGCGACACCATCTTGCAACTCTTCAAACGTCAGAGGTTCAATCCAGGTCGTATAGTTGTTCCGGCCAATTACCTTAATCAACTTGTTACGCAGTAGTCCCCATTTCTCTTGTGTCATTCAGCGCCTCACGCATCCCATTCTTTATTGGCCTGTCGGCCTTATTCATACGGAACCGGTTTCCCGGCTTAGGGATTCACCAAGCAAAAGGGTCAGGTGCGTCAAACCGTATGGTTCGACGAGGTCGTCACCGGAGTGCAACGACGCTCTGGTTCAGTCGGCTGGCAATAATTAACCGTCCGGTGAACCGGGTCGCAGGTAGCACACACATTTTCTAGACAGAGCCAGAACCATTGGTTAGCCCAAGGTCCGTGGCAAATCGGCAGCCCGGACAAAGCCGGTCATCGACGCCAACCCCGCAATCGTCCTGATGCCCGTCAGTATGATCGCGGAAACAGCCTGTCCCCCCAAGCGAGTGAATCGCTGAATCAGTGGTAGCAAGACGGCATAGGGCACGGCAACGAAACTCTGATATTGACTCGGCTCTTTCAGCGAAAGAATCTCTCGGTTTCGTGAGGACGCGGCATTCCGGCAACAGGAAAAAAGGCGCCGCACTTAGCGACGCCTTTGAATTTGGTTCAGCCTTTCTGACATGACCTAAGGTCATGCAGCAGGTTTAACCCAGTGCTTTGACGCGCGCTGACAGGCGCGACATTTTACGGGATGCAGTATTCTTGTGGAAGACACCCTTGGTGACGCCGCGCATCAGCTCGGGCTGCGCCGCGCGCAGGGCTGCGGTGGCTGCGTCCTTGTCACCGGATTCGATTGCTTCTTCGACTTTGCGCAGATAGGTGCGGATGCGCGAACGACGCGCTTTGTTTACAGCGAAACGCTTTTCGTTCTGACGCGCGCGCTTCTTTGCCTGGGGCGAGTTAGCCATGTGTTTCTTGACCTTTGTTCGGTACGGTTATCTTGGGTTGCGCGCCACGGATATATCCGCACCGGATCAGAAATCACGAGTGTGAATCGGGCCAGGCGGGCCGCACGCGCATGTATGACGGCGGTCTCTACCCAAGTTTTACAGGTTTGCCAAGCCGATTCTTACACAGCGCGCCCAACAAAAAAAGCAGGCCGAAGCCTGCCTTTCGCGGGGTCTTTGTTGCGACCTTACTTATCGCGGAACTGCGCAGCACGTTTTTCCAGAAACGCTGCCATGCCTTCTTTCTGATCTTCAGTGGCGAACATCGAATGGAACACGCGACGCTCGAACAACAGACCTTCGCTCAGCGGCAGTTCATAGCTGCGGTTCACCGCCTCTTTGGCCGCAGCGGTCGTCAGCAGCGATTTCTCAGCGATCTTCTGCGCTGCACCCATGGCTTCTTCCATCAGCCTTTTGGCTGGGACAACCCGGCTTACAAGACCCGAGCGTTCTGCCTCTTCCGCGTCCATGAAACGACCCGTCAGGTTCATGTCCATGGCCTTGGACTTGCCGACAAACCGCGTCAGGCGCTGTGTACCACCAATGCCAGCAATCACACCCAGATTGATCTCAGGCTGGCCGAACTTGGCTGTATCGGCTGCGATGACGAAATCGCACATCATGGCCAGTTCACACCCACCGCCCAGCGCATAACCTGCCACGGCTGCGATGATTGGCTTGCGAATGGCCGAAACGCGTTCGTTGACCGAGGCAAAAAGATCCGTGCTAAGCACATCAACAAAGCTCATCTCGGACATCTCCTTGATGTCCGCACCTGCAGCAAATGCTTTGTCCGAGCCGGTGATCACAATGCAGCGCACCTTGTCGTTCTGGTCCGCCTCTTCCAATGCGTCGCAGAGTTCGCTCACCAATTGGGTGTTCAGCGCATTCATCGCGTCTGGTCTATCCAGCTTGATCAGCCCGACGTGGTCTTCGATTTCGACGATGATCGTCTCAAAAGCCATAAGGTTTAGCTTCCGGTTGTTCCGTTCAAGTACGATTCCTTATCACGCGAAAAACTTGGATCAAGTTATCTTTGGCATTGCGCACAATAGAAGGATGAGCGACCGGACTGGGTGATTCTCTTGATCAATGCGCCGCACCCTTCCGTGCGGCAGGGTTCATCTTCACGCCCGTAAACATCAAAGCTATGCTGAAAATATCCAAGCTCTCCATCAGCTTGGCGGAAATCCCGCAACGACGACCCGCCAGCATCAATTGCATCCTGAAGCACCTCCCGGATGATCGGCACCAAAGCTGCAATTCGTGGCTTAGAAATCTGCCCAGCTTTGCGACGTGGCGAGACTCGACCCCGATAAAGCGCCTCGCAGACATAAATATTGCCAAGCCCGGCAACGATTCCCTGATCCAGAAGCGCCGATTTCACCGGCGTGTTCTTCCCCTTGAACGCATCAATCAAGTGCTGTTCGTGAAAATCATTGCCCAAGGGCTCCGGCCCCAGAACCGTCAAAAGCTTGTGTTCTTCGGCGGTCGCCGTCTGCAACAAATCCATCGCCCCGAACCGGCGCGGATCATTGAACGTGATGCGCGCACCATTGGCCATATGGAACACCACATGATCGTGTTTCTGCGCCGAGGGGTGCTCGTGCACGAACTGGCCCAACGGATCGCCTGACACGGTCATCCGACCCGACATGCCCAAATGCACCAGAAGGGTCTCACCACTGCTGAGATCGGCCATTATATACTTTGACCGCCGCCGCAACCGCTCAACCCTTTGCCCGGTCAAGCGTTCGGCCATGCGGTCCGGAAAAGGCCAGCGCAGGTCAGGGCGGTTCACATCCGCCCGCGCGATCACAACGCCTTCCATCGCCGGAGTAAGGCCGCGCCTTACAGTCTCGACCTCGGGCAACTCGGGCATTACATGGCTCCTATACCAAAGGGCCGCATTGTGCCCGCTTCTCATGGCCCTATAACAGAAGCGAAATTCGACAAACGGCAAGGCAAATGTCTGACATCAACGACAACACCACTCATTTCGGGTTCGAAACTGTGCGCGAGACAGACAAGGCAGAGCGCGTGCAAGGCGTATTCAGTTCCGTCGCCTCGAAATACGATGTGATGAATGATGTCATGTCGATGGGCATTCACCGGATCTGGAAAGATGCGATGATGGATTGGCTCGCGCCCCGTCCCGGTCAGCGCTTGCTGGATGTGGCGGGCGGCACCGGCGATATTTCCTTCCGCTTCCTTAAACGCGCAGGGCACGGCCACGCCACCGTGCTGGACCTGACCGAATCGATGCTGATCGAAGGCCGCCAACGGGCTGAGGCGGATCAGATGTCTGAAAGTCTGGACTGGGTGGTGGGCGATGCGATGTCGCTTCCGTTCGAAGACAACACTTTCGATGTTTACACTATCTCCTTCGGCATCCGAAACGTCACCCGCCCGCAAGAGGCCTTGAACGAAGCCTACCGCGTGTTGAAACCCGGTGGCCGCCTGATGGTGCTGGAATTCAGCCAGTTGCCCAACGATGGCCTGCAGAAGCTATATGACCTCTACAGCTTCAACGTGATCCCCCGCATGGGCAAGCTGATCGCCAATGACTACGACAGCTATCAGTACCTCGTGGAATCGATCCGCAACTTCCCCGATCAGGAGACATTCCTGGGCATGGTCCGCAGTGCTGGGTTCGAAAACGCCAAATATCGCAACCTGAGCATGGGGATCGCCGCCTTGCATTCCGGTTGGAAAATCTAAATGCGCGGCCCGCACAATATCATTCGCCTGATCCGAACAGGCGCCACACTGGAACGCACCGGTGCCATGAACGTGGTGCTGGATGCGTTTGAAGCCCCCAGATCGTTGCGCTTCGTGGCCCACGCGCTGGGCAAGCCATTTCAATGGCTTGGCTACAAGGGCGATCCCGATATGCCCCCCGCGACGCGCGCCCTCACTGCTCTCGGTCCGGCCTATATCAAGTTCGGGCAGGTGCTCTCTACCCGACCCGACGTGGTCGGCGATGAACTGGCCGAACAATTGCGCGTCTTGCAGGACAAGCTCCCCCCCTTCTCCAAATCTGAGGCCATAGCTGAGGTAGAAAAGGAACTCGGGCAACCCGTCAGTGACATCTTCAGCGAATTCAGCGACCCCATTGCCGCTGCATCCATTGCGCAGGTTCACAAGGCCAAGCTGGTCACCTCAGGTGAAGATGTGGCGGTCAAAGTCCTGCGCCCCGGCATCGAACGCGCCTTCCGCAAGGATGTGGATGCGTTCTATTTCGCTGCCCGTATCGTTCAACTCTTTGCCCCGGGCGCACGTCGTCTGCGCCCGATGGAGGTGATCGAACATTTCGACGGCGTCGTGCGCGGTGAGCTAGACCTGCGCCTCGAAAGCGCCGCCGCTTCAGAATACGCCGCCAACACAAAAGATGATGCCGGGTTCTGGCTACCGCCGGTGGTGTGGTCCCTATCCGCCCGCCGTGTGATGACGCTCAGCTGGGCGGATGGCATACCACTTGGCGACAATAACGCGCTGGACGCCGCAGGCCACAACCGCCGTGATCTGGCGGAACGGGTGCTGCGACTGTTCTTATTGCACGCGCTGCGCGACGGCTACTTCCACGCCGATATGCATCAAGGCAACCTGAAGGTCGCTGCCAACAGCGATATCATCGCCTATGACTACGGTATCATGGGCCATATCGACGAATACACCCGCCGGGTTTATGCCGAGATCCTGTTTGGCTTCATCCGCCGCGATTACAAGCGGGTCGCCGAGGTTCATTTTGAAGCCGGATATGTCCCCGCCGACCGGGATGTCGACGAATTCGCCCGCGCCTTGCGCGCAGTCGGCGAACCAATTTTCGGCATGGACGCTACGCATATTTCGATGGGTCGGCTGCTAAGCTACTTATTTGAAGTCACCGAACGCTTCGGCATGGAAACCCGGACCGAGCTGATCCTGCTGCAGCGCACTATGGTTGTCGTCGAAGGCGTCGCCCGTTCACTCGATCCACATATGAATATCTGGGAAGTCGCCCGCCCCGTGGTCGAGGACTATATCAAACGCTCAATCGGCCCACGCGCCGCGCTGCGGGATTTTGGGAAAACCGCTCTGGTTCTGGCCAGATTCGGCCCACGCCTGCCTGCACTGGTGGAAAACGCACTCATCGCACAAACCCAAAAAGAAGAGCCCAAAGATTCAGGCCTTCTGCGCGGCATCCTCACTACCCTGTTCGGCGCCGTCCTCGGGGCCGTCAGTGTTCTTCTGATCATGGCGCTTGGCTAGGTTCAGCCCACTTGCTTCATCTGGCCAAAAATATCCTCGGGGGGGAATCGCGCCATGGCGCGATGGGGGGGCAGACAGCCCCCCAACCCGATCTCAGATCAAAGCCGCTCAATGGCAAGGGCGATGCCCTGGCCGCCCCCGATGCACATGGTAATCAATCCTTTCGACCCCCCCGTGCGCTCCAGCTCGTACAGCGTCTTCAAAGTGATAATTGCACCCGTCGCACCTACCGGATGCCCCAGCGCGATCGCGCCACCGTTTGGGTTCACCTTCGCAGCGTCGAGCCCAAGTTCCTGATTGACCGCCAAAGCCTGCGAAGCGAAGGCCTCGTTGCTTTCGATCACATCAAAGTCTTCCGCTGACAATCCGGTCTTCTTCAACAGGTTCTGAACCGCTGGAACCGGGCCAATCCCCATGACCTCGGGCCGGACGCCCGCATGAGCATATCCCAACACCCGAGCCTTGGGCTTCAACCCGGCCTTCTCCGCCGCATCTGCCGTGGCCAGAACCATCGCCGCCGCGCCGTCATTGATGCCCGAGGCATTGCCTGCCGTCACGCGCCCCTCTTTCTTGAATACCGGGCGCAGACCAGCCAGCGCTTCGGCGGTGGTAGCTTTGGGGTGTTCGTCCACCACAAAGTCAACCATGTCCCGCTTAACCTTGACCTGAACCGGCGCGATCTGGCTTTCGAAATATCCCGCCTCAATCGCAGCCGCCGCTCGGGTCTGGCTGCTCAGGGCGAACGCATCCATCTGTTCACGGCTGATCTGATGCTCATCCGCAACGTTTTCAGCGGTAACTCCCATATGGCCGGTTCCGAATGGGCAGTTCAGCGCGCCCAGCATCATGTCCAGCGAAGAAACGTCACCCATCTTCGCTCCCCACCGCGCTTGAGGCACGATATAGGGGCTGCGCGACATGCTTTCGGCACCGCCTGCTACCGCAAAATCCGCATCTCCCAGCATCAGCGCCTGCACCGCTGACACAATGGCCTGCGCACCAGAACCACACAGACGGTTCACATTCATTGCAGGTGTCCCGTTCGGGATCCCGGCCTGCATTGCTGCAACCCGCGACAGGTACATATCGCGCGGCTCGGTATTGATTACATGACCAAAGACAACTGTCCCGATCTGGGCACCTTCAACACCCGAACGCTCAAGCGCTGCTTCGGTCGCCACCGTGGCCAGATCAATCGGCGCGGTCGAGGCCAATGCACCACCAAAGGTGCCAATTGCGGTGCGCGCACCGTCGAGAATTACGATATCGGTCATGGGACAATCCTCCTTAATTTGCACTTACTATGCACCCGCTGAATGACCCTGTCGCGCAAGACGTCCCGTCACGGTCAGAATTGACATCCGCTCGCACAACACGCATGGATTCCGTCATGACGGAAAACACTGACGATATCCTGACCCGCCTGCCCGCCCGCCTGAAAGAGGCGCGCCGCGCCAAAGGTCTGTCGCTTGAGGCCGTGGCCAATCTCAGCGGTGTCTCGCGGTCCATGGTCAGCCAGATTGAACGCGGCGAAAGCAGCCCCACCATCTCGACCCTGTGGAATCTGACCCGCGCCTTGCAGGTCGATTTCGCGGGCCTTCTGGACGATGCCAACAACACCGACCAGATCGAAGTTTTGCGTCAGGCCGAAGTGCCCAGCATCGACAATATGGGCGAGAAATGCCGCATCCGCATCCTCTCTCCTCCGGAGGAAGCCGGAGGGCATGAGGTCTATGACATCCAGTTCGAAGCCGGTGGAACGCTGAACAGCCAGCCGCATGCGCGGGGAGCACGGGAACAGCTGACCGTGCTTGAAGGTGCTGTCCGTATCACCTCTGGCGCCGCGGTTTCCGAACTGCGCCAAGGCGATACCGCGCGGTATGCCGCCGATATTGCGCATTGCATTTCTGCGATTGATGCAGCGCGCGTCTTCTTGATCGTCAAGAACGCCTAACCTGCAAAATCCGTCTTCACGGATATTTTTCCCGAATATTGTATTTCCCCTATTTGGGAAACGTATCCGTTATGCTAGATATGCGACTCAGTTGATCGGAGGTCGCCATGGCAGATGCATTCTTGTCCCACATCGCGGACACACTCGCGCAGATCGAATCCGAGGGCTTGTATAAACGTGAACGCATGATCACCTCGCCTCAGGGCGGTGAGATCACGGTGGGCGACCGTCAAGTCATCAACCTGTGCGCCAATAACTACCTTGGTCTGGCGGATCATCCCGCACTGATCAAAGCAGCAACCAATGCGATGGAGCCCAAAGGCTTTGGCATGGCCTCGGTTCGGTTCATCTGCGGCACCCAGGACATTCACCGGGAGTTGGAACAGAAGCTGGCCGGGTTCCTGAACAAGGACGACGCGATCCTGTTCGCTGCCTGTTTTGACGCAAACGGAGGGCTGTTCGAACCACTGCTGGGCCCCGAGGATGCTATCATCTCCGACAGTCTTAACCACGCCTCGATCATCGACGGGGTGCGGTTGTGCAAGGCCAAGCGCTATCGCTACATAAACAATGACATGAACGATCTGGAGGCCTGGTTGAAACAGGCCCGTGACGACGGCGCGCGGCATATCATGATCGCCACCGATGGCGTTTTCTCGATGGATGGGTATCTGGCCAACCTACTAAAAATCCGCGAACTGGCCGACAAATACGATGCGATTGTCATGGTCGATGACTGCCACGCCACCGGTTTCATGGGGCCTAACGGGGCTGGTACGCCAGATTACTTCGGCGTCGATGTGGATATTCTGACGGGAACTTTGGGTAAGGCACTTGGGGGGGCAATCGGCGGCTATATCGCTGGGCCGCAACCAGTGATCGACCTGCTGCGGCAGCGGGCGCGGCCCTATCTGTTCTCAAACTCGCTGCCGCCCTCCATCGTCGCCGCCGGGCTAGAGGCGATCCGGCTGGTCGAAGAAGGTGACATGCTGCGCGCCCAGCTGTTCGGCAACGCCAAGTACTGGCGCGCCGGGCTAGAGAATCTGGGGTTTGATCTGCTGCCCGGGGAACATCCGATCATCCCCGTCATGCTGGGTGAGGCTCAGCTGGCACAGGACATGGCAGCAAAGCTGTTTGATGAAGGCGTCTATGTCTCGGGCTTCTTCTTCCCGGTTGTCCCACGCGGGCAAGCGCGGATCAGAACGCAGATGAATGCGGCTCTAACAAAGGATGAATTGGATCGCGCGCTCGCGGCCTTTGGCAAGGTCGGCAAGGAACTGGGGGTGATCTGATGCGACCCAACACGATGAAAGCACTGGAAAAATCCAAACCCGAGGAAGGTCTTTGGATGGTTCAGGCCCCAGTGCCCGAGATTGGACCGGACGAGGTACTGATCCGCATCAACAAAACCGGCATCTGCGGCACAGATATTCACATCTGGAATTGGGACGACTGGGCCGCCGCGACCGTACCGGTTCCCATGATCACTGGCCACGAATTCGCCGGTGAGATCGTCGAGATCGGGCGCAACGTAACCGGACTGGAGATCGGCCAACGTTGCTCGGGTGAGGGTCATCTGATCGGAACTGACAGTCGCCAGAGTCGCGCGGGCAAGTTTCACCTAGACCCTGGAACGCGCGGGATTGGCGTAAACGAACAGGGTGCCTTTGCGCAGTATCTGAAATTGCCCGCCTTCAACGTTGTACCCTTGCCAGAGGACGTACCGGACGAAATCGGCGCGATCCTCGATCCGCTGGGCAACGCCGTTCACACCGCACTTAGCTTCGATCTGCTGGGTGAAGATGTCCTTATCACCGGCGCAGGTCCAATCGGTATCATGGCCGCCGCCGTCGCCCGCCACGCCGGTGCCCGGCATGTGGTGATCACTGATATCAACCCCGACCGCCTGACCCTGGCCCAACACGTGGTGCCGACCCTGCGTACTGTCGATGTCACCAAAGAAGACCTGCAGGATGTCATCACCGAACTGGGCATGCAGCAGGGCTTTGACGTCGGGCTTGAGATGTCGGGCTCGCAAATTGCACTGGACCAGATGGTCGAGGCCTTAGTGATGGGCGGAAAGATTGCCCTGCTGGGTATCCCCCCGGGCAAATCCCCGGTCGATTGGTCCCGGATCGTATTCAAAGCCATTACCATCAAGGGTGTCTATGGGCGCGAGATGTTTGAGACCTGGTACAAAATGATTGCCATGTTGCAGAACGGTTTGGATGTCAGCCGTGTGATCACCCATCGCTATGGCGTGGACGACTTTGACAAAGGCTTTGCAGCCATGAAATCGGGCCAATCCGGAAAGGTTGTTCTGGACTGGACTTGAACCACTGGAAAGTTGCAAACGCAGCCTCTACACACGTAGCAAACAGCACAGGTGCGGAAGGCAGCATGAGCGACAAAGCCAATGAAGACCGGTATCTTGAGCGCGGGATTGAGGACTCTCTGGTCACCGATTTCGCCGAAACCCATCGCAAAAGCTATGGCGACTTTCTGCAACTCAAGACCCTGCTGAACCTGCAACGTACGTTTCAGGACCCGGCCCAGCCCGATGAAATGCTGTTCATCATCATCCATCAGGTCAGCGAGTTGTGGCTGAAGCTGATGCATCACCAACTGGTCGAAGTACGACGCTTCTTGCAGCAGGATGAGTTCGGCCCAGCGATGAAGAACATTGATCGGATCAAAGCCATTCAACGGCAGTTGATCACAGCATGGGAAACCCTGCTGACCATGACACCTGCCGATTACATGACATTCCGTCAGGCCCTTGGCAGTTCGTCCGGCTTTCAAAGCTACGGGTATCGCCAGATCGAATTCATTCTGGGTAACAAGGATGCCTCGACCCTGAAGGTTCATGAACATGATCCCGAGGTCATGGAGCAGTTGAACGCGGCGCTGACGAAACCTTCGCTGTACGATGAGGTGTTGCATATGCTTGCGCGCCAGGGCTTCGACGTTCCGCAAGACCTGTTGGACCGCGATTATGCACAACCCTATTCAGGAGACCCGCGCATCGTGAAAATCTGGGCGCAAGTGTACAGCGATACCGATCGGTATTGGCAGCTGTATGCGCTGGCAGAAAAGCTGATGGATGTGGAATCCCTCTTCCAGCGCTGGCGCTTCGATCATGTCACAGCAGTCGAGCGCGTGATCGGCAATCAACCCGGCACAGGCGGGTCCAGCGGCGTCTCTTTCTTGCGCAAGGCCTTGGATTTGAGGTTCTTCCATGATCTCTACGATGTACGCACCGAGTTGATGTACACAGATCAGGAGTAGGTGATGCTGTATCGCGGGTTTTCACAGTCCGAGCTGGAGCAGGAATATTCCCCCAGCTCCATGGTCGGAGGCGACCTCACGCCCTATCTGAACAGCTATGCCGCCCTGAGTGCACAACACCGTGCCCAAATGACGGTGCAAGAGAACCTCGCCTATGGCGGAAGCCCAACTCAGGTTCTGGATTTCTTTCCGGCGAAAGGCGCTGGCGCGCCGCTGCATGTGTTCATTCATGGCGGATACTGGCAAGCGCTCAGCCAGCGCGAGTCGGCAATGATGGCTCCCGCCTTGATCGAAGCGGAGCAGTCTTTTGCAACGCTGAACTACACGCTCGCCCCCGACGCCCGGATCGGGGATATGGTCGAAGAATGCAGCAATGCGCTGTTGTGGCTGGCCTCGCAGGCCGAAACGCTTGGGTTTGATCCCTCGCGGATCACCTTGTCGGGGCACAGCGCAGGCGCGCATCTGGCCAGTATGGTCATGGCGCGTTCAGCCAACGATCTGGCTCGCGCCGGGCTGCGGGTGCGTGATGTGATCCTGATAAGCGGAGTCTACGATCTGGAACCGATCAGCCTGACCCCGGTGAACGACCCGCTGCAACTGACCCCGGTCGAGGTGAACGACCTGTCGCCCATCCGCCACCTCCCCCGCCCCGGCCCGCGCTACCACGTGACCGTGGCCGAAAGGGACACGCCCGAGTTCATCCGCCAAAGCCGGGAATACGCGGAACTGCTACGCAAAGCCGGGCATGCCGTCAGTTTCGACCTGAAAAAGGGGATGCAGCATTTCGACATCATCATGCATTCGGGGACGTTTTTGGCGGTGTCACGGTAGGCAGAGTATTGGACTTCGGTCAGATTTTTCTCCGCATCGTAGACCGATACAACCGTCACCAACCATACTTTTGGGCAGAGCTTCGAATGTCAGCTTGGATCCCACACATCCCAATTGCCGCGCGGCGGCCGAAAGACTGCTCGCGTTCATCAGACGCTTGCCATTCCGGCAGTCATTGCACCCAGGGCGACAAGGTGGACAAGCATGAGCGCCTTGTCATTCCATAGTGCGCCGACGGCGAACCATCCCACGACACCGACAAGAAACAGGTAAAGGTTCCAAGGTGTCCAGCCAAACCCCGTCGCAGTGTATCCCATGATCTGAATTGCGGATGCGCCCCACTTGACCGCGAAGACAAGGCGCTCGCGCGGTGATACAAGGGCCAAGGTATCAGATTGCACGGGTCAAACCTCCGTCGATACGCAGGTTTTGTCCCGTCATGTAGCTGCCATCTTCCGAGGCGAGCCACGAAATGAGAGAGGACACTTCCGAAGCGAAACCGTAGCGCCCCAAAGGAATACGCGCCTTGCGGTCTTCGGTTTCGGGCAAGCTGTCGATGAATCCCGGAAGGACATTGTTCATCCGGATATTCTCTAAAGCATATTTGTCCGAATAGAGCTTCGTGAATGCCGCAAGCCCGGCCCGGAAGACCCCCGACGTTGGAAAAAGAGGGTCAGGCTCGAATGCCGCAAAGGTTGAGATGTTGATGATTGCTCCGCCCCCATGCTCCTGCATCAAGGGAGTGACAAGCCGTGTTGGGCGGATGACGTTCATCAGATAAACTTCCATCCCTTCGTGCCAATCGTCGTCGCTGATTTCGAGGACCGGTCCTTTTGGCCCGTGGCCAGCAGAGTTCACCAAGACATCGATGCGGCCCCAGCGCTCCTTCGCACCCTCGACCAAAGCGGTAAGCGCGTCTTGATCAAGGTTAGAGCCGGTTACGCCAAAGCCACCAAGTTCGCCGCCAAGCGCTTCACCCTTGCCGGACGAAGACAGGACGCCGACCTTGAACCCATCATCAGCCAGTTTGCGCGCTGCATCCGCACCCATGCCGCTGCCGCCTGCCGTGATCAGTGCTACTTTTTCTACTGTCATATCGAGTTTCCTTTCTTGGTTGAGCCATACATGCTGGTTTCCATGACAAATTTCGATTCAGAATTGATGTTACATGACAGTAGAATTACTATTGCAGAATGATTGAACTCCCCCCGCTCAACAGTTTGCGTGCGTTTGACGCAGCAGGCCGCCGCCTCAGTTTCCGCTCAGCCGCCGATGAATTGGGTGTTACGCAGGGGGCCGTTGCGCAACAAGTGCGCCAGCTCGAAGCTCATCTGGGTGTGACACTGTTCGAACGGGTGCCAAAGGGCCTGAAGTTCACATCGGTCGGACGCAGCTTTCACAACAGGATAGCTAAGGTGTTCGCAGACCTTCGATCCGCAACTGCCGAACTGAAACCAGAGCCGAACAAAGTTCTCATCAGTGTCACACCGACCTTTGCTGCGAAATGGCTGATCCCCAATCTACCGGACTTCACCGCAGCACACCCGGATATTGATTTGCGGATCATGGCGACCGAAAGAGTTTCCAGCTTCTACAGCGACGGGATAGACCTTGCAGTGCGCCAAGGATCGCCGCCGTTTGGCGCATCACTGGACGTAACCCTTTTGTTCAAGCAATCGCTGATCGCGGTCGCTGCGCCAAAGTTTGCGAACGAAGGTGACATTCCTCTGGATCCAGAAACCCTAGCAGAAAAGCCGAAGATCCATGACACTCATGACCAATGGCCCAGCTATCTCTCGTATTTGGGTGTGCAGGACCAGTCTCCTCGTCACCTTCGTCTAAGCCAAACGTCCCTTGCGGTCGATGCTGCTATCGCCGGGCAAGGTATAGCCTTGGTAAGCCGGTTTCTGGTGGCTCATGACCTTGAGGCCGGACGTTTGGTCGAGGTCGGTAAAGCTTGGGACGCGGGCGGAAGTGATTTCTATGTCCTCATGCCGCGAACAGCCAAGAACAATGAGACGGTCGTCAATGTCATGATGTGGCTTACGGCGCGCTCCGTCAAAGATGCCTGACTAACTTGAAACATAAGCGGCCATTCAGATCATTCGGGCGAATGGAAGCAGAGTCTCGCACATCCGCCATTGGATCAAATCGACTTGGCGGCAGGACCAAGGTTGTATGGTGAGTGATACCAACCGGAAACAGAATATCTAATACAGTGCACCGAAAGTTCGCTGCGCAAAAAAAACAGCGGCCCGATTGGACCGCTGCTTTCAATCTCTATCCTGAACCAAATCAATCCAGCGTCCGCGTAACCTCTTCGCGCTCGAAGATTTCGATTACGTCGCCTGCGCGGATATCGTCGTAGTTTTCGAACGCCATGCCGCATTCCTGACCAGACTGTACTTCGGCCACTTCGTCCTTGAAGCGTTTCAGCGTCTTCAGCGTGCCTTCGTGGATTACCACGTTGTCGCGCAGCAGGCGCACGCCAGCCGAACGGCGGGCAACGCCTTCGGTAACCAGACAGCCGGCAACCTTGCCAACACCGGTGACCTTGAAGACTTCGCGGATTTCCGCATAGCCGATAAACTTTTCGCGGATCTCGGCGCTCAGCAAGCCAGATGCAGCCGCTTTCACGTCATCCACAAGGTCATAGATCACCGAGTAGTAGCGGATTTCCACGCCCTTCTGGTTCGCGGTGTTCCGCGCCGAGGCGTTTGCACGCACGTTAAAGCCCAGGATCGGCGCACCGGACGCTTCGGCCAGGCCGACATCCGTTTCGGTGATCGCACCAACGCCCGAATGCAGCACGCGCACGCGGACTTCGTCGTTGCCGATTTTCTCCATCGCCTGAACGATGGCTTCGGCAGAACCCTGCACGTCCGCTTTCATCAGAATTGGCAACTCTGTGACGTTTTCGTCTTCCTTGGCTTTCTGCATCAGCTGCTCAAGGGTGGTTGCGGCACCGGCAGCGGCGCGCTTGTCCTTTGCGGCCTGTTCACGGTAGGCAGCGATTTCGCGCGCCTGCGCTTCGGTCTCGGTAACGTTCAGAACGTCACCCGCTTCGGGCGTGCCGTTCAGACCCAGAACCTCGACCGGAACCGAGGGGCCAGCCTCTTTGACGCGTTCGCCCTTGTCGTTGATCAGCGCACGGACTTTACCGTATTGCTCACCCACGACGAAGATATCACCCTGACGCAGAGTGCCGTTCTGAACCAGAACGGTAGCGACGGGTCCACGGCCCACATCCAACTGCGCTTCGATCACGGCACCTTGGGCTGCGCGGTCGGGATTGGCTTTCAGCTCCAAAATCTCGGATTGCAGCGCGATGGCTTCCAGCAGTTCGTCCAGACCCTGACCGGTGATGGCCGAGACTTCGACATCCTGAACCTCACCCGACATCTTTTCGACGATCACTTCGTGCTGCAGCAGATCGGTGCGCACCTTGTCCGGATTCGCATCTGGCTTGTCGACCTTGTTGATCGCAACGATCATCGGGACACCCGCCGCTTTTGCGTGGTTGATCGCCTCGATCGTCTGCGGCATCACCGCGTCATCCGCAGCAACAACCAAAACCACGATATCCGTGACCTGAGCGCCGCGGGACCTCATCGAAGTAAAGGCCGCGTGGCCCGGCGTATCCAGGAATGACAGTGTGGTGCCACCTTCGGTTTTCACCTGATAGGCGCCGATATGCTGGGTGATGCCACCGGCTTCGCCCGCCACAACGCGCGCGTCGCGGATTGCATCCAGTAGAGAGGTTTTACCGTGGTCGACGTGACCCATGATGGTGATGACTGGCGGACGTGGCTGCAGATCGTCTTCGCTGTCTTCGGCCTCTTTGATGACGTCTTCGACATCCGAATCAGAGACGCGAGTCACCTTGTGGCCAAACTCTTCGATGATCAGTTCTGCAGTATCAGCGTCGATGGTCTGGTTCTGCGTGACCATCATGCCCATCTGCATCAGTGACTTAACCACATCGGCCACGCGCTCAGCCATGCGGTTGGCCAATTCCGAAACCATGATGGCCTCAGGTAGCTGAACGTCACGAATGACCTTTTCCCGCTCGACCGTACCGCCCATTGCTTTCTGACGCGCGCGCTCTTGCTTGCGCTTCATGGCTGCCATCGAACGCTGGCGGTTGCCTTCGCCACCGGTCGCTTGAC
The DNA here is from genome assembly GCF_056533095.1 of Ruegeria sp. H3. Lineage (NCBI taxonomy): Bacteria > Pseudomonadati > Pseudomonadota > Alphaproteobacteria > Rhodobacterales > Roseobacteraceae > Ruegeria > Ruegeria sp. H3. The sequence goes on along the minus strand of NZ_JBQFOD010000011.1, from coordinate 88,686 downwards.
CAAGAGTCAGCTTGCCCGAACGGCGGTTGTCATCACGCCCCTTGCCGCGGTTGCCGCGCTGCTCACGCTCGCGATCCTGCTTGCGTGGCGTCGCCGCTGGCGCAGGTTTGCTGGCCGAGCTACGTGCGGCTTTTGACGCTTCAGGAGCCGGAGCCGCAGCTGCGCGCTTGGCGGCTTCTTCAGCCTCTTTGCGCTGACGTTCTTCCTCTTCGGCCTTGGCGCGAGCGCGTTCTTCAGCTTCGCGCTGCTCGCGTTCCTTGGCCTCTTGCTCGGCACGGCGACGGGCACGTTCCTCTTCACGTGCTTTTTCCTGCGCTTCGCGCTGTGCCGCTTCTTCGGTTTCGCGGGCCTTGGCAGCCTGCAATGCCTTCATACGGCGCGCCATTTCCGCATCGGAAATTCCAGCAGGACGACGCGACGGATCACCCGAGGGCGTTGCTCCACCGCTCGGCTTGCTGGCACCCGGCTTGGGGACCACCACGCGTTTGCGCTTGGTTTCCACCACGACATTCTTGGTACGTCCGTGGCTGAAACTCTGTTTCACATTTCCGGGGCGCGCCCCGCCACGAAGACCCAATGTCTTTTTGCCGTCATTATCGCTCATAAAGCTTCTTACCCTTCCGCGCGGCCCCTGCCGCCGTCATCCGTTTCGCGCAAGCCACGCAGGCGCTGCGCTTCCTCTACAACACGTTTGGCAAGACCGCCAGAGGCCAAGGCCGCATGAATCACCGTTTGGCGCCCAAATGCCTGTCCTAATTCATCTGCCGTCAACCAACCGATGTACTTTCCAAAGTGTGGCGTACTGAGTTTCGACTTGCCACGCCCCGATCCATCTGCGGCCTGAATCAGCACCTGTGCTTCTTCCCGGTCCAGCCAGGTCTTGACCTTTTCGTAGCCCGCAACCGCATCACCAGACTTGCGCGCTAGGCTCAACAGCTCTATCACCCGACGTACAACCTGCTTTTCCACCTCAGCGGTCAGATCGGCCGGCACAGTGACCTGTGCCTTGAACCCACGCGCAAACAATTTCTTGCCGACAGCCTTATCCAAGGCCGAACGATCCGCCGCCACATAGACCCCGCGCCCCGGCAATTTTGCCGCGACATCCGGATAGACCTGCCCATCCGGTCCGGCGACAAAGCGGATCAGCCCGTATTTGGGCTGTACCTCGCCCGTGGCGATGCACTTCCGCTCTGGCCCATCGGACCGGTCTTTATGGACGCCACCGCGACCCATGTGCGCCACCCGAGGCCCTGAGATCAGGCCTCGGCCTCCTCTTCTACAACGTCGCCGTCTTCTTCGGCTTGCTCCAGCTCAGCCGGGTCAACCCAGCCCAGCATAATGCGCGCCGTCATCACCAGATCCTGCGCCTCTTCCAGCGTGACGCCGAAGGGCTCCAGAACACCGTCATCCTTGATGCGTTCGCCATCGACCGTGGTCCAGCCACCGGCCAGTTCCCAGTCAGCGCAGGTTGCGAAGTCTTCCAGCGTCTTCACATCGTCCTTGGCCAGCGCCTCTACCATCTGGGGTGTCAGGCCTTCGAATTCAATAAGGCTGTCCTCAACGCCCAGCGCTCGGGCCGCATCCAGCGCCGCCTTGGCCTGAGCCTCCAGGAATTCCCGCGCACGGGTCTGCAATTCCTGCGCGGTGCCTTCGTCAACACCGTCGATGACCAGCAGTTCTTCGATCTCGACATATGCAACCTCTTCAAGGTTGGTAAACCCTTCCGACACCAGCAGCTGTGCGAAGAATTCGTCCAGATCCAGTGTTTCCATGAACAGCTGGGTGCGAGCTTCGAATTCCTTCTGACGACGCGCCGATTCTTCGGCCTCGGTCATGATGTCGATGTCCAGATTGGTCAGCTGGCTGGCCAGACGCACGTTCTGACCACGGCGACCGATAGCGAGGGACAGTTGTTCCTCGGGGACAACAACTTCGATCTTGCCGGCCTCTTCGTCCAGAACCACCTTAGAGACCTCGGCAGGCTGCAGAGCGTTCACCAGGAAAGTCGGCTGGTCTTCGTTCCACGGGATAATGTCGATCTTTTCGCCCTGCAGTTCGTTTACAACGGCCTGCACGCGGCTGCCGCGCATACCCACACAGGCACCGACGGGGTCGATGGAACCGTCATAGGAAATCACGGCAATCTTGGCGCGCGAGCCGGGGTCACGGGCCACAGCCTTAACCTCGATGATGCCGTCATAGATTTCCGGCACTTCCATTTTGAATAGCTCGGCCATGAATTCCGGCGCGGTGCGCGACAGGAAGATCTGGTGGCCGCGCACTTCGCGACGCACTTCCTTGATATACGCGCGCACACGGTCATTCGGGCGATAGCTTTCGCGTCCGATCTTGTCATTCCGGCGCAGAACAGCCTCGGCACCGCCCAGATCGACGATGACATTGCCGAATTCTTCGCGTTTGACTGCACCGTTGATGATGGTGCCTGCGCGATCCTTGAATTCTTCATACTGACGGTCACGCTCAGCTTCGCGGACCTTCTGCAAGATCACCTGCTTGGCGGACTGAGCAGCAATCCGACCCATCTCAACCGGCGGAACTTCTTCAACGAAGACATCACCGACCTCAGGGTTTTCCATATACTGCTTGGCCTGTTCGACGGTGAACTCGGCCTGATAGTTCTCAAGCTCTTCATCCTCGACCACGGTGCGCACGCGGGTAAAAGTGGCCTTGCCGGTCTTGCGGTCGATGGAGACACGAATGTCCATTTCCGCGCCGTAACGGCTCTTGGCGGCACGGGCGAGCGATTCCTCCATCGCTTCGACAACCAGACCGGGGTCGATCATCTTTTCGCGGGCCACGGCCTCGGCGGTCTGCAGCAGCTCCAGCTGGTTGGCTGAGGTGATTGCCATCAGTTCGTCTCCTCTTCGGACCCTTCGGTCTCAATCTCGTCGAAAGCGTTTTCGTTCAGGGCACCGGCGTCCTTGCGCTGGCGCAGCATTTCCTTGATCAGATCATCGGTCAGGACCAGCTTGGCATCGCTCAGCCAGTCGAATTGCAGACCGATGGTGATGGTTTCATCGCCCTCGGGGATGTTGATCAGAACCTCATCCCCTTCGATCCCGGCCAATTCGCCCTTGAACCGGCGGCGGCCGTCGATCAGTTCGGTGGTCTCGATCTTGGCCTCGTACCCCTCGAACGTCTCGAAATCCTTGAGACGGGTCAGAGGGCGGTCGATGCCCGGGCTGGACACTTCCAGCGTATAGGCGTCCAAAATCGGGTCCTCGACATCCAGTGTGGCGCTGACCGCATTGGAAATCTCGGCGCAATCATCTACCTCGATACCGCCATTGGGCTTGTCCGCCATGATCTGCATCGTAGTGGTCTTGCCGCTCATCAGGCGGATGCGTACCAGCTCATACCCCAGATCCTCGATCACCGGGGTGATGATCTCGGCCAGTCGCCTATCGATGGCTGCTTTGGCTATCAGGTCGTTTGTCATCAGGTTCTCTACCCTTCGAACGGGCACAAAAAAACGGGCGCGCGGCCCGTCGAATTTTCCGGTGGAGCCTTGAACCAGAAGTCCAACGCGCCGCTGTTGCAACTGCATATACGCAGGAGTTTCCGAGTCTGCAACCCCCGGCGAAAATCGTGATCGAATTTACACCAGCCACCACCGTTCGGCGATGCGCCCATCATCCAGCGAAGCTTTGCAGATCTGCCTGGGCATCCCGACATGCGACGCAATAGCCAACGACAAATCCTTGTCATTCGGGAAAAATCGCAGGCCGCGTTTGTCGCGCAGCTGATCGCCCGCTGGCAGGGCTGCTATATCAACATATCCATCGCGCAACGCCTCGGCCCGGACCTGCGCGTCAGGGATCACAATAACCTCGATCTTATCGGCCCACCCGGCGGTATTGCCCTTGTAGTGATCTGTCACTTTCCGCCCCAGAAAATTCCGATCATCCTCGGCTCTTTCAACCCGGTAGCAGCCAGTGCCATTAGCCAGTTTCAAGGGCGTCACACCCGAACCGTTCCGCGCGATCACAAACCTTGTGTCTGCCAACTGGAACGGCAACCCCGTATTTGGCGTAGCAAGCTCAACGCGCATTGCAGATGCAGACAAAGCCTCTGCCCGCCCAAACTCGGCCAACACCGGCAGAACATCCGCTATATTCAGGTCAGACCCATCGTGGAATTGAACCTCCTCGCGCAGGCTGAACGTCCAGACACAGGCATCCGCATCGGTTTTCCAAGCGGTCGCCAGCTCTGGCCGTAGCGTCCCGTCGGGCGCGATCTCGGTCAGAGTATCGAACACAGCACCACGGGCGACCTGTTCCAGGCTGTCATCGCGTGGTACCGCCAAACGCAAAGTCCCGCCAGCCTTGGGTGTATCCGCCAAAGACGCACCCGTAGCCGCGAGCAATGCAGCCGCAGCACCCGAAGCGAACAAAGCACGACGGTCCATCCGGGTCATGCCCAGCCCTCCGCCACACGGTCCATGATGCGCACAAGCTCGGCGCTGATGCCCGGCTCGGACAAGGCATGTCCGGCCTGTCGTACCATCTTCAACTCAGCATTCGGCCAGCGTTCCGACAGGTCCCACGCCGCTTGCGGCGGACAGATCATATCGTATCGCCCCTGAACGATATGGCCGGGGATGTGCGCGATCCGGTCCATCTGATCCAGAATCTGCCCGTCCTTTTCCAAAAAAGCGTTGTTGGTGAAATAGTGATTTTCAAGCCGTGCAAAAGCCCGCGCATATTCGCCGGGGCTTTCGCCAACCACACCGTTGGAATGGATCGAGGCCAAGGCATTTTCCCAGGCCGACCATGCCTTGGCATACAGGATTTCGGTTGCCCGATCGCCCGAGAACAGGCGCTTGTTATAGGCTTTGATCGTATCCGACAGCTCATCTTCGGCCAGCAGAGAGGTGAACTTGGCCCAAGGTTCGGGCCAGAACTTGCCTGCACCGCCGCCATAGAACCAGTCCAGCTCGGATTGGGTCGCAAGAAACACCCCACGCAACACCAGACGGCTCACCCGATCCGGATGGGCCTGCGCATAAACCAGGGCCAAAGTCGCGCCCCAGCTACCGCCGAACACTGTCCATTCCTCGATATCCAGCAGCGACCGCAGGCGTTCAATATCTTCGACCAGATGCCAGGTCGTATTGTTCTCGACCGACGCATGAGGCCGCGACTTCCCGCATCCGCGCTGATCAAACAGAATCACCCGGAACACGCACGGATCGAAATAGCGCCGCATCGCCGGGCTGCAGCCGCCACCCGGACCACCATGCAGAACCACCACGGGTAAGCCGTCGGGATTACCGCATTGTTCCATATAAATCTGGTGCCCATCGCCCACGCTGACCAACCGCTGATCGAACGGGTCGATCGGCGGGTACAAATATTGCACTGCGCGCTTTTGGTCCGGGTACTTGTCCATTATGGCCCTATATAGTCCTCAAGACGTAAAAGAGCATACGGAGACAGGAATGCAAGCGCATCCGAACACGGTAGACCCATCCGAGATCGCAAAATTCGAAGCGATGGCGGCGGAATGGTGGGATCCGAACGGAAAATTTAAGCCATTGCATATGCTGAACCCCTGTCGTCTGGACTATATCACACAGCAGATCGCCGGGGAATTTGACCGTGATCTGAAGGCTGCGAAACCGTTCGAAGGCCTGCGCCTGCTGGATATCGGCTGCGGCGGAGGTTTGCTAAGCGAACCGATGGCTCGCCTTGGTGCGACGGTCGTGGGCGCAGATGCCGCCGAGCGCAACCTGCCCGTCGCCCGCATACACGCCGAGCAATCGGGGTTGGAGATCGACTATCGCCACACCACCGCCGAGGACATGGCCGCCGCAGGCGAACAGTTCGACGTTGTGCTGAACATGGAAGTCGTCGAACACGTGGCCGACCCACAATCCTACCTAACCGCCACGCAGCAACTGCTGAAACCCGGCGGGCTTCAGGTGTGCTCCACCATCAACCGCAACCCGAAATCCTATGCGATGGCCATTTTCGGGGCCGAGGTCGTCATGCGCTGGCTGCCACGCGGCACACATGAATGGAGCAAGTTCATTACCCCTGACGAGCTGTTCGACCTGCTGCGCCAAGCCGGATTGGAACCCGTGGATCGCAAAGGGTTCGTATTCAACCCGATCCTGTGGAGTTGGTCGATATCGGACCGGGATCTGAGCGTGAATTATGTGACCGCGAGTTTGAAGCCGGAGTGAGGTAGATTCTTTGAGTCGATCTTTAAGTTATGCGCTGCGGCCCGCGGTATTGTCTGGTGCGGCAATTTTCGCTGCTACAATGTTCAATAGCACGCTAGCCACAGCACATGAGAATTCGGGCGTGTTTGTGTACGAACATGAAGGCGTTCCGCTTTCTGGCTATATAAGCGATCCTAAAGTTTCTGAAGCAACTCAGGAAATTGTAGATCGGTACTTGAGCGCGAGTTCGAACAAATATGATCTGGTAAGGGCAATCTATTTTTTTGTCTTCATTGACCCCGAGATAGTTTCGGAAGGCAAATTTGTGAAACCAGTCGGTTTAGACCTGCCGCAGAAAGCGACAGCACTATTTGCTTCACACGAACTCTCTAACGATGGATGCAACGTAGGAAAAGTAAGTGCCACTAATGAAGATGTAAAAGGTGAGTATTTGGTTTGGCTTATCCATGGTGGTGAGTTCGAGGGCGTGGATGGAATAGAATCCTGTCTTCTATTCGCAGCGGCGGCGGCTGGAGTTGGCCTGCAAGGCAACCCAAAAATGGAGGCCAATGGTTTGCGGCAGCTTCTAGATGCGTTGATCTTAGGAGTAAGATGAATATCCAAAGAGGAACGTTGAAACAGGTCATTCTACGAACGTCGGGATTTTTTGAAGCTCAAGGGTTTTGGGAGCGGGGCAACCCCGTTTATTTTGGAAGCCTGAGTTTACTTGGCTTTATAGGCGCTACAGGTGTACGAATACGGTCGCAACGATTTTTGATCTAGCGAAGGGCAACGGTTCGTTGCCCCCTACTCCCCCTCCAACTGCAACCGCAAATCTCGTAGCACCGGCAGCGTACTGCGGACCCGCTCCAGCCCCAGCTCTCCGACCACACGGTTGATCAACGGGGCGATCGACGCGATCGCCTGATCGCGCGCGCGGCGGCCGGCGGGGCTGATGGCCACCATCTTGCGCCGTGCATCGTCCCAGTCAGGGCGGATGTGGATGTATCCGGCCCATTCCAACTTGGCCAAAGTGTTGGTCATTGCCCCTCGGGTCACGTGGAAGGTATTGGCCAGCTGTGCCGGGCTACGCTCATCCCCGACAAACACCAGATGGTTCAACACCGAGAAATGCGAGATTTCCATGCCCTTGGGCAGCACACGGCTGAGCCGGTTGCGCAATAGCTGATCGGCGGTCAGGATCTCGCTGAACAGCGTGACCGCTAGGGCATTTGTCTCGTCTGTCATGGTCCGGTCTGGATCAGGGTCCGTCGAAAGGGCGGCGATGCGTCAGCGAAGGTACACGCTGGCGCGCCTCTGTCACAGAACTATCATCCAAATCGAAAAAGTGAATGCCCGGATTGGTGCCTGCGTCGATGACGACCTCTCCCCACGGGGCAACGACCATGCTGTGGCCATGGGTATGACGCGTCTTTCCCCGCGTGTTGGGATGAGCACCCGTTTGCGCCGGGGCAAGCACCCAGCAGCCGGTTTCAATCGCCCGCGCCCGCAACAGCGGTTCCCAATGTGCAGCCCCGGTGACAGGAGAAAACGCCGCTGGAACCGTCAGAATACGAGCTCCAGCCTGCGCAAGGGCGGCATGCAGATGGGGAAATCGAATGTCGTAGCAGATGGTCAGGCCGATCTTGCCGAAATCAGTCTCGGCAACCACTGCTTGTTCGCCCGGACGGTAGTTTTTCGATTCGCGGAACGTCTCGGTTTCGGTGACCTGCACGTCGAACATGTGGATCTTGTCATACCGTGCCACGATCTGACCCTGAGGGTTGATCATGAAGCTGCGGTTCGCAAAACGACCATCCGGGTCGTGGGTCTTGATCCCAAGCGACCCGATCAGCAGCCAAACGCCCAACTCGGCCGCTTGCGCCCGTAGACCGGCCAGAGTGAGATCGTTTTCCTCATGCTGCAGCACCTCGCGCTGCCGCGTGGTGCTGTTGGACACGCAATTCGTGACCTCCGGGGTCAGAATGAACTGCGCCCCCTCAGCGGCGGCCTCGGCAATCAAGGCGCGAACCATCTCCAGATTCGCGAACGGGTCGTCCGATGAGGTGATTTGCAGCAGAGCGGTTTTCATCAGGCCGCCAAAAGACGATCCAGCTTGCCCTGGCGGTCCAGCTCATACAGGTCATCGCAGCCGCCCACGTGGTCAGGGCCGATGAAAATCTGGGGCACAGTGCGCTTACCACCCGCGCGTTTGATCATCTCAGGCTTGCGCTTGGGGTGCAGCAGCACGTCGATTTCCTTGAATTCAACGCCTTTTTGCTTCAGCAGACGCTTTGCAGCATGGCAAAAGCCACAAAGCGGCGATGTATAGATTTCAACCGGTTTCATGTTTCCGTCCCTTCGGGTTTCGCTCAATCTTGGGCGAAATAGGCATCCTTGGCAACGCGTGCCAGCACCAACACGGAAATATGATTTGCCCCGGCGTCGCGGCACGCTTGCGTACACGCCGCCAGCGTCGCTCCGGATGTCATCACATCATCGACCAGTAGAATGTCGCGCCCCAAGGTCTGTTGCCGTCGCTTGGGATGCGGAGCGATCACATCTGCCAGAATCTCAGCCCGTTGCGCAGCGGTTTTGCCGTCCAGCACCGGAGTACGCTGGCGCCGCACCAACAGGTCGGGACAAACCTCGGACCCGGTTTCAGCGGCCAAATGCTGGGCCAGAAGCGCGGATTGGTTGTAGCGCCTTTTCATCAGGCGGGACCAATGCAGCGGAACCGGAGCGATCAGCATGCCGGGCCGGATCAGTTCGCGTCCAGCCAGCGCCATCCAGCGCGCGGCGGGTCGCGCGAGTTCAGGCCTGTCCCCGTGCTTGAGCGCCAGGATAAGCGACTTAGCCCGCCCCTCATACATCAGGGCGGCCCGGCCATCTTGCCAGGGGCGCGGTGTTTTCAGGCAATCATCGCATTCGATCCGATGACCATCACCCTCACCTGGAACAGGCACACCGCAGCTGTCGCAAACCGTCCCACCAATAAATGGTGTATCGCGCCAGCACGCTCCGCAAAGACCAAAATCCGAGTCGGTCAAGGTGCCGCAGCTCAAGCATCTGGGCGGGTAGATCAGTTGCAACGCGGTTTGCACGCGCTGCCAAATACGATACCTGCGGGGTATGAAACTGCCTGCGTCCAATGCGCCCTCGCTTTTTGACCGTCCAACCCAGTTGCGCCGTCGCGCGCGGGTTCAGGATAGTGCCCTGTTCCTGCATCGCGCCGCCGTTGACGAAGTGCAGGATCGGCTAAGCATGGTTAACAGAACCTTTACGGCGCCTGCGATTGTGACGCCGTTTGCACATATCTGGCAGGATGCATTGCCGGGTGCCCAGATCGTCACGGATGACGACACGCTTGTTCTGAGCCAAGGCGCGCATGATCTGATCGTGCACGCGATGGCTCTGCATTGGGCCAATGATCCGGTTGGGCAGCTGATCCAATGCCAACGCGCCTTGCGCCCCGATGGCTTGTTGCTGAGTGTGTGTCTGGGCGGGGAAACCCTGCATCAACTGCGTGCGGCACTTGGGCAAGCCGAGATTGAAGTGACAGGTGGGCTTAGCCCCCGAATCGCCCCCATGGCAGAGCTTAGAGACCTAGGAGCATTGCTTCAGCGAGCTGGACTAGCGTTGCCTGTTGCAGACGCGGTGCCTCTGACGGCCGAGTATCGCGATCTCACCCATCTGATGCATGATCTGCGCGCGATGGGGGAAACAAACGTGCTGGCGGACCGGCTTAAATCACCTACGCGCAGGCAGGTATTCGCGCGCGCGCAAGAGATTTATGCCAGGCATTTCAGCACCGCCACAGGCCGCTTGCCTGCAACCTTCGAAATGATTTGCCTGACCGGTTGGTCACCTGACGACAGCCAGCCCAAACCGCTGCGCCCGGGATCTGCCCATATGCGCCTTGCTGACGCGCTGAATACGGATGAGGGCAAACTGCCCGATTGACGATTGGGTTTTTCCCTTTATCTCAGGCCAGAACGCGAAAACTCAGGAAGACCCAAATGTTCGATGCAACCCGCCCAGCGCATGCTCCAGCCGATCACCCCAAAGTCAAAATGGGGCGCGTGGGTATCTTGCTCGCCAATCTGGGTACGCCGGATGACTATAGCTACTGGCCAATGCGACGCTATCTGAACGAGTTTCTGTCGGATCAACGCGTAATCGACTACCCCAAATGGAAGTGGCAGCCGATCTTACAGGGCATCATCCTGACCAAACGCCCCTTCAGTTCGGGCGAGGCGTATAAGTCGATCTGGAACCACGACAAAGGCGAAAGCCCGTTGATGACGATCACCAAGGATCAGACCACCAAGCTGCGAGACGCGATGCAGGCGCGCTATGGGGATCAGGTGATGGTCGATTTCTGCATGCGTTATGGCAACCCGTCGACCAAATCCAAGGTACGCCAGATGGTGGCAGAGGGCTGCGATCGCATCCTGTTTTTCCCGCTTTATCCGCATTATGCCGGGGCAACGACAGCCACGGCCAATGATCAGTTCTTTCGCGCGCTGATGGAGGAGGCCTGGCAACCGGCCAGCCGAACCGTTCCCGCCTATTACGACGAACCAGCCTATATCGAGGCGCTGGCGCAATCGGTCGAGCAAGCCTATGCCGCCATGGACGCCAAGCCAGATGTGCTTGTCTGTTCCTATCACGGGATGCCCGAGCGCTACCTGCAACAGGGCGATCCTTATCACTGCCAGTGCGTAAAGACATCCAGGCTGCTGAAAGAACGCCTAGGTTGGTCTGATGACCAGATTGTGTCCACTTTCCAGTCCCGGTTCGGGCCCGAGGAATGGTTGAAGCCCTATACAGTGGATCACGTGGCTGATCTGGCGCGTCAGGGCAAAAAGAACATCGCCGTGATCGCGCCGGCCTTTTCCGCCGATTGCATCGAAACGCTGGAAGAGATCAACGAAGAGATCAAGGAAAGCTTCGAAGAGGCAGGCGGCGAAAGCTTCACCTACATTCCCTGCCTCAATGATGACGCTTCGCACATTTCAGCTCTGGGCAAGATCATCGAAGACAATCTGAGCGGTTGGCTGGACTAGTCAGCCCCACCTTTCAGGCATGAAAAAAGGCGGTGGAGCGATCCACCGCCTTTTCTCTGGATAAAGCTCGTAAGCTTAGCCAGCTGCAACAGCTGCGGCCACAACGACCAGCAGGATCAGCGGCAGCAGGATGCCCTGCGAAGAACCCTGAGTTTCTTCAACAACAACAGGTGCTTCAACAACCGGCTCTTCCAGATTGCCCGCATATGCGGTCGAAGCAGCAGCAGTCAGAGCAGCGGCGAGAACGAGTTTTTTCATATTAACCTCCAGAATTTGCGCGATTCCAATTCTTTGGAACGCGCATCTAAGACTTACCTCGTGGTTTTTTTCTAATCAGCAAAGCGGTTGGAATGCAATTGCAACTTGAACGCTAAGCCACCAGCTGCGTGAAAATGTCGTCAAATTAGCAACACTTGCGTGCCGACCTTGGCCATCGAAAACAGTTCGGCAATGTCTTCGTTGAACAGACCGATGCAGCCGTTCGACGATTTTCGGCCAATTTTGCGCGTGTCATGCGTTCCGTGGATGCGATAGTACTTCCACCCCAGATATAAAGCATGTGTTCCCAATGGGTTATCTGGTCCGGGCGGGATATAGTCAGGCCATTCAGGATTCCGCTTCTTCATCGAAGGGGTCGGTGCCCAGCTTGGACCCTCGACCTTGCGAATGACGCTGGTACGGCCACGGCGGGTCATTTCTTCGGTCAAAGGCACCGATGACGGGTAGAGTTTGTACACAGTTTGGTCATCTGACCAATAATGCAGCGCTCGCGACACAGTATCGACCAGAATGGCCCCGTTTCTGGTGTTCGAGAAGTAAGGCTGCCAGTCCAGCGCACGGAATCCCGAAACATTGCGGCGCACCGCGGCTTCGGGCTCGGGCGCAGGGCGCAACGGATCGCCAGGGATGTATTGCGCCAGCGCCGGGCTTGCCACCATGGCAGCCGCGCCAGACAGGAAACCCCGGCGGGTCTGAGGGGAAATGCGTTTCTTGACCATGAGTGCGGTCCTTTGCGAGGGCGAGTTCTGAAATTTTGGGCATTCTATTGCCAGAATGCTTCAGTCGCAAATCAAACCGGCAGAATCATGCAGCCCTGTGACATTGGGCGTTTGCCCCGCACCGTCTGGCACGATATGCCCGTTAACGACACAAACATCAGGTCGATCATGACGCGTATCGTTTCTCTACTCTTGCTTTGCTTTGTCGCGCTGGCGGCATGTACCACCCCACAGTCCACAACTCTGGGTGCCGATGGCCGCCCCTTGCCCACGGTGTATAAAATTCGCGGCAACCCCGAAAAGCTGCAATTCCGGATGCTGGATTCGGTCAACGCGCTGCGCCAGGCTCAAGGGTTACAGGCCGTTCAGCTGAACGCACAGCTGAATGCGGCTGCGGCGACCCACTCTAAGGATATGGCTCGGCAGAATCGCCCTTGGCACTTTGGGTCGGATGGCTCATCACCCATCGACCGCGCCGCTCGGGTTGGATATTTCGGGACGTTCCTGGGCGAAGCGATCTCGGAAACCTACGAAACCGAAACCGAAACCCTTGCTGCCTGGATGCAGGAATCCGGCCCACGCGCGGTGATCATGGACCCCAAGGCGACCCAGATGGGTTTTGCCTGGCATCAGGAAAATGGCGGGAAAATCTGGTGGACGCTGGAAATGGGTACCGGCGGCTGATCCGCGAATACCATAAACAAGAAAAGCCCCCGAATTTCGGGGGCTTCATATTTTCATCAGGTCTTTAAGCAGCTTGCATCGACTGTGCTTCGGTCAAAATAGCATAAAGCTTGACCGGATCAGGGTTGGCGCGCAGCTTTGCACAGACCGAACTGTCACGCAGCGTACGCGACACAAGGGCCAACGCCTTCAGATGATCTGCGCCCGCCTCTTCGGGGGCGAACAAGGAAAAGGCGATGTCCACCGGTTGACGATCAACCGATCCAAAATCGATTGGTTTTTCCAGCATTACAAATACGCCGGATACGCCAGCTATATCGGGCAGGCGCGCATGCGGCAAAGCCACGCCATGGCCAACACCTGTTGGGCCAAGGCTTTCACGCTCCAGCAGGCAATCAACGATTGACTGGGCCTCAAGACCCAGCGTTGCCGAGGCGACCTCACCGATTTCCTGAAACAGCCGCTTCTTGCTGGAAGCTGCTGACAAAACACGTACTGCTTCGGGCTTCAGAATGCTCGAAAGCTCCATGATCATGCTCCGTAGCGGGCCCGGCAAATGCGGGGCCCCGCCTTTTCAATCTTGCCTGTTAAGGATCGATCCAGCCGATGTTACCGTCGTCCCGACGATACACGACATTCAATCCATCCTTGTTTTCATTTCTGAACACCAGCACCGGGGCGCCAGCAAGTTCCATTTGCATAACGGCCTCACCGACGCTGAGCGATGGGATCTTTGTTTCCATCTCAGCCACAATCATGGGCTGCAGCGATTCGGGTTCATCTGCCGTGTCCGATTCGTCAGAGGCGAGGATATAAGAGGACGCTCCAAAGAGTTCAACCGGCTCGGACCGATCTTTGTGATGGTCTTTCAGACGGCGCTTATAACGGCGCAATTGTGTTTCCATCTTGTCGCAGCACCCCTCGAACGCTGCGTAGATCTCGGTCGCATGGGCTTTGGCCTGCGCCGTCAGGCCCGTCGACAAGTGGACAGTGGTTTCGCAAACATATTCATGCGCTGAACGGGAAAAGACGACGTTGGCGTCAGTTGGACGCTGGGCATATTTGCCAACGACCTCGCCCAGCTCGGTCTGCACGTGGTTTTGCAGGGCCGCGCCGATGTCGATCTGTTTTCCGCTGATTTGGTAACGCATGTGATCTCCTTCACAATTCACACCCATTTTGACGTTGCGTCGCGCAACGTACTTGTTTTTATCGGGTGGGGGGTATCGACATTCTGATCGGTTGCTGTTGACCCGACCCTTCGGGGAAGGGACATCGAGATCCAGTCTGGAACCGAATAAATGCCATGGCCCAATTGAGCCAAGAGGCGGCGGAAGAGTCAATCAAAACAAGAGCGTATATACGCGATTTCCGCCATGCGCCCGGCGCATTTCCGCGCAAGCCTATGAAATTCGGAAGTTTTCGCCCAGATAGACGCGGCGCACGTTTTCGTTTTCCACCACTTCACCCGGCGTGCCGGACATCAGAACCTGACCGTCATGCAGGATATAGGCGCGATCAACGATTTCCAGTGTTTCACGGACGTTGTGATCGGTGATCAAAACCCCAATCCCTCGCTTTTTCAAATCCGCGACCAGATGGCGAATATCGCCCACACTGATCGGGTCCACACCTGCAAAGGGTTCGTCCAACAGCAGATACTTCGGATCAGCCGCCAGACAGCGCGCGATCTCAACCCGGCGCCGCTCGCCGCCGGACAAGGCCAGCGCTGGCGCACGGCGCAGATGTTCGATGGAAAAATCTGAAAGCAGTTCTTCCAGCCGCTCTTTGCGGCGGTGCGCATGGTTGACAGTGATATCGAGAACCGAGGCGATGTTGTCCTCGACACTCATGCCGCGGAAAATCGACATCTCTTGCGGCAGATATCCGATCCCCATACGGGCACGACGATACATCGGCAATGTGGTCACATTCTGACCGTCAATCGTCACTGTGCCTGCTTCGGGAAAGACCAGCCCGGCCACAGAATAGAATGTCGTGGTTTTGCCTGACCCATTTGGGCCCAACAACGCGACAACTTCGGACCGGTCAAGCGTCATCGACACATCGCGGATAACGGTTTTTTTCCGGTAGGATTTACGCAGCTTTTCAATCCGAAGCCCGGAATTGCCTTCGGCGACCGACAGTTGGGGACGCGCCATCAGTTGTTCCCCTGCTGCAGGATCGTTTTGACCCGGCCGGTCATGGTTGCGGTGCCTGTGGTCAGGTTTGCATTCATCTGATCGCCGCTGATCACGCTGGGGCCCTGGGTCAGCAGCACATTGCCCCGCATTACGATCACACCGCTGTCGATGGTGTATTCGGCCCAATCGCCTTCGGCAGCGTCGGGTGGGCTGACAAGAACCACGTTCTCGGTCGCTTCCAGACGATCAATGGCGGATCGTTCCTGGTTGTAGATCACCAGAACACGCTCGGCCGTCAGCCGCATTTCACCCTGCACGACAACCACATTGCCGACAAACTCGGCCGAGCCGTCCTGTTGATTCACATTCAGAGTTTCCGAGGTCACCTCGACCGGCAGGGTCGGGTCCGCGCGCGTCGCCCCAAAAGCCACCTGCGCCTGCTGCGCAGTTGCAGAAACAGCACCTGTTACAAGCGCAAAACTTAAAAGGACGAAACGAAAATCAAACACAGGTTATCTTTCTGCTTTCTGAGGCTCATACACCAGCTTCACGCCGTCTGTAAAAAGAATATGGACCGGGCCGTCCTTTTTTTCCGCACCGAAGGTCATACGACCCGCCGAAAAATCACCTATGGGGCCAGTTCCATTGACCTGACCGGGCGTATCGCCCCGGATTTCATCCAATGCGGTGTTTAGCAAATCGGTGGTGACTTCGATCCCATCTGCCGTCCTGATCACCACATCCCCCACAAAGGTCGCTGTGCCTTTGTCGGGGCGGATCATTCCTGAATTCGAATCCAGCGTGATTGCGCCGCCGCTTAACAACCCAAACCGGCCACGAAACTCTGAGGCTGTCGGCACTGACCCTTCGGTGCCTTGCGTTGCCTTTGTAGCGCCGATCTGCACGTCTTCGCCCTTGCGGGTAGTACCGCGATAATCTGGTTGCGTGACCACTTGTTCGGCCAGACGCGCATCGATGTCCTGCTGCGTAAACGGACCCGAGACATTGGTTTCGATGCTGCGCGACAGAAGGAATACGGTGGACAGCATCAAAATCGCCGCAAGCGGCAACAGAACCTTCAGGAACTGTACCATGCGGGAATAGCGGTCCACCTCAGCCTCTCCTTAACCCAGACCGACGCGCAGACAGTCGTGAATATGCAGCAGCCCCTGCGCCTGCCCATCTGCGTCAGGATCAACCACGAAAAGTGAGGTGATTTTGCGTTCATTCATGATGGCCACCGCTTCTTCAGCCAAGGCATTGGGCGCGATCGTCATCGGGTCGCGGGTCATCACCTCTTGGGTGGATTTTTCCAGCAAACCATCCATGTTCCGACGCAAGTCACCATCCGTGACGATGCCCAACAGGCGGCCAGCCTCGTCAGTGACCCCCACAACACCAAAGCTTTTTTGGCTCATGACAAGCAGGGCATCACTCATCGGAGTATCTGAGGTCACAACCGGCATATCCGTATGCATTAGGTCCCGCACCTTGCTCAGCTGCGCGCCCAGCTTGCCGCCGGGATGAAAGTCGCGAAAGTTCTCGGGCTTGAAATCCCGGTACTTCATCAACGCAATCGCCAGCGCATCGCCCATGGCCAGGGTCAATGTCGTCGAGATCGAAGGCACCATACCGAACCCGCAGGCCTCACCCATTGACGGGATCAGCAAATGCACATCCGCCTGTTTCATCAATGAGCTCTCAGGCTTGCTGGACAGACCAATCAGTGGAATGCCAAACCGACGGGTAAAGGCCAACAGGTTGGCCAATTCCGGCGCTTCGCCAGAGTTGGAGATCGCCAGAACCACATCGCCTTTCGACACCATGCCCAGATCGCCATGGCTCGCCTCAGCTGGATGCACGAAATAGGCAGGCGTGCCCGTGCTGGCCAGAGTTGCTGCGATCTTGTGACCGATATGTCCGGATTTACCGATCCCGCTGACAATCAGACGGCCCGTGGCCTTTAGGATCATCTGGATCGCTTCGGCAAAATGCGCGTCCAGACTGTCGGCCAGCACATCCAGTGCGCGGGCCTCGTCGGTGACAACCTGGCGGGCTGTCTTCAGGAATGCTTCGGTATCGGTCATGAGTGCGCAAAAATATCCGTTTCGGGCCAGCCTGCGAGGTCAAGTTTCGCACGCATGGGCAGGAAATCAAAACAGGCCTGCGCCATCTCGGTCCGACCTTCGCGGGCCAGACGCCCGTCCAAAGCGTCGCGCAGTTGATGCAGATACAGAACGTCGGACGCGGCATAATCCAACTGCGCCTCGGTCAGGGTTTCCGCGCCCCAATCGCTCATCTGCTGTTGTTTCGAGATGTCTACGCCGATCAGCTCCTGACAGAGGTTCTTGAGCCCATGACGGTCGGTATAGGTGCGCACCAGACGGCTGGCGATTTTGGTGCAGTAGACCGGAGCCGCCAGCGCCCCAAACGCATGATACATCGCCGCGATATCGAACCGGCCAAAGTGGAACAGTTTCAACACATTAGGATTCTCCAGCATGGCGCACAGGTTCGGAGCCTCGGTCTGCCCCTTTTCAACTTGAATGATGTGGCTGTTGCCGTCCCCTCCGGACATCTGAATCACGCATAGGCGGTCCCGATGCGGGTTCAGCCCCATGGTTTCACAGTCGATGGCCACGACAGGCCCCAGGTCCAGCCCGTCTGGCAGGTCGTTGTTGTACAGATGGTTCGCCACGGATTTGTCCTTTGTGCGGTCTCGCACCCCGAGATAGGCGGTTTGGTCGTCAAACTCAACGCCGTCCGGCTTGTAAGGTCAAAGCGTCTTGTTATCCGCCTAAATTGTTGGATAGTGGCACATAATAGCCAATATCCCCGGTGGTCGTATCCTGTCCGAACACGATAGTGGCCATTGACGCTCGCATTCCTTACGGAGCATGTCTGACCTATGCTCAGCGTCCTGCACAACCGGACCTATCGCCATCTGCTGGCGGCGCAGGTCGTTGCCCTGACGGGAACGGGGTTGGCAACAATAGCGCTTGGCCTTCTGGCCTATGATCTGGCGGGCGAGGCCGCGGGGCTTGTGCTGGGCACGGCGCTGACCATCAAGATGATCGCTTATGTGACCATCGCCCCGCTTGCGGCAGCCTTTGCCGAACAGCTTGATCGGCGCAAACTGCTGGTGGTTCTCGACCTTGTTCGCGCAGCTGTTGCCCTCTGCCTGCCCTTTGTCACGGATATCTGGCAGGTCTTTGTCCTGATCTTTGTGCTGCAATCGGCCTCGGCAGGATTCACCCCGGCTTTTCAGGCCACAATCCCCGATGTCCTGACGGATGAGCACGACTATACCCGTGCTCTGTCTCTGTCGCGCTTGGCTTATGACCTTGAAAGCCTGCTGAGCCCGATTTTGGCAGCGCTATTGCTGCTGTTTGTCAGCTTCAACACTCTGTTTCTGGGCACAAGCCTTGGCTTTATCGCCTCGGCCCTTCTGGTGGTCTCGGTTATCCTGCCATCACCCAAACCATCGGGGCACAAAGGCATTTATGATCGGACCTCACGCGGTATCCGCCTCTATCTGGCGACACCCCGCCTGCGCGGTCTGCTGGCGCTCAGTTGGTGCGCTGCGGCGATCAGTTCGATGGTCATCGTGAATACGGTGGTCCTGGTGCGATCCGATCTGGGCCTGTCGGAAAGTGCCGTGGCCATTGCGCTAGCAGGATTCGGCGGAGGATCGATGATCGCAGCGTTTCTGTTACCACCCTTGTTGGATCGGGTGCCGGATCGACGGGTCATGTTGACTGGCGCCACAATTGGCACGACCACGATGCTGCTCGCAGCTTTTGTATCAAGCTCCACAATCGTGACGCTGCCCATGTTGACCGGGCTTTGGGTGTTGTCTGGCTTAGGGTATTCCATGTCCATGACCCCCTCAGGCCGCTTGCTGACCCGTTCGGCCAGTCCCGAGGATCGCCCCGCCGCCTTCGCCGCCCAATTCACGCTATCGCACGCCTGTTGGCTGGTTCTGTACCCGCTAGCTGGTTGGCTGATGACTCGGTTTGGGGCAACAATCGCTCTGGCTGGCATGGCCAGCGCTGCCAGTCTTGGCCTGGTCACCGCCCTATGGATCTGGCCACGCTCCGAACGCCCCCAGACGATGCAGAAGCCTTGAGCCACGGTGCCAACTTGCTTTACACCAATGCGACCCCATGCCGGAGATCTCATGGATCAGATTGACCGCCGCATCATCGCGGCCCTTCAACACAACGCCCGTGACACAACCACGACCATCGCAGCAAAGCTGGGCTTAGCCCGCACCACAGTGCACGAGCGGATTAAACGCATGGAAGAACGCGGCGTGATTGCGGGCTATTCCGTTGTATTGAACACCGCCGATGACGCGCCTCGGGTGCAGGTGGTCGTGCTGCTTGAGGTGCAGCAAAAGGAAACCACTCGTATCATCAAACGGTTGGAAACCTACCCCGAGGTCAAGCGCTGCCTGTCCATCAATGGCGAGTTCGACCTGCTGCTGTCGGCCGAAGCCCCCCGAATCGAAGATCTGGATATTCTGGTCGATGATCTGGCCAAAATCCCCGGCGTGTTGCGCACCAATACAAGCGTGGTGTTCGGTCGGCGCATTGACCGGAAATGAATTGCCGATAACCGCCTGTAAACCAATGATTGGCTAGCTTGGCCGGGACAGATCAGAATCCCGGACCGGCAGAATGCCAACGCGCTTGTTTTTGTTTTCCCTTCTATTCTCGCAGGTGCTGACCGCACAGGCGGGTTTTGCCCTGCCCGATGCGCGCACCGGCGATATCTGCGATCAGGCGGCACGTAGGGCGTCAGTGACTGAAGATGTGCCGCTGGAGGTGCTGCGCGCGATCACGCGAGTTGAAACCGGTCGCAGCTTTGGCGGCCACTACACCCCTTGGCCCTGGACCATCAATGTCGAGGGGCAAGGGGTTTGGTTCGACACCGAGATCGAAGCCAAATCTTATGTGTTTAGCGTATTCAAAGCAGGCAAACGCAGCTTTGACGTCGGGTGTTTCCAGCTCAACTATCGTTGGCACGGCACCGCTTTCCGCTCCATCGACGCGATGTTCGACCCGGATGAAAACGCCCTTTATGCCGCACGATTTCTGAAGGAGCTGTATGCCGAGCTGGGCTCCTGGCCTGCCGCTGCAGGGGCGTATCATTCGCGCACACCCGAACTGGCCCGTGCCTATAAAGACCGGTTCCAGACCGTGTTGGCTCAGCTGGATACCGCAGCCGCATCACGAACTACAGCGATGTCACGTGATCCATTCACGGGCGCTGCCGCCCCGCTGATCCCGCTTCAACCCGCACAATCCGGGCAAGGAATGCTGGGATCACTGGTTCCCAGCGGCACATCCGCCACAGCCTTCATCGCCTTCAACTAGGAGTTCAGCTTGCCCAAGATCGACGCCCGATCCCTGTTCTCGCCCACCGTTTTGCTGGCGCTGGCGCTGATGACCATCATTGTGATGATGATCCTGCCCATGCCCGCCTGGGTGCTGGATGTGGGGCTGGCTGCGTCTTTCGCGCTGGCCATTCTGATCTTTACGCTGACCCTGTTCATTGAACGCCCGCTGGATTTTTCGTCCTTCCCGACGATCCTGCTAGCCTCATTGATGCTGCGACTGTCGTTGAACGTGTCCTCGACTAAGCTGATCATCGGTCAGGGCCATACCGGGCCCAACGCCGCCGGGGGCGTGATAGAAGGCTTTGCCAATTTCGTGATGGGCGGTAGCATCTTTCTGGGCCTCGTGGTGTTCGGCGTCCTGCTGATCGTGAATTTCATGGTCATCACCAAGGGCGCCGCCCGCATGGCCGAGGTTGGGGCCCGCTTTGCGCTGGATGGGATGCCCGGCAAACAGCTGGCCATCGACAGCGATATGTCCGCTGGGGCCATCGATCACCAGCAAGCCAAAGAAAGGCGTGAGCGCGAGCAGCAGGAAACCACCTTTTTCGGCTCGCTTGATGGAGCCTCAAAATTCGTCAAAGGGGATGCGGTTGCCGGGCTTCTGATCACGCTTCTCAACCTTGTCATGGGGCTGGTGATGGGCGTGATCGTGCATGGAATGCCGGTCGCTTCGGCATTCGAGACCTACGCCATTTTGACCGTGGGCGACGGTCTGGTATCGCAAATCCCGGCTGTGATCATCTCAATCGCCTCTGCCCTTTTGTTAGCACGCGGGGGCACCCAAGGGGCCACCGACAACGCGATTTTCTCACAACTGGGCAAGCATCCCGCAGCACTCGCTACCGTGGCAGTGCTGATGGTTCTGTTTGCCCTGGTGCCGGGCCTGCCGTTTTTGCCGTTTATCCTGGGCGCGGGCGTGCTGGGCTATACTGCGTATCACGTGCATCGCAGCCAGAAGGCAGCGGCACTTGTGCCAGAACCTCAATCAAACGAGGCAGACGCACCGGTATCGCAAGCCATCGGGGATATTCTGGACCTCGACGATGTCCATCTGGAATTTGCGCCCGATCTTGTCAGCATGGTGCTGAACCAAGGCACTGGGTTGGATGCACGGATCGCCAATATGCGAACCTATGTTGCCTCGACCTTTGGCTTGATCCTACCCGAAATTCGCCTGACCGACCGCGCCGAGTTGCCTAAGGGTACTTATGTGATCAAGGTGCAGGGCGTAGAACAGGCCCGTGGCGTGTTGAACCCCGATCTGGTTCTGGCGCTGGTACAGGACGGGTTTGACCTGCTGCCCGACGGCAATGACGTGACCGAACCTGTCTATGGCGCACCTGCGCGTTGGATTCTGCCCAAAGATCAGGAGGACGCCGCGCTAAGTGGCGCCACCATCGTCTCACCGCCCGAGATTCTGGCGACCCATCTGCTGGAGATCATCAAACAGAACTTCTCGCGCCTGTTGACGCTGAAATCGCTGCGGCGTCTGCTCTCTGAAATGACCCGGCTGAGCGATCCGGTTCGGGCCGAGGCCAATAAGAAACTGCTGGACGAACTGATCCCGGACAAGGTGCCGATCGACACGCTGCACGCTGTGCTGCGCCTGTTGCTGGACGAACGCGTCTCGATCCGCAACATGGCCCTGATCCTGGAAAGCGTGGCCGAGGCACGGCTGACCACCACCCAACCCGAGGGGATTTGCGAGATTGTCCGCCAGCGGCTTGGCTTCCAGCTGGTCGCCGAAATGAAGCGCGAAGACGGATCGATCCCCCTGATCCAGCTTGCGCCGGAGTGGGAGGATACGTTCGCCAGCTATCAGATCGACGCACCCAATGCCGCGCTAGACGTGGCGCTACCCCCCAATCTGTTCAACAAACTGGCCGATGGCGTGGTCAGCAGCGTAGCAAAATCCGCAGATAGCGGGCTGTTTCCGGCTGTCGTAACCTCGACCCGGCGCCGCCGGTTACTGCGCACGATCGTGCAGGCGCGGGGCATCGCAAACCCGGTTCTGTCGTTTGAAGAGATCGGGCTGGAGGCACGCCCGTCCCTGGTCGGAACCATTCCTGCATGATCGCCTTACCACCAGAGCTGTTAGGGCAGATCGGCCAAAATCTATGGCATTTGTTTGCAGTCTTTCTGCGGGTTTCTGCCTTTGTATCTCTGCTGCCCGCTTTCGGAGAACGCAGCATTCCAGTGCGTGTGAAGCTGGGCATTTCGATTGCCTTCACACTGATCATCTTACCCGCCGTTCGGCCACCAGACCTTGCACCCGGTTTTCTGCCCATGGTGCGCCTTGTGGGGACGGAGGTTCTGGTCGGAATGGTCCTCGGTATCGGGCTGCGCCTGTTTGTTCTGGCCTTACAAACCGCAGGAGCCATCGCCGCGCAATCCACATCGCTGTCGCAATTGCTGGGTGGCGCGGCTGACCCTCTTCCAGCGATGGGGTACTTTCTGATGCTGGCCGGGCTGACCCTGGCGGTCATTCTGGGGCTGCATATCCGCGCTGCCCAGTTCTTGATCCAAAGCTACGCCATGTTCCCGATGGGCAGTCTTCCCGCCCCTTCGGACCTGTCGCGATGGGGGGTCGCTCAGATCTCGTCCAGTTTCAGTCTGGCCTTTGCCTTGGCGGCCCCATTCGTGATCGCCTCGTTGATCTACAACCTGGCTCTGGGCGTTATCAACCGCGCGATGCCGCAGCTTATGGTCGCCTTTGTCGGGGCGCCTGCGATCACATTCGCGGGCCTGTTTCTGCTCTTTGCCGGTGCGCCGCTGATCCTGTCCGTCTGGTCTAACGCCTTGAACGGTTTTCTGATCAACCCGGCGGGGGGTGCACCATGAGCGCATCAGATGATGACAGCGACAAGTCATTTGAGCCCACCCCGCAGAAGCTGCAAAAAGCACGCGAAAAAGGAGAGGTGGCAAAATCCAGCGACCTCTCCGTGGTCGCAGGCTATACAGGCCTGATCATCGCGCTGTTGGCCGCCGGCCAGTACACGGCCCAGCATCTGGGCACGTTGTTTATGGTGATGATTGATCAATCGGACACGCTGGCTCAGCTGTTGACGACCGGGCCAGCCACCGCACCGGTCGCCGGACTATTGCGAGGCGCATTAGTTCCTGTATCCCTGCATTTTGCGATCCCTGCGGCAGCTGTCCTGCTATGCCTGATCGCCCAGCGCGCACTGATCTTTGCGCCGACCAAGCTGAAACCTAAGATTTCGCGCATTTCGATCGTTTCGAATGCAAAGAACAAGTTCGGGCGCGGCGGGTTGTTCGAATTTGCCAAAAGCTTCTCAAAACTGCTGATCTACGGCACCTGCCTGGCCTTGTTCCTGAAGGCGAACCTGACCGAGATTGTTTCCGCCAGCGCAGCGCCTGCGAAATCATCGATCCTGTTGATGATGAACCTACTGTTTCGGTTTCTATTCATCGTGATCGCCATCGCGCTGGCCATCGGCGTCATCGACTACATTTGGCAATATGCCGAGCATATGCGCAAAAACCGGATGTCCCGCAAAGAGATTCAAGACGAAACCAAAGACGCCGAAGGTGATCCGCATGTGAAACAGCAGCGGCGTCAGCGTGCTCAGGAAATTGCAACCAACCAGATGATGTCCGACGTGCCCTCAGCAGATGTCATCATTGTCAACCCGACACATTTCGCCGTGGCCCTCAAATGGTCGCGCATACCGGGTTCCGCGCCCGTTTGCGTGGCCAAAGGCGTGGATGAGGTTGCAGCTGCAATCAGATCCGCCGCCAGTGAGACAGGCGTTCCCATACATTCAGATCCACCGACAGCCCGTGCCCTGCATGCAACGGTGGAGATCGGCCAGGAAATTCCAGAGGAACACTACCGCCCCGTCGCGGCTGCGATCCGATTTGCCGAAGCAATGCGCAAACGGGCGAAAGGTCAGATCCGGTGAAACTGAAAAAACTCTCGGCCCTGCAAATGGCAACCGATGCGATGTTCCAGAAGCAACATCAGGCTCTGCGCCCGGTGATCGAAGCAGAAGCACAGGTACAGAAGCAGTTGGTTTGGTTGGACCATCAGGTGGCACAGACACGACAGGACAGCGCAGGGACCGAAGGCTACCGTGTTACGGGAACAGATATCCTTTGGAACGCCTGGGAATCTGCGACGCGACGCCAGTTAAACATGGAGCTGGCACGCGTGCGTGCTCAGAAACAGGCCGCTATGGAACAGCTTCGAACTGCCTTTGGGCGCCAGCAGGCCATCGCGTCTGTATCCAAGACCATGCGAAATGCGCAGCAAAAAGCAAAAGATAAGACGCATTCGAGTCCTTGATAGCCTGACTGCAACCGGTCAGGCCGTAGCGAGTTCAACTATCTTGCCGGTTCACGCTCATGATCAACACCTGAAAAACATCCGACCCCAAATCCTTGCGCGCGACCTCGAGCAGCGCTTTGCGCAAAACGGTCAGATTGTCTGACTCGGTGAATATCCCATCAAAGCCGCCGGTATTGGCATGATCAAAAAGCACCTGCAAAAACCTGTCCCTCAGCTTGGGCTCCATGGCATAAAATGTTTCGGTGATAGCCGGATCAGCCTCAATGCTGAGAGACATCGTTACCATCGCCGTGATCTGGTCATCCTTGACCACAGGAACAACAAACTGTTTGGGCAGCTTTAGATACTCAAAACCACCCGGGTCACCATCCTTCGACGGTTTTTTCGACGCTTCTTTCTTATCGTTTTTGTCTGCCTTGTGGCCTTTATCTGGCGTTTCCTTAGCCTCTTTATCCTCGGAAACCGCCTCGGGTGCTTTTTCAGGCATCAAGAACACGCCGGCGCCAATTCCGGCGCCCAGACCCAGGACAAGAAACACGACTGGAAGCAAGATCTTCATCATCTGCGATCCTCAGAAGGGCAAGAGCGAGTCGAGCACTTGCTGACCCAGGCGCGGTTGTTGAACATCGGTGATCTGGCCACGCCCACCGTAAGACACGCGCGCGGACGCGATTTTGTCATAGGTGATCTCATTCTTGCGCGAGATATCTTGGGGGCGGACATAGCCGGCCACCAAAAGCTCTCGCAATTCAAAGTTGACGCGCAATTCCTGCGATCCCGATATCGACAAAACACCGTTTGGCAACACATCCAGCACGGTCGCGGCGACCCGCAAGGTCAGCTTCTCGTTTCGCCGGACCGATCCGCGGCCGGAACTGGCGGAATCGGATTCAATCCCAACCGCGTCTTCCAACGTTACCCCTTCGGGCAAGTGGTCTTCTGCGCGCTGAGGCAGGCCGAACAGGTTAGGAACCTCAAGGGATTCCGAACCCGAACGCGAGCGGCTGGTATTGTTCGAGAATTCCGCCTCTTCGTCCAGCTCAATGACGACCGTCAGAATATCACCTTTCTTGATCGCCCTTTGATCACCCAGAAGGGATTGCTGACCACCACTCCAGAGCGACGACCTATCCACCGCGCGCTGGGTTTGAGTGTGCAAAGGCAATCCAGGCCACAGCATCGCCACCTGCTCGGGTGAGTCGTCTTTGGGTGTAAAGCTGGGCGGTTTGCCCAAGTGATCAAAACGGCTACAGGCCGAAAGCGCGAAAATCGTCAGCAGAAGGGGTTTAGACAGTCCAGACATTACTTCACCTCGATTTGACCATCGGGCCGGATCAGACCAGTGACCGTTGTGCGGGACGACAGGTTCATGACCCGGATACGCTCACCCACGGCGCCGCGCCCAAGGGCCCGCCCCTCAGTGCTGATCGACAGGGGTTGCCGATTAAAGACCAAGACCACCAGATCATTCCGATCCACGATGGCCGGTGGGCCGACATCTGCTGCGCGCACCGGTCGGCCCGGATACAGGGCGACCCGTGCTTCAAACCCGATCAGCTCCGCAGGGTCGCTTACAGCGCCGGGCATGTCAGTGTGTTTCAACTCCAGATCGGCGGCCGAGATGATCTCTTTCGCGCGTATTGTGCGGGTCGGAACCACGATATCCGCAAGTGCAGTTATCGGCGCCGCGATCAGGAAGATCAGACCAAGACCCCTCATCAGCGCACCTGTGTTGTGGCGCTCATCATCTGATCGACGGCGGTGATGACCTTGGCGTTCATCTCATACCCGCGTTGCGCTTCGATCAGTTCAGTGACCTCACGCACGGCATCGACCGAGCTGTCTTCCAGATAACCCTGCCGCAAGGTGCCAAGCCCATCCTCGCCAGGCACACCCTGGATTGGTGCACCCGAGGCTTCGGTTTCCTTGAACAGGTTGCTTCCGATTGCCTCAAGCCCTTTGGCATTGGAGAAACTGGCGAGTGAAAACTCGCCCAGCAGCTGCCCTTCGGGCGTGTCGTCGAAATAGGCGTAGACTTCACCGGATGCGTTGATCGAGATCGACCGCGCATCGTCGGGGATCGTGATCTCGGGCGCCACGGCAAACCCGTCAGACGTGACGATCAGCCCTTCGGCGGATCGCTTCAGGCTGCCGTCGCGGGTAAAGGCGGATTGCCCATTTGGCAGCGTCACTTCAAGATAGCCGCGCCCTTCGATAGCAACGTCCAGATCGCTGCCTGTGGCCGAAATCGCGCCTTGCTCCAGTTGCACCGAGACAGCAGCGGGTCTGACGCCCAAACCCAACTGAATGCCAGTCGGCAGAACCGTTCCGTCCGATGCATTGACCGCGCCAGCGCGCGCCATCTGCTGATAGTGCAGATCGGCAAATTCCGCGCGGCGGGCGTTGTAGCCGGTGGTGTTCATGTTGGCGAGGTTGTTCGAGATCGTTTCGACCCGCATCTGCTGCGCCGTCATGCCTGTGGCTGCGATTTTCAAAGCACGCATATCAATTTCTCCTTGTTCAGGTCAGCGCATCAGCGCGTCGAGGGCTCCGCGCACGCGCGCATCCTCGGTTTCCAGAAAGCTTTGGCCCAGCTCATAGGCGCGCTGAATCTCGATCATGCGCGTGACCTGTTCGATCGCATTCACGTTGGACCCTTCCAGAAAGCGATTCAGGACAACGGGCTCATCGACGGGGTCGACATCGCCCTGAGGCCGAAAACGCGTGTTGCCCTCACGAACCAAAGTCGTGGGATCGGCCACCCGATAGATACCGATCTGCCCCAGCAACTGCCCATTCACGCTGAGCGTTCCATCCGCGCCGACATCGATGGTCGCCGCATCCGGCGGGACGAAAACTGGTGATCCATTGCTGTCCAAAACGGCTGAACCATCCGCGGCCACCAGATCACCTTGGGCATTTGGTGTGAAACTGCCCGCCCGCGTCAGGCGATTGCCTTCAGGCGTTTCGAGCATGAAGAATCCCTCACCCTCGATGGCGAAATCAAACTGCCCTCCGGTTTCGGTCAACACCCCTTGCTGCAAGGAGGTATTGCGCGCCTCGGCCCGGCTCATGGACAGGGATGGCGCGTTGGGCATATCGCGGATGAATTCCGAGAACACCAGCCCCTGCTGGCGGTAGCCGGTGGTATTCGCATTGGCGATGTTGTTCGCCACCAACCGCATTTCATTCATCAGCCCGGATTGACGGGATAAGGTGACATAGGCGGTATCCATCAGCGACCTCCGGCGATCAGCGGCACCAGAGTGCCCGTAAAAAAGGTGACAAGTGTCTGGGTCATGAAGCCCATGGAAATCCAGAACACGACGACAATGGCGATCAGTTTGGGCACAAAGGTCAGGGTCATTTCCTGAACCGAGGTAAGCGCTTGGAACAGACCAATGACCAGACCCGACACCAGCGCCACGGCCAAAATGGGGATTGAGGTGATCACCGCGATCCACAACGCCTGACGCACGATGTCATAGAACAGACCTTCGCTCAGCATCGCTCAGACCGGCATCCGCAGGATTTCCTGATAAGCTTCAACCACCTTGTTGCGCACGATAACGGCGGTTTCGACGGCCAGTTCGGTTTGCGCCAGTGCCTGCACCAGCGCATGTGGGTCCGCTTGTCCTGTCATTGCGGCCTGAGACATCTGCTCACTATGTTTCAGCGTGGCTGCAAAGTCCTGAAAGGACGTGCGCATCCCCTGCGCCATCGCGCCGTGATCGGGGTCAGCCTGCGTGGCGGGGCGTGCACCGGCATAGTTCTGCGCGGCGGTCAGGGATCGGATATCCATTCTGGCGTTCCTTTATTTCCGGAGTAATTCCATTAGCGACGACGACATCTTGCGCGTCTGATCGAACATCTTGAGGTTGGCCTCATAGCTGCGCTGCGCTTCGCGCGCGTCAGCGATCTCAATCATCAGATCGACATTCGAGCCCAGATAGTGACCGCTTTCATCCGCCATCGGATGGCTTGGGTCGTGCACACGTTGCAGATCTCGGCGATCCAGTTGTACGCGTCCGGCCTGCACCATGGCTTTGCCGTCCTGCTGTACGGTTTCAAACGGCACTGTCTTGCGCCGGTACCCAGGCGTATCCGCGTTCGAGATATTCTCGGACACATGACGCAGTCGGGCCGCCTGTGCTCGTAAGGCGCTGGCCGAGGCGGAGAGGGAGTGGGAAAAATCGCTCATCTCACCCCCCTCTTATCCGCGGCCCAAACTGGTGCGCAGAATGTTCATCGAGGACTTATAGATTGCCAGCGCGCGATCGTGCTGCCGCTTGACGTCGACGGCTTTCAGCATCTCTTCTTCCAGTGACACGCCGTTACCGTTCGGATCACCACTTGGGTCGGCTGCGAACTCGGCCCAGCTGTGCCCTGCCAGTCCGCCGCCATTCAGATGCCCCTGCCGTGTGGCCATCATCTGAGTTTGCAGACCGGTATTTTCGAAGGCTGATTTAAAGGCCTCGATATCGCGAGGCTGGTAACCCGGCGTATCTGCATTGGCCATGTTGCGCGCGATGACAGCCTGCCGTTGCCCGGCATGGGTTGCCATAGCGTGCGCTGTCTTAAAGACGTTCAGGTCATAGAACATCGGGGCTTCTCCCTCGATCGATTTCAATCAAGGCTTAACCCCGATTCCTTTAGAAACAGTTTTCAGAACTCAGTTGGAGAACCCACGATGTCAGATCTTGACCCGATGCTTCTGAAATGCGAATTCGACCGGATGACCACGGTAAGTCATGTCGGACTGGTATCTGGTGTGGCAAAAGGTGCCATAGAAATCAGTGGGTTGAACCATCAGGCGCGCATCGGCGATCTGCTGACCTTGCACCGCCGATCCGGGCCCGATTTGGGTGGCGAGGTACTGCACGTGGGCGCAGACCACATTCATATGATGCCCGGTGGCGCAGCCGATGGGGTGAGCCTGGGGGACAGGGTGATTCTGAACCCATCGCCGAGTTTTGCGCCCGGGATGCATTGGCTGGGTCGTGTGATCGACCCGTTCGGTAAACCGCTGGACGGCAAACCGCTGTTGCGTGGTACACAGGAACGCGACATCATGCACCCCCCACCCCCCGCTGTTGACCGCAAGCCATTGGGGGACCGGATGGCGACCGGTCTTGCCGCGCTCAACACCATGCTGCCCATCGTACGCGGGCAGCGCATTGGTCTGTTCGCGGGTTCGGGCGTCGGGAAATCGACCCTGCTGGCCACCTTGGCCCGGTCGATGCAAGCCGATGTGGTCGTGGTTGCTTTGGTGGGTGAGCGCGGGCGCGAGGTGAATGAGTTTGTCACCCATGCCCTTGGCCCTGAGGCGATGAAACGGTCGGTTGTAATTGCAGCTACGTCAGATCAATCTGCCTTGGCGCGGCGGCGGTGCGCCTGGTCGGCCATGTCGGTGGCCGAATATTTGCGCGATCAAGGGTTGAGCGTATTGTTGCTGGCCGATTCGGTCACTCGCTTTGCCGAGGCCCATCGTGAGATTGCCGTCGCGATGGGTGAAGCTCCTTCGCTGCGCGGTTTCCCTCCTTCGGTTACACCCCTGATCTCAAAACTCTGCGAACGCGCCGGGCCCGGCACGCCCGAGCAAGGCGACATCACCGCCGTTTTCAGCGTTCTAGTCGCCGGATCAGACATGGACGAACCCGTCGCCGACATTCTGCGCGGGGTGTTGGACGGACACATCGTGCTCAGTCGTGACATCGCTGAACGTGGTCGCTTTCCCGCGATTGATCTCAGCCGGTCGGTATCTCGATCCCTTCCAGCGGCGGCGACCGAGGCCCAGAATCAGATGATCACCGAAACCCGCAAGCTGATCGGCAGCTACGAACAATCCGAAGTGATGATCAAAGCAGGGCTTTATACCGAAGGTGCTGATCCGGTTCTGGATCAAGCCGTCAAAGTGCATCAGGAGTTGGATGACTTCCTGGGGAAAGCCGATCCTGAAGGGATTGAAAACAGCTTCAATCGCCTATCCCTGATTCTGCGCCGCGCCTCAACCAGCTTGCCGATGTAAGGCGAAATCCAAACAGTTTTAAGTATTAAACGGGCATTAAGACCTGCGCTGCTAAGCCTTTATTCGGGTGATAAAAAAGGTGGTGGAGATGGGTGCGCAAACCAATGCGGCGCCAATCATCATCAAGAAGAAGCGTGTGTCGGGTGGCGATGGCCATCACGGTGGCGCGTGGAAGGTCGCGTATGCTGACTTCGTCACGGCCATGATGGCCTTCTTCATGTTGATGTGGCTGCTGAACGCAACGACCGAAACACAACGCAAGGGGCTGGCGGATTACTTTTCGCCTGCTATCCCGATCAGCCCCGATTCAGGCGGGGGTGACGGGGCGTTTGGCGGCAACAGTGTATTTTCAGAAGAAACTCTGGTGATGGATGGCAAAGGGGCCACCGCGCGGTTTCCGACCGATGCGCGCAAAGCCCGCGGGACCACTGGTTTAGACGCCGATGGCAAGGGGGCTAAACAGGATTTCTCGACGCTAGAGGCGCAGCTCTTGGGTCGCACCGGCGAAAGCGTGGTGTCGGATAAGCTGTTGAAACACATCGTCACGCGAGTGACGGATGAGGGCCTGATCGTCGAGCTGTTCGATACCGAAGATCAGCCCTTGTTCGAATCGGGTACCAACAAGCCTACACCGGTGATGCGGGCGCTGGCCTTGCTGATCGCACGGGCATCAGATCTGGTCACCAACCCAATAGCCGTAGAAGGCCACGTCAGCGCCTCTCCGGTGGTTCTGGCCCATGACCCAGCCTGGGATGTGTCGACATCGCGCGCCCAGTCCATGCGCCAAATGCTGCAGGATAAGGGCGTTTCGCCAC
Source organism: Ruegeria sp. H3 (assembly GCF_056533095.1). NCBI lineage: Bacteria > Pseudomonadati > Pseudomonadota > Alphaproteobacteria > Rhodobacterales > Roseobacteraceae > Ruegeria > Ruegeria sp. H3. The sequence goes on along the minus strand of NZ_JBQFOD010000011.1, from coordinate 57,042 downwards.
CCCGGCTGGATCGGGTAACGGGCCATGCCGACCGCAAATTGCACAGCGATGACCCGATGGCCCCTCGTAACAACAGGATCGAGGTGATTTTTCTGCGTGACCCCTAAAGGATAGAACGCATTTTACCTGTTAGCGCGCTGTTAAGGGGCAGTGCATTAGCTGTTGCATCACTGATTGACGCAACAGAAGGGCGTGCCGATGACAATTTCCTCTTCGCTAAATGCCGGTGTCGCCGCGCTGAAGGCAAATGCCAACAGGCTGGCGACGATTTCCGACAACATCGCGAACTCGTCGACCTTCGGCTATAAACGGGTCGAGACGGATTTTCATTCCATGGTCACCTCGGGCCAGGGCGGCAGCTATTCCGCCGGCGGGGTCAGGACCACCAGCCAACGTATGATCGACCAGCGCGGTTCACTGGTAACAACGAACAACTCAACCGATTTGGCAGTACGTGGCCGTGGGATGTTGCCGGTACGCTCTAGCTCGCAAGTCGTGGGCGGCTCGAATGAGATGCTGCTGACCACGACTGGCTCGTTTCGCACCAATGACCAAGGCTATCTGGTCACCGAATCCGGGCTGGTTCTGCTGGGGTGGCGCGCAAACTCCGACGGTACAATTCCCCCGGTTCCACGCGATACGCCCGCCGCGTTAGAACCCGTCCAGCTAAGCGTCAATCAACTGTCAGGCGCACCAACAACGCAAATGAACCTGAGGATGAACCTACCCGCGACGGCCACTGACGCTGGCGCACCCGGCGACACGCAGCCTCTATCGGTCGAATACTTCGATAATCTGGGCAAATCCGAGAGTATTGATATCGAACTGGTTCCAACTGTCCCGGCGACAGGCTCCAGCAACGAATGGACAATGATCTTGCGCGACTCGGCATCGGGCGGCGCCGTGATCGGGGAATATACACTCACCTTTACCGACAGTCGCACCGCCGGTGGGACATTGGCAAGTGTGACGACCGTTTCGGGTGGGGCTTACGATCCAGCCACCGGCAGTGTTGTCGTCAGTGTGGCGGGCGGCCCGATGGAGGTAAACATCGGCCTGATCGGCGACGCGGATGGCATCACGCAATTGTCCGACACTTTCGCCCCGGTTTCCATCACGCGCGATGGTGCTGCGGTCGGCACCATGACCAGCGTTCAGGTGGACGAAAACGGTTATGTATATGCACTTTATGATACCGGCGTCAGCCGCCGTATGTTCCAGATCCCGCTGGCGGATGTCCCCAATCCCAACGGCCTTACAGCACTGGACAGTCAGACCTACGCGCCCTCACGCGATAGCGGTACCTTCTTCCTGTGGAATGCGGGTGAGGGCCCAACTGGCTCGCTGATCTCATTCGCGCGCGAGGAATCAACAACCGATGTCGCGACCGAGCTGACATCCCTGATCCAAACCCAGCGCGCGTATTCCTCGAACGCGACGGTGATCCAGACCGTGGATGAGATGTTGCAGGAAACAACGAACCTCAAACGATAAACCGAGTTTCGGACATAGATAAGGAGCAGCGCCATGAACATGTCGACAGCTTTACATAACGCTTTGGGCGGTCTGACAGCGGCCAGCCGCGGCGCTGCCGTTGTGTCCGGCAACGTCGCCAATGCGCTCACGCCTGGTTACGCGCGCCGGTCACTGGAACTGACTACCAGCCCGATCTCGGGCAATGGTGTGCGCACTGTCGGCGTGATCCGTCATCAAGACCCGGTCCTGGTTGCCAATCGGCGCGCCACCGACGCGGATCTGGCGCAGCAATCTTCCTTGGCAGCGTTTCAGTCGCAATTCGCAAACCTTGTCGGTCCCGCGGATGATGCAACGTCACTGGCCGCGCGACTTGCGGCCTTTGATGGCAGCCTGATCACTGCATCCAGCCTGCCGGATTCGGCCCAACGGCTCGATCAGGCCGCCCGCGCGGGCCGCGATCTGACCAATGAACTGAATGCAGCATCCGAAGGGGTCCGTCAGGCGCGCTCTGATGCAGATCGGCGGATCGGGGCACAGGTGGAAAGCCTGAACCAGACGCTGAAGGATATCGAAGACCTCAACGCAAAGATCCCCGCCATTCGCAATTCAGGCGGTGATATCGGCGCCTTACAGGATCAGCGTCAGATCCTGATTGATCAGGTGAACACGCTGATCCCGGTCAATGTAATCCCGCGCGACAACGATCAGGTTTCGCTCTATTCCGATGGCGGGCTGATCCTGCTCGAAGGCAAAGCATCAGAGTTTGCCTTCACCACCACCGGCGAAACAAAACCCCATATGACAGTCGGCAATGGGCTGTTGTCGGGCCTGGAAATGAACGGAAACCCCATTCATACCGGCGGCGATACAGCACAAATACGGGGCGGGGCGTTAGCCGCTGAATTTACCATCCGGGATGAACTGGCGGTTGAAGCCCAGCTGCAACTGGATACGGTCGCGCGGGATCTCATCGAGCGCTTTGAAACGTCAGGTCTCGACCCAACGGCAGCCGCAACGGATCCGGGGCTGTTCACCGATGATGGCAGCCGGTTCGATCCTGCCATGGTCACCGGGCTGGCCGCACGCCTGTCGCTGAATACGATCGTTGACCCGGATGCCGGAGGCGACAGTTGGCGGCTACGCGCTGGACTTGGCGCAGCCACGCTGGGAGACCCAGGCGATTCAACACAGCTGCAAGCTTTTGGCGCAATCCTGAACGACGCAAGACCTGTTCCAGGTTCCCTGTTTGGCACCGGCAACCTGCGCGCAGCCGAAGTGACTGAGGCGTTGCTGTCTGACGCAGGCGCGCAGGCACACCGGGCCGAACAGCGCAAGACCTTCGCAACCGGTGCGCAGCAGCAGATGGCCCAGATCGAAGCTGAACAAGGCGTGGATACGGATCAGGAACTGCAGCGACTGATGCAGATCGAACAGGCCTATTCCGCCAATGCGCGGGTGATGACGGTTGTCGATGAACTTATGGAAACACTGCTGAGGTTGTAAGAATGACACTGACCGCAATTGGTGATCTGGCGCGCGGCATGACGTTGCGCACACGTGCCTCTGAGATCAAAGCCCAGATCGAAACACTGTCTTATGAGATGTCGAGCGGTAAGGTTCAGGATGTCTCGGGGCATCTTGGCGGCGATCTTTCGCATCTTCTGGATCTCGATCGCAATCTTGCCCGACTGGACGCCTACAAGATCGCAACGTCCGAGGCCGGATTGTTCACCGATGTGATGCAGCAAAGCCTGACCACAATTGACGAGTCTTTGGGTGAGATGTCGGCCAGTTTGCTGGCCTTCGGTACCGCAAACCAGACTTTGACGCACGAACAAGCCTCGGTTCAGGCCCGGAATGAGCTGGACACGATGATCGCGGCCCTGAACACACGGGTCGGCGGGCGCAGCCTGTATTCTGGCGTGGCAACCGATGTCTCTCCGTTGGCCTCGGCCGAAACCCTTTTGACGGCGCTTGAAACCGAGCTTGCTGGCCTAACCACGATGACCGACATCCGCACAGCAGCCGAGAACTGGTTCAACGATCCGACCGGTTTTGACGCGGTGATCTACCAAGGTTCAGATACACCTTTGGCGCCGATGCAAATCTCAGAAAATGAGCGGATTTCCATCCCCATCACGGCAACCGATCCGGCGTTCAAGTCGGCACTACGTGACACGGCCTTGGCCGCGTTAGCATCAGAAGACGCGCTGGCATGGTCCCCAACGCTGCGAACAAGCATGTTCACACAGCTGGGTGTCGATCTGGCCAACGCAAAAGATAAAACGGTCAAGTTAAGGGCCGAGGTCGGCGCGGCCGAGGCCCGAGTCGAACAAGCCGCTACCCGAAACGCGGCATCGCGCGTGGGCTTTGAATACAGCCGGAATTCCCTGATCGCAGCCGACCCGTATCAAACAGCGGCACAGCTGCAGACCGTGCAGTTTCAACTGGAGAGCCTTTATTCGGTTACGGTCCGCAATGCCAACCTGTCGCTGGTGAATTTCCTGAGATGAGAGTTCTTGCTTTCCTTTTGATCCTCCTTCTTCCCGGCCTTGCCTCAGCGGGGGCAATCCGGCTGAAAGACCTTGTGGATTTCGACGGCGTTCGCGGCAACGACCTGGTCGGATATGGTTTAGTCGTTGGCCTGAATGGTACGGGCGACGGCCTGCGCAATTCACCGTTCACCGAAGAGATCATGTCAAACATCCTTGAACGTTTGGGCGTAAACGTTAATGGCGAAGATTTCCGGCCCAAAAACGTTGCGGCCGTCCTGGTGACAGCCAGCCTGCCCCCTTTCGCGCGCGTTGGCGGCCAGATTGACGTAACCGTTTCTGCGATCGGCGATTCCGGCAGCCTGCTTGGTGGGACCCTTATTATGACCCCACTAAATGCGGCGGATGGTCAGATTTACGCTGTGGCGCAAGGCACGGTTTTGGCAGGTGGGGCAGTTGCCGAAGGCGATGCCGCCTCGGTCGTACAAGGTGTTCCTACCTCAGGTGTCATCCCGTCTGGCGCGCGGGTCGAACGAGAGATCGATTTCGACCTCTCGGCTCTTACACAAATGCGTCTTGCCTTGCGTGAGCCGGACTTCACCACCGCCGGGCGGATCGAAACTGCGATCAATACAGAGTTCAACCGCGCGGTGGCCATAATGCGGGATTCCGGTACGGTCGAGCTGAATATTGCGGCCACGCAATCGGTATCAACCGCCCATGCGATTGGGCGGATTGAAAACATCCTTGTTGAACCGGAAACCAAAGCACGCGTGGTGGTTGATCAGAGATCGGGCACTATCGTAATGGGGCAGGAAGTCCGTATATCACGGGTCGCGGTTTCACAAGGAAACCTAACATTGACCGTGGAAGAGGCGCCCATTGCCGTTCAACCCAACCCGTTTGCCCGAGGCGAGACCGTAGTGGTGCCTCGCACCGTCGCCGGGATCGAGGAAGAAGAAGGCACAGGCTTGGCTGAAATCCCCGAGGCCACGACCTTGTCCGAGGTTGTCGCCGGGCTGAACGCGCTCGGCGTGTCGCCCCGCGATATGATCGACATCCTGAAGACGATCAAAGCCGCCGGCGCGCTTCACGCAGAGTTCATTGTGCGTTGATAGGGGGCCACGCCTTACTTGGTTTTCCAGCTGTCCAACCAGCGGCGGAATCCCTTCTGTCGCTCCTCAATCGCATCACCCGCCGCATAAAAACCATCCTCGACACCATCGAGCATCGGATCGATGCGGCGCTGCCGGAACCTGCGCCAGCGCACCCAGATCGCCCAGACAATGGCAAAGAAAACGGTCAGGAAGATGATATTGAACCATGGGATCAGACGCACATCCGGGCCATCTACATGTTTTAGAGAAACCGCATTGGGAAAAATCGACATAAATTCGTTGCGCCAGCCATAATGAGTCACCGCAACCCAGTCAGGGTCATCCTTATCCGAAATCGCATCATTGGCCTCTGTGTAAAGATTAGCAGTATCGAACTTAAAATAAGGCGGCCAACCCCAGCTAGTGTCTTCGTTTCTGTAAACGATCGGCTTGCCATTTGCGCGCACCGCCTGGATGAACTGAACATCGCGGTTCGACAGGCTGGTCGATTGATCATCCGGCTCGGACCAGAAGATCCGGGTCCAGTCGTTCAGATCCTGACGTTCTTCGTATGTGTTCACGATCCTTACGATATCGCGCTGTGGCAGGGAGTACTGCAGAACGACCGCAATCGTACCCCAAAAGATGATGATCAATGCCCATTTCAAATAGGCCATGCCCGAACCCTCACATATAATTCACAATATAGATCAGCGCGCCAATCGCCACCCACGGCACGATATAGACACCCAAGATCAGTTTGCGTCGAAACGAATTGTCATACACGTGCAGACCGCGTTCGACAAAGGCTTGCTTGTTGCCTTGCTTGCCCTTTTCATCCCACCAGGTTTCCAGCTTGCGGCGGCGTGCGCTGCGTGAGTAGAGAGACAGTGCAAAATATGCAACCGTCTGGATCACCAGCAGGATCAGAAACAGGCGCATCGCTCCGAACATCTTACCCTTTCCTTATCGAGCTCCAAGGCCCAACCCGCGCGATCACATCCTCGCTGACCCGGTCCTCACCGGACATATCCGGCTCAGGCCCGAACAAGGCTGCGCGCGCGCCGGCTTTGTCCACCTGATACTCGCGCTCAAGAAAATCAGCAACATAGGCTTTCTTGGGTTCCGACCAGCCTTTGTAGGTTTTATAGAACAGCTCTTTATGACAAATAAACATCTGGCGCGGGTCCAGCGGGGCCAGCTCGGCCAGTAGCATGTTGACCAGATCGCGCTGTGGCGTATCCGCCGCGCGCAATGTGTAGAAATAGGCCGGATGGTCCGAGGTGATCCGCGGCCAAGGCCCTCCGTCAGTGGCCCAGCGCAACAGCTGGGCCAGACCGTGATAGGCATCCGGCAAGCGATCTGCATGGGTGCGCGCCAAGCGCCGCATATCGCTGCGATCCAAACCCGTAAGGTCAACATCGGCATCGGCGGCTGCGGCAACGGTCAGAAAATCCATTTTTTGCTGAAGGATCGCCGCCGCATCCACCCCGCGCGCCTTCACGATGGGTTCGACCAGATCGTTATAGTCGAGGAATTTGGCAATCTGGTTCCGTTGAGACGGGTCAAACGTGTACTTGATTTTCAGATCGTCGGGCGTTTCACCCATGCAAATCGCCGCTGGGTGATCAACGTCCGGGAACAGGTACAGCCCGCCGAAATGCGCTGTCCAGAAGTTGCGCTGCTCAAACGCCGTGTGACGCAAGCGGACCGGATTGCGGGTGACGTCGCCGGTTTCCTTCGCCGTTTCGATCATCTCGGCGATCAGCACGTCGTCGAACCAGGCGTCTTCTGCTGTTTTGAACTGCTCGACCATGCCTGCCAGCTGCTCGGCCTTGCGCAGCATGCCGCCTGCGGTATCGGCCTCAATCTCGATCTTGCGCAGGTTCAGCAGATCATTGGGTTTGGTGAGTTTGAAGACCGAGTTCACCAGCTCTCCGGCCACCGCATCCGTGGCGGTCAGAGCGAAGAGCTGCGCCTCGTTCATCTCGATAAACTCGCGCAGGATATCGCGTGAAGTCGAGAATTTGACATTCAGCAAAGGCGCGCGTTTCTGCTCGGTCGTCAGCAGGATGAACTGCCGGTTGACCCCGTTGGGGTTGAGGTAGAGCGGGTCGTCCAGCTCAATCCCCACCTCCGGCGAATAGCCCGAGATATCGACATGGAAATCCGTCAACGCCGTGGTCTTGCCCGCCAGATGCTGCAGCGCACGGTTATACCGCTCGACCAGAGCCGGGCTGGAGATGTGGACGAGATTGCCGAACATCAGGCCTTTTTCGATGAGGCGGATCAATTGCTTTCATCCTGAGTTTCACTTGCCTCTTTTGGAAGCGTTAAAAAGATTTCTCTAAAAACCTGCAGTTCGCTTAGAATCTCGGAGACTAACAAAGTTTCAATCCTAACTTTGGTAGGTGGTGATACGAGCTTTCTCATCTCACAAATTTCTTCGAAGCGCTCGATCAAATCGCTTAGCTCTTCAAGAACTCCATCTTCCGGTCGCTTTGCATCCTTTGAAGGTTCATAGGTTTTTAGAGTTTTCTTAATACGTTCTAGTAGCCGCGGAAAAAACAAGTCAGGTGTTGGAGCCTCCACCAGAACACTCTTGGCTGCATCTCGCTGCGGCCACGGCATGTTATTTGGTTTTTCGACGATTTTGTGCAGGCCCTGCATATCAAAGAGCCAACCAACAAAGTAGATAGCTTTGAAGCGCCTTATGAGATGCGCTTGAAGATTTTCAAGTCTGCGTTGAAGCAATGCGTCGTTGCGATCCTCGTCTCTTTGTTTCTGTTCTTCTAGGAAAATATCTCCTTGCAGTTTGAGCAATTTGACTTGTTCGCTTTGAGCTTGAGCCATGTCTTGAGTGGCGAGCCTTTGCTCCCGAAGCTCTTGCCTTTGAGCCGCCAGCTCCTGCCCTTGCAACCAGACCGTCGCAATCAACCAAACAAACGCTAAAGCACCCGCGAAACCCGCAAGCGTGTCCCCAACTTCATTGGGTGCAGCTTTAAGAAAGTATCTCCATTTGCTTTCCTCACAGGTCTCGGATCCAAAAAATGTAGCATCACAAACAGTCAGATGGGCGGTCCAGAAACCAAACGCTATAATCGCTACAGTCGCCACAACTCCCCAGTAAATGGGGTTAGACACGCGGCGCGTTTTGAGGTTGTCTGTGGACTTCACACTTTCCCCTCCAAATACCGCCGCTTGGCCTCTTCCATCCGGCCCATCTCACGCACCGCGTTCTCGATAGCGACCTCGTCGCTCTTGTCGGCATAGCGGAACTCGCTGTCGGCGTAGCGGTTGATCTCTTGCATCACCATCTCAACCGTTATCGGCTGGCGCAGGTCCTCGATCATCGCTTTCTTGGTGTCGTAGTCGCGGAACAGGAACAGGTCGGGGTTTTCCATCCATTCGTCGGGCAGTTCGAAATCCATCGCACGGACCTTGACCGCGTCGGTGATGTTCTTGATCGCGCGGCCAGTAAAGCGCTCATCCGCCTGTTGGATCGCCTTGAGGTATGTGCCCAGCTTGGCGATCGTGTCCATCTGGCCGATCTCGCCCGACACCCGGTCATAGACTTGCAGCAAGGCGTCCTCATGCGGGCGGGCGTGGCTTTCGAAACTGGCGGCGACGGCCTTTTTGATTTCCTGCGCGGCATAGGCTTCGTGTTCGCCCAGCGGGATGTCGTGGTTGCGGCCCATCAGCAGGTGCAGGATGTCGATGTAATCTTCGCGCGTTTGCGGCCCGTCCACCAGGAACCGCGCGCCCGCCCGCTGGCGCAGGGCGTCGTCCACATTCTCGGGGTAGTTCGAAAACATGCCAAAGGTGCAGTTGCCGCGCACAACGGTGTTGGCCCCCGCAAAGCTCTCCATCAGCACCGCGGTGATTTCCAGTTGCCCGGCCGAGGACTGCCGATCGCCGCGCTTGCCCGCCAGCTGGTCGATATCGTCGATGGTGCCGAACCCGATGACCGAGGGGTCGATGATCGTGTTGATAAAGGCCTTGGCGTTCTGGCCGGATTTGCCCTGATAGCTGTCGATATTGTCGGTGCTCAGGTTCTGATAGCGGAACGGGTAGCCCGCGTTCTGGCAATAGTCGTTGATCAGCCCGGCCATCATCTGGATCAGTGTGGTTTTGCCGGTACCCGGTTTGCCGTCACCCATGAAGGTAAAAATGAACCCTCCGAGTTCTGCAAACGGGTTCAGTCGGCGGTCAAAGTCATAGGCCATCACCATCTTGGCCAGCTTCATTGCCTGGTACTTGGCGATATGGTTGCCGACCACCTCGTTCGGTTTCTTGAACGTCATCGTCAGGGTGGTGGATTTCGCCTTCGAGGCCGGCTCAAACCCCCGGATCGTGAGATCATCGGCCTCTATATGCCAGGCGGAGTTTTGGAACGAGGCAAGATGGCCAGCGGATTGCGCACGCAGGGCAACCTTGTCCATCAACTGCTCGGCATAGGCACTGATGGTGGCGATCAAATGCGCGTCGTCGGGGGCGTGTTTGGCCAGCACCTGATCCAGCTCCCACAAGGCACCGTGCAGGGCAAGCTGGCCATTGTCGGTCAGAACCTCTTCGATCTCACCAAGGTCAACCGTGTTTTCGCCCAGATGAGACGACATCAGATAAGCCAGCGCATTGCCCAGCACATGAGATGTGATCAAAGCCTCAGCCGTCAGCAATTCCGAAAACTCGGTCTTTCGCGCAACAGGCAAATCCCCCGCCAGATTGGCCCGCTTCAAATCGGCCAACGGAGTCTGTTCGGCATATGCCTCGGCCACGGCCAGTGCGATTGCAATAGCGCGCCGAATGGCTTGCTGCGCTGTGGCCTGAGGGGGCGAGACCAGCGTATCACCATGATCCGAGGCCTCGATCCGCTCAACCAGATGCACCCCATCCGCCCGTACCGTGCGCCGCGTCACCAAACCGGGCGTGGTCGATCGAAACCGCCGCCCCGTCGATACACCCGAGGACCGCTCAACTGCCACTTCAACAGCTTTGGCAATACGCGGCGCATGTTCGAACCCGTTCAACAAGGCCGTCGCCGCAGGGTAATGCTTGCGAATATCGTCTTCGCGCAATTCCATCTGATCTGACGTCAAACTCATCTCAAAAACCGCCCATTCTTCTTCTGTTCAAAAATACCTCCGCCGGAGGCAAAAATTCTAATAGCGCAACACCTGCCCGGCCTTGCTGACCACGAATTTGCGCACATCGGCAAAGCCCCGCGGGTTGCGCTCGGCCAGAACCTGAAACGGACGTTGAGGCAGAATGATCGAGCGCTGCATGCGCGTCGCTCCGGTCTCAGCCCCTTGCCCGCCAAACGGGTCCAGCGCAAACACCTCACGCTCGACGGTCGAGAACCACCCGGCGCGTTCCTCGATCACCTCTTCGCTCTCCAGCTCCTCAGTCGTCCAGGCCAGCGCCCAGTCCTGCCCCTGTGGCGACTGCGCGTCCTCTAGCACCTGCCGCAAGGGGCCAGATTGCTCGGTAAAAGCCGAGGAATACATCGGACCCACATGGATGCGGCGCAGGTTTTTGGGATGCAGGTCGTTAAAATCCTGATCGAAGCCCTTGGCGATGGTCACCAGTTTCAGCCCGCCTAACGATTGCGCCATCAGATGCGCCTGCACCTCGGGCCATCGACGCTGATCCTTGGGCAGGGCTGTCTTACCGCTATCCTCCAACTGCATCAGGTAGATGACCGGCAGATTGATCTGGCTGTCATAAACCGCCCAATGGATCATGAACTTGCGCCGTTCACCCTCATTCCCGATCCAGTGGCATTCAGGATCATTGCGCGCCCAAAACAGCTGACCTTTCAGCAATTCCTCATAATAGAGCCTTTGGGACAGCGCGAATTGCAGCTTGGTGGGGATTTCGCGGTCGCCAATGATCGTGCGGACCATGTCGGTTTTCAGATCATCGGTTGAGGGCATATTCGCCAGATGCACCTGCGCCTGCTGCGCGTCATTGGCCATGGTCAACAATTCAGCCGCCACCGGAAATCCACTGTCGCGCTTGTCCATGGCGAGGCTGCCAAAGAACCGCCCCGTATCGCGCCCGACCAGCAGGTATTTCATGCTGAGCGCCCGGAAGGTGTAGAGCAACCCCGAGAGGTAGCGCGACACGATCCGCACCTCTTGCTTGCTGATCGCGCCCTCAGCCTCCATCGTCGCGGCCACGCGCAGGAGGTGGACGGTGATCACCTCGAATTTGCGGAAATAGCGGCGCGAGGCGAACGTGTCGGTCAGGCCGACATGGTCTTGGGTTGGGTTAGTCATTGGGCATATGTGAGCGGCAAATTTTTGTCCTGCAATCTTCAAGTTGAGTTAAGAAAACAAATAGATAGAGCCCAACCGCGCCGCTCACAGGCAGCCCCCATTGCAAAAACAACGGAATTCCTAGGAACATACCTGCGAAGGGCAGAGCCCATTCTCTTCTGTATTTTTGCCACAAGTTTTTTGAGAGAACTGCTTCTCCAAAGCTAATATGCTGGTCTAGTTCTTCGGCTTGCACCGCGAAAATGGAGATCAAAATCTTGCCCGGTAGCAGGGTCCAAATCGCAATCGCACTTAACGTTGGGACATCCGCAATCAGTCCAACACCAAATGCAATTGCGAGGGCCACTGTTAGAATTGCCAACACGGCTAGAGAGATTTCTCGCGCAGTATAACGCACGCCCTCAGCCCCCGTACAAATTCTTATCATGCTTTTCGACAATCGATGCAAACCGGCGGGCAAAGCGTTCATCCGCTTTGGCCTTTTTCTCCAGCACGTCGCGGGCAAAGACCATGTGGTCTTCATGCGCCTCGAGCATGTCGGCCATTTTCTGGTTGGTCGCGGTGCCGATGGCAGCCATTGCCGTCTGAGCCTCCTGGTCAGTCTGCACGCCGATCTCGTTGATGCGGTGGGCCACGTCCTGCTGCTGCGCGGTCTTCAGCGATTTGGTCAAGGCATCATACAGCACCACGCGCTGTTGCGTGTCTGTCTGCAGCTTGTTGATCAGCACCATCTGCGTCGCCGCCTGGTTCTGCAGTGAATCGACCCAGGTCTTGCCCTTTTCGATATAGCGCTCCAGCGTCTGTGACTTGGCCAGCTTGACCTGCTCTTCCTGAACCTTGGCGTTGTACTGCTTGTTCAACTCGGCCAGTTCGGTTTCCAACTGGGTGCGTGCGGCCGCGTCTTGTTCGACGCTGATCTTGTTTTCCAAGGTGATGATCGTCGGGTCCATACCCTGAATTTCGGCGCGCAAAGCCTCCAGCTCGGCCACCGTCGCCTCGCGGTCGTCCAGCGTGACGGTCAGGTTGTCCTCGACCTTGACTCGCTGGTCCTCCAAGACGGACAGTTGCCCTTCCAGCAGTTTAACGATCACGTCGGATTTGGCGATTAGGTCCTGCAGCTTGTCATCAATATTGGCGGTGCGCATGCGTTCCTGCCGCATCGACTCGGATTTACCTTTGGAGAAGACGCCGACAAAGGACTCCCACCCGGTTTTCGAGCGCATCTCGTCGAAATCCTTGGAAAACGCGCTGGTCACGTCGTCGAGACCCATGATCAGCTCGGCGATATTGGCGTTCATCACCTCTGTGTGAGAGTGCACGTCTTCAAGCGTGGCGTTTTCGATGTCGATATCCGCCTCGGCCGTGCCGATCTTGGCGCGGGCCGCTTCGATCCGTGACGTCAGATTCTGGATCTGCGACTGGCTTTCGCGCACTTTGCTTTGCGTTTCTTCAATCAGCGCTTCAAATTGCTGGTTCGACATCTCTGCTGTCCCCTTTTTATCTAATTACCCAATAAGATAGGGAATGTTACGATCATTTACATCCCTTTGGGTCCAAATTTCCACCAGACTTTGGCAAACTCGCACCAAAAAAGATAGGTCCGAGGCCACCGGGCAGCGACAGTAATTTGATCAAATCTGGATTGATCCGATGGCTATAGTGGACATAGACAATCCTAACCTCACCTGATTGAGTGCGCGCAACACTAGAACTGCCGGAGGCTGACCCATGCTGGACGCAACAACCGATCTGAAATCCATTCTGAAAAACCCTGACCTGTTGGTGACCAAGGCCTATATCGGCGGGCAATGGATCGATGGGGACGATGGCACCTTTGCCGTCACCAACCCTGCGCGCGGCGATGTGGTCGCTGAGGTTGCAGATGTCAGCCGCGCTCAGGTTGCCGGGGCGATTGCCCAAGCTGAGGCCGCGCAAAAGGAATGGGCCAAGCTGACCGGCAAGGAACGCGCCGTGATCCTGCGACGCTGGTTCGATTTGATGATGGAAAACGCCGAGGATCTGGGCAAGATCTTGACAGCCGAACAAGGCAAGCCACTGGCTGAGGCCGTGGGTGAGATCACATATGGCGCGTCTTTCATCGAGTTTTTCGGCGAAGAAGCCAAGCGGGTCTATGGTGAGACCATTCCAGGCCATCAGCGCGACAAGCGGATCATGGTGCTGAAACAGCCCATTGGTGTGGCTGCGTCGATCACGCCTTGGAACTTCCCGAATGCGATGATCACCCGCAAGGCAGGCCCGGCTTTGGCTGCAGGTTGCGCGTTTGTCGCACGTCCGGCGGCGGAAACGCCCCTGTCGGCGTTAGTTCTGGCATTGCTGGCCGAACAGGCCGGCATCCCGGCAGGCGTGTTCAATGTCGTGCCATCCTCCAGCGCCAGCGAGGTCGGTAAGGAGTTCTGCGAAAACCCCGGCGTACGCAAACTGACCTTTACCGGCTCGACCGAAGTGGGACGCATCTTGCTGCGACAGGCGGCGGATCAGGTTATGAAATGCTCGATGGAACTGGGCGGCAATGCACCGTTCATCGTGTTCGACGATGCCGATCTGGATGCCGCCGTCGAAGGCGCCATGATGTGTAAATTCCGTAACAACGGCCAGACCTGCGTTTGCGCCAACCGCATCTATGTGCAGGCCGGTGTTTACGACGAATTCGCAGCCAAGCTGAAAGCGGCTACCGAGGCGCTGAAGGTCGGCGATGGCCTGACCGAAGGCACCACAACTGGCCCGCTGATTAACGCCGAAGCCGTCGCCAAGGTTGAAGAGCATATCAAGGATGTCACCGAAAAAGGCGGCGCAGTTTTGACCGGCGGTTTGCCCCATGATCTGGGTGGCACCTTCTTCCAGCCGACCATCGTGACCGGCGTGACTCAGGACATGATGGTGGCGCAGGACGAAACCTTTGGCCCGCTGGCCCCATTGTTCAAGTTCGAAGACGAAGATGACGTGATCGCCATGGCCAATGACACGATCTTTGGTCTGGCCTCGTATTTCTACGCCAAGGACCTGAGCCGCGTCTACAAAGTGGCCGAGGCGCTGGAATATGGCATCGTCGGCGTGAACACCGGCATCATCTCGACTGAGCTTGGGCCGTTTGGCGGCGTCAAACAATCCGGCTTGGGCCGCGAAGGCAGCCATCATGGCATGGAAGACTATCTGGAAATGAAATACGTCTGTCTGTCGGTCTGATCTGAACTGGCCCCGGCGCTGCGCAGCGCCGGAGCCATTTGGTTTGTCACAAAACTGCAAACAAATCGTCACATCCCTGCAATGACCTGAGGTCATCCCCTTTTTATCCAAGTAAGAGGGGATACCTACCGATGTCATTGCGCTTTGTCTGCCTGACATCTGCCCTTGCCCTGACCGCCGGTCAGGCCATGGCAGAAATGAACTTCAACCGAATTGCATCTTTCCCGGTCGTCAAGAACATGGCCGAAGGCGCGGACACCACCCGCGAAACCTCGCCCGAGATCATTGCGGCCACCGCAGATGGGATGACGCTGGTTTATACCGACAGCCCGCTAGGCGTGATCGGTATGATCGACATCACCAACCCGGCGAAGCCCGCACCGCTGGGCGCGATGGAGGTGGGTGGCGAGCCGACCTCGGTTGGGATTATTGATACAACGGCCTTTGTGGGCGTGAACACATCGGAAAGCTACACTGCGCCGTCGGGCAAGCTGATCTCGGTCGATATCGCGGGCAAGGCGGAAACCGGCGCTTGTGATCTGGGCGGTCAACCCGACAGTGTCGCCATTTCGCCTGATGCCAGCTTTGTCGCCGTTGCGATTGAAAACGAGCGTGACGAAGACCTGAACGACGGTGTTATCCCGCAGCTGCCCGCCGGTTCGCTGGCACTGGTGCCGCTGAAAGACGGCGCGTTGGACTGTTCGGACATGAAAATGGCCTCGCTGACCGGTCTGGCCGAGGTTGCTCCGACCGATCCCGAGCCGGAATTCGTTGACATCAACGACCTTGGTGAAACCGTTGTAACCTTGCAGGAAAACAACCACATCGCGGTTGTCGACAAAGATGGCACCGTGATCAGCCATTTCTCGGCGGGCAGCGTGGATCTGGAAGGCATCGACGCCACCGACGAACGCGGCGCGTTGATCTTTACGGAAAGCCAGCCCGGTCGCCTGCGCGAACCCGATGCGGTGAAATGGATCGATGACAATCACTTCGCCACCGCCAATGAAGGCGATTATGAGGGTGGCTCACGTGGCTGGACGATCTTCCATAAGGACGGCACCGTTGTTTATGAGAACGGCACCGATTTCGAGAAAGCCATCATCCAGATCGGCCACTACCCCGACAAACGCTCGGATAGCAAAGGTGTTGAGCCAGAAAGCGTGACAGCAGCGACCTTCGGCGGTACGCCGATGATCTTTGTGGGCGCCGAGCGCGCTTCGGTCGTGGGGGTTTATGACGCTACCGATCCGGCCAACCCGGTTCTGAAACAGTTGCTGCCCTCAGGCGTTGGGCCGGAAGGTTATGTGGCAATCCCCGATCGCAATCTGCTGGTGTCGGCCAATGAAAAAGACCTGATCGAAGATGGCGGCCCGCGCGCGCATGTCTCGATCTTTGAATACCAAGACGCCCCCGCCAACTATCCGCATTTGACCTCCGCAGGTGCAGATGAGCTGATTGGTTGGGGAGCTCTGTCCGGTCTGGTGGCGGATGAAGACGGCATGATCTATGCGGTCAACGACAGCTTCTACGGCTTCCAGCCGTCGATCTTCAAGATCGACCCCAGCCAGACCCCGGCGCGCATTGTCGATGTGATCCGCATCCACCGTCAGGATGGCAACCCGGCGCAGAAACTGGACCTGGAAGGCATCACTCTGGATGGCAAGGGCGGTTTCTATGTCGCCTCCGAAGGCCGCACCGACCGCGTCATCCCGCACGCGATCTACCACGTTTCAGCCGATGGTCTGATCAAGGACCGCAAGGGCGAGATCGGTCTGCCGCCGGAACTGATGGCGGTTGAGAAGCGTTTCGGCTTCGAGGGCATCACCAAGGTGGGCGATACCCTGTGGATGGCCGTTCAGCGCGAATGGAAAGACGACCCGGAGAACCACGTGAAGCTGGTTGCATATAATCTGGACACCAAGGAATGGGGTGCTGTGCACTATCCAAAGGCAGATCCAGAAACAGGCTGGGTTGGTCTGTCGGAAATTGTGGCCTATGGCGATCATGTCTATGTCATCGAACGCGACAACCAGCATGACCACCGCGCCGTGACCAAAAAGGTCTATCGCATCCCGCTGTCGGAAATGACCCCAGCCCCGCTGGGCGGTGAACTGCCTGTTGTCAGCAAGCAAGAGGTCCGCGACCTGCTGCCCGACCTGACATCAACCGGCGGCTACGTTCTGGATAAAATCGAAGGTCTTGCCATCCTGCCCTCGGGCGAAGCGTTCGTGATGACCGACAATGACGGCGTTGACGATGCCTCGGGCGAGACAATGTTCTGGTCGATCGGGTCGGTTTCGGCTGGGAATTAACTTGCTCTCAAAACGTTGAAGGACCCCGCACTAAACCGTGCGGGGTCAGTTTATTCATGGCGTCGGCTTAATGCGTAGAACAGCTGATGAACGAAACGATACTGGGGTGCCGATAGCGTAGCCTACTAAGTGGCAAGACTTACCCAGCTCGTGTTTCGCTGACTTGACTCGACGCAAGCGTCGATAAATCGAAGACCATGTATTCCGTCGTTTATTCCGGGTAATGAAACGTCGAGTTTTCCTCCCCGGATAAGCTTTGCTGCATCGCCATAAATGTTTGCAAAACCTTCCAAATATCCTTCTGGATGCCCGGGCAGTGTCCGGGTCTAGTTCGCCGAACGCTGGGCAACGCCAGCGCGGCTTGATCCTAGTCGTGCGCGGCGATTTATCGCTTTTTGGGTCTCTCTCAAATAACCTTAGATAGCTGGGTCAACCAATGACCCAGCCACCTTGGATTTGGACATCTAATTGCGGTGGACTGCGTTGTTTAGGCGCCTTGGAGGTTCGAAAGAGATAGAGCGCTTTGTCGCTATGACCTATCCCAGTTCGAGCAGCTTAAAACGTTGCTGCATCGGCAGTATTACGACCGATTGGGGGTTTGGTGGGATTATCTTGCCATTGCTTGAATTTAAGTACGCCCCCTACGGCTTTTCCAAACGCATCAATGTACTGACCTCCAGACATGTCTTGAACCTTTTGTTCAGCGTTCTGTTCGATGGATCCATCCACAGTCCCAACACGCGCGTTGGCATCAATAGGTCCGGTATCATTAGCCGTGTGAGCAGATTGAAAATGTGCTTCACCACCCAGGTAATAGTCACCGCTGGCCTTCTGTGACACAGACGATTTCTCAACCTTGTCGAAAACTGGACCTTCCGAACTCTGCGTGGCCTCAGGCTGAGAAAGATCAGTGTTCGGAGCGACACCTTTGCCGGGAACAGCCTGGAACTCCTGCGGGGTGCCCATATCTTGCGTCGCATCTAACGGAGAGAGATTGGCAATGAGGTTCACGACTTTCCCAACGACAGTTGTAGTCGTATCCGCGCCTTGGCCTGCCGTGTCCCGGGCCGCTTCCGACTGGCTGATCTGAGCGCCATGATGAACATGACCACCAGAGTGATGACCCGGTCTCGCCATGGCAGATCCTGCGGTCAGAGCGATTACCAATGCTGGCGCGACAATGAGTTTCTTAATTGCGTTGAAGTGTTCCATTTTTTCCTCCTTACCTTGCGGTTACATCTCCAACCTAAGAACAAGACAGCTTTTGTTATTGTGAGGGGAGCTCAGTTTTTTGGTAATTTCCGTCAAATTGCCAAGCTGTTGTTCAACTGCGTGACGCGGTGCTTCAATTTTCTGTCTCTGACAGCAAGTAAACGATTGCCTGGCATGGCCTTTGCGCATCGCTTATTATTGTATTCAATAGAAAAAGGCCCGGCTTGGTCCTGTTCCTGGGTTTCAGACGGCATACCAACATGAAAGAAAACAACATGACGTCTGATAGTCAGACTTGGAGTGTTCCCGGTTTTGGCGTGCATCACATAGCCAAACTGCTAGACAATCGTGGTTCAGATATCGCTGCGCTTCTGAGATCGGCCAATCTTCCCGTAGATGCGCATGAAACTCCTCCGAATTCTGTTGATGTGCGGAATGAGCTGCGTCTGTTGGAACTTGCCATCGAAGAATGCAGCGACCCCATGTTTGCAATCTCTGCGGGGATGACGTTCAACCCGCGAAAGACAACACTTCTCAGCTATGTCGTTTTGAATTCCCCAACCGTTGGTGAGGCAATCGAGAAAGCGGCCAACTACGCCCGTTTGGCGCGGAGCTTCGCCAAACTGTCATTCTATGAAGAAGAGCTTGGCATGTTCTTGCAGATAGATTCCGAAGCACAGCTTATGCATGCTGATGGGGCGCACAATGAATTTCGAATTTCCGCCCTGCTAACCAGTCTTCAGATTGCCGCCGAGACACCGCTGCCAGTGCTCGAGTTACGTTTTCCGCACGAATTGACCACAGAAAAGAAAACTCAGATCTCCGACGCACTCTCTGTCAATGTCAAACATAATCAAAGGGTTCCAGGTATACTATTTGATAAGGCAGTAATAGACATTCCGATCAAGGACACAGATCCTGCGTTGCTTTTGCATCTTGAAACGCATGTACAAAGCCTGATGAAGGATTTGCCGCCAGCCATCGGAGAAACAAGCTCGTTGGTTCAGGGTGAAATTACGTCGCGACTGTCATTTAGCGCGCCAACACAAGATGAAATCGCCAAGACGCTTGGGATGAGTGTCAGCACACTTGGGCGCAAACTTGCCAAAGAAGACACGACCTACAAGCAGCTTCTCAAGGATATTCGCAAAAGACTGGCCGAACAGTATCTTGATGATCCCAAGCTGAGTATTTCTGAAATTGCATTTGCGCTCGGCTACTCTGATCAGGCTGCGTTTACCAATGCCTATAAAGCTTGGACTGGCCAATCTCCGGGCAGCGTTCGAGCGGGCTAGAGTGCCTGTCAAGGTCCAGCCGGGCGCCCGCTGTTAACGCTTTGGCACATCTATGACCAGGCATCAGTGCACGAGTCGCAATCATCCGCGTGCGAATACTCTGAGTTCACAAAAAAGCCAGAGCCATCCAATTCACTGGTTTGGTGGCCATTGCCGCTCAATGGGCTCGCCACAGATACTCCCGCACTTACAAAAAGCGCGAACACGGTGGCGGATGTAATCATTACCTTTTTCATCTCTTGGCTCCTTTCAGTGAAGCGAATTTGATACGCTCTGCATGCATTCAATATGTCGATCTGTTGTGCAGAGTTATTGCGTTGGCACGTCAAGGTTTTGCGAGAAAACATCATGCTGCCCGGTATTTTTGACCAGCCCACCGGATCGCGGCTGGGTTGCTTTCAGCGTTGCGGTCATCCGAGCAAGCGCCGCAGCGAAGCCGCCAGTCGTGGATTTTTGATATCAGCGCATGGACCCCACTGGCATCCTTCGATCTTCAACCACAGAGGATAATAACGCCCACGTTGCGAATATCCCGATCCGAAAAAACAACGCCCCGCGTCTGGAGGAACGCGGGGCGTGTGTTGCGACAGTCTGGGAGGAGGCGACTGTCGCAGAACTTTCAGGTGTTAGTTGACCGCCTTCGCATCAACCACATCTTTTTCGATTGCCTTGGACGATGAAATCTCGATCCGGCGCGGTTTCAGCGCCTCGGGTACTTCGCGTTTCAGATCGATATTCAGCATGCCGTTTTCATGGCTCGCGCCGGTGACGCGGACATGGTCTGCCAGCGCAAAGCGACGCTCAAACGCGCGGGTGGCGATGCCACGGTGCAGATAGCTGCGCTCTTTGTCCTCGGCGGCTTTCTTCCCTGCCACGACAAGTGAATTTTCCTTCACTTCGACAGACAGGTCATCCTCGGAAAAACCGGCGACGGCCACGGAAATCCGGTAGGTGTCGGCATCGGTTTTTTCGATGTTGTATGGGGGGTAGCTGGGCTGTGCGACGTCATTGGTCAGAACGCGGTCCATCATGTCTGCGATCTGGTCAAACCCAATAGTGGCGCGGTGCAGCGGTGCAAAATCAAAAGTACGCATGTGTCGTATCCTCATCCTTGAGCGATTTACGAATTCAGCCCTCCAATTGGACGGGCGATTAGAGATACCGAACCCCATCTGTGGCGATCCGGTACAATTCACATGGGTAGCAATTTGACTGAGTTCAACCCCCGCCCGAGCTGATGAATTTCGCGCCCGAGCTGGATTTGTCGGACCCCACCTGCAAACGACGGATCGAGGCTTTGGGTTTGGGCGCATTGCTGCGCATGATCGCCTTTAACTCAGAGACGACATTTTTTAGTTCCATCCCAAACCCTATCTTCTCGCCACCGCGCACGCTGACTGCCGATACGACCGACAGAATCTGCCAACGCGCGCCGTTCTTTGCCAGGATCGCCGAACCGGACGAACCAAAAGTGATATCGCAGTTGAAGGTGATTAGCCCCAGACGCCGTTGCAGAATGCTGCAGGACCGTTCGCGTGTGATCGCCTCGGCCCGTCCGCGACCATAGGATGCAATGCTGATTTCCCCATTTGGAACACGCCCGTCATGCAGGGCAAATGGGTCAGCAACCGAATAGGGGATCGGTTCTTCCAGCCGCATCAGCGCAACATCATCCCGAATATTCTCTACGGACAAAGCTGCGCCCGCGTCATAGCCAGGATGTGGTACGATTTGCACCACTTTGCGTTCAGCCAGCGCAGTGCCATTGCTCAGCCCAGCGCGAAACGTGACTTCACCGGGCACATATGGCTTGCCGGTTGCCCTGTCCAAAGCACAATGCGCCGCTGTCAAAACCAGATCCTGCGCGATCAATGTCCCGGTGCAAAACGACTGCGTGCCAACGTCAAGCCGGCCGATCGCCTCCCACCCGTACAGGTCTTCACGATCCGTCAGTTTGCGCTTGTTGGCCTGCGCCTCGGCTGTTGTTGTCAAAAGGGCGAGACCGAAAAGAGCCGTAAGTATCGTTTTGATCATGGCTTGATAAACCTCGCTCCGACATTTTTGCCGCCACTGCCGCTCAAAGCGGATGAATCGATACCACGTCCGGCCTCAAGTTCAGCCTGTAACAATTCGAACGCCTTCTCGACAGTCGTACCGATTGCCACACTTTCCCCATTCATGCTGGCCTTTGCAGAGATAACCGAGACAACCTGCGGTTCTGGTTCAGAGAACAGAAACACCGGCGCCCCCGATGATCCGAAATTCACATCGCATGACATCACCACAACATCCGATTGCCGGTTCACGACCGAGCACACCTGTTGCAGCGAAGGAGCTTCGGCCCGATTTTGCGCATATGAGACCACACCTACCTTTTGGCCCCGCTTTGGCGCAGCACCGATCTCAAAAGGAGATACTGATATGTTTCTGATAGGCTGCCACAGCTCAACCAAGGCAACATCACAACCGAAGCTATTTTGGGATATCTTTGCTTGGAAACTATAATCGGGATGAATCGCCACGCGGCGCACATCGCGATAGGCCAGCGCTCTACCTAAGCGCCAGCCAGCGAGAAATTCCATATCCGCCGGATCGATAAGTTGGCCCGTGGATTTGTTGTACATGCAATGTGCGGCAGTCAGCACGAGATCTGGTGCAACCAGAGTGCCGGTGCAAAACCCAACACCTTTGATGTCCAGGCGCCCGACAGCCATCCAATCCCGCCCGGAATCCGATGTATCAAGGCTTTTCAGCCCACTATCCTGCGCGGTGGCCGCAATAGGCAGCACACAGAGCGCGATTGCTTTTATCCAGTTTCGCACGCGGTACTCCGCCCGATTCCCCCGGCCAACTGTCCTACGGGGCGGGTACGGCGAAAATAGGGCGGTCGGGGAATTTGCAGGTCGTGATGCGGCGGTGCATCACGCCGGTTCAGCGCAAGACTGGCACATCGGACGCCATATACCCAGTGCTCAACGCCCGTGGTTTCGGCCCGCCTGTGACCCAATCCAACAATTCGACGGTGTGCACAATCGGCACCTCGGTAGCCGAGCCAATCTGCATCATACACCCGATATTCCCTGCAGCGATGATATCAGGTTTTTTGGCTTCCAATGTTCTGACCTTGCGGTCTTTCAGCTTGGCAGAGATTTCGGGCTGCATCAGGTTATACGTCCCGGCACTGCCGCAGCACAGATGGCTGTCTGCAGGTTCGACCACTTTGAAACCCGCGCGTTTCAACAGGTCCTTGGGGTAACTTTTGATCTTTTGCCCATGCTGCAAAGAACAGGCCGCGTGATATGCAACCGTCAGGCCCTGGTCGCCCTGTTCGGGCATATCCAGCTGCATCAGCAACTCGCTGATATCCATAGTCATGCGTGAGACTCGCGCTGCATCCTCTGCCAGATCCTCATTGCGGAACATATGCCCGTAATCTTTTACGGTCGTGCCGCAGCCGGAGGTGTTGATCACAATCGCATCCAGGCCATCCCCATTCATCTCCTGCGTCCAGGCGCGGATGTTTGCAGCAGCGGCGGCGTGGCTGTCGCGGCTTTTGCCCATGTGGTGGGTCAGAGCGCCACAGCACCCTGCGCCTTCGGCCACTACAACCTCGCATCCCAATCGGGTCAACAGCCGGATTGTGGCATCATTGATATCGGTGTTCAGCGCCTTTTGCGCACAGCCTGTCATCAATGCGACGCGTTTCTTGCGCAGCGCTTTGGGTGCAAAGCTTTGAGGATCATCATTCCGACTGACCGGAGGAATGTATTTAGGTGCCATGTCCAACATCGCCCGCAATCGCGGATCGGGCATCAGCGACCGAAAAGGCCGCCCCAGCTTGGCCCCGATCAGCGCCCAGCGAAACCGCATCGGATAGGGTAGAATCTGCGCCAGAACCCAGCGCAAGACACGATCAGAGAGTGGGCGTTTGTAGTTGTTTTCGATGTATTCCCGCGCGTGATCGACCAGATGCATATAGTGCACGCCTGACGGACAAGTCGTCATACAGGCCAGACACGACAGGCACCGATCAATATGTTTCACCGTCTTTTCATCCGGCACACGCTCATTCTCGAGCATATCCTTGATCAGGTAAATCCGGCCTCGCGGGCTATCCAGCTCATCCCCCAGAACCTGATAGGTTGGGCACGTTGCCGTGCAAAATCCGCAATGCACACAGTTGCGCAGAATCTCATTTGCGCGCCGGGTTCCCGGGTCTTTCAGCTGGTCTTCGGTGAATGTCGTTTGCATCGGACTACCCCATAAGCCCCGGATTAAAAAGGCCTTTCGGATCGAACTTCCGCCGCAAGTCCCGCGTTAAGCCTGCCAGCGGTTCGGGCTCGGGCTGCAACCGGCCAAGTGTTTGAATCGTCTCTGGCACTGCGCGAACAAGCGTGGCGTGGCCATCGAAATCACCCAGTCGCGCGCGAATATCTGTTCCCGCATCCACAAGCGCCCAAACAAGCCCGCCACCCCAATCCAGCAGCAGGTTTTTGGCTTCCAACCGCGCCGCTACCTCTGCCGCATCCGAGGGTTTTATGGAAATGCGCCAAACATCACCTTCTTTGTCGGCAAACCTGCCCACATCCCGGATCGCGCGCCATGTTTCCTCTGGCCCTTCGATCTGGGCAGCCTCGCCATACACGGAAAGCTCACGTTGCAATTGATCGATCCGATACGCGACCGAGTCGGCAAACCCTTCGATCCGCAACAGAGCCTGACCCAATTCGGGATCATAAGCGGCACCGCTCACCTCAAACGGGGATTTCAACGCGGCCGACAGCATCTGAACTGCGGCGGACACCTGCGTGACTGGCATGCCTAATACTGCCACAGCCTCTGGCTTTGGCAGCACTTTCAGAGACACCTCGCCCAGCACTCCCAACGTGCCCCAAGACCCGGCCATCAGCTTGACCAAATCATAGCCGGTGACATTCTTCATCACTCGCCCGCCGTTTTTGATGATTTGCCCCCGCCCGTCGACATACCGCACACCCAGCAGAAAATCCCGGCACGCCCCGGCCTGTATCCGCCGCGGGCCCGAGATATTGGCAGCCACAACGCCACCAATCGTCGGCTCGCCCGCACTGCCCAGCAATGCACGATAGTCCGCAGGCTCAAACGCCAGTTGCTGACCTTCCGCTGCCAGTGCTGCTTCGACCTCTGCCACCGGTGTCCCGGCCTGCGCCACCAAAGTCAGCGCGCCCGGCTCATAGAGCGAAATTCCATTCAACCCCGCCGTACTCAAAACCGGTTCAGGCCCAAACACGCCGCGCGTTCCTCCGCCTTGAATACGCACCGGCTCGTTCAACCCGGCCACGATATCGGCCAGTTCCATCTCTGTCTCAGGTCTCATGTCACTTCTTCTGTTCAAAAATACCTCGGGGGAGGCGCGCAGAGCGCGACGGGGGCAGAGCGTCCTATTCCGCCGCCATCTGCGCCACGCGGCGGGCTTCGGACACATCCAGCGGAAACACCTTGGCCGGATTCAGCAGCCATTGCGGATCAAACACGTCCTTCACCGCCATCTGCGCCTCAAGGTCTGCAGGCGTATATTGATGCGACATCAGATCCCGCTTTTCGATACCCACCCCATGTTCTCCGGTAAGGCAGCCACCGACATCGACACACAGCTTCAGGATATCCGCACCAAAGGCCTCGCATTTCTCCAGATCACCGGGTTTGTTGGCGTCAAACAGGATCAGAGGGTGCATGTTCCCGTCGCCCGCGTGGAACACATTTCCGACTGACAGACCGTAGTCCTTGCTCAACTCACCAATGCGCCGCAGCACTTCGGGCAGAGACGACACCGGAATCGTACCATCGAGGCACATGTAATCGTTTAGTTGCCCGATCGCGCCAAAGGCCGACTTCCGACCCAACCAGATCTTGGCGCTTTCTTCGGGTGACTGGCTTTCACGCAACTCGACAGGGTTGTGGCGGTTGGCAATCTCGATGATTTTTGCCAGTTGGTCGTCAATCTCCTTTTGTGAGCCTTCAACCTCGACAATCAGCAAAGCTTCGCAATCGGGATATCCAGCATTGGCAAAGTTCTCGCAGGTCTGAATACACAGGCGGTCCATGAACTCTATCGCCACCGGCAGGATGCCCGATTTTATGATGTCCGAAACGCACTGACCGGCCACCTCATTGTCATCGAACCCCATCAGCACAGGCCGCGCGCCTTCGGGCTTGCGCAGGATACGCAGCGTCGCCTCAGTCACCACGCCCAACTGCCCTTCCGAGCCGCAGATAACCCCCAACAAGTCCAGCCCGCCGGAATCCAGATGCGCGCCGCCGATCTCGACCACGCGTCCATCCATCATCACCATCTTGACACCCAGCAGGTTGTTCGTGGTCACGCCGTATTTCAGACAATGCGCCCCACCCGAATTCATCGCGATGTTCCCCGCAATTGCACAAGCCAACTGCGACGAAGGGTCCGGTGCATAAAAGAAATCTTCTTCCTCAACCGCTCCGGTTACGCTCAGATTGGTGCGGCCGGTCTGAACGCGGATAAAGCGGTTGTCATAATCGGTCTCCAGCACGTCGTTCATGCGCGCCACACCCAGAATCACGCAATCCGCCGTCGGCAGCGCACCACCCGCTAGCGACGTTCCCGCGCCGCGCGGAACCACCGGCACGTCCTCCTCGTGGCAGATGCGCAAAACATCCGAAACCTCTTGTGTCGTCGACGGAAGAACCGCCAGCATCGGCGGGCAACGATACGCGGTCAACGCGTCACATTCATAGGCGCGTGTCTCAGCCGGGTCGTGGATCACAGCGTCCTCAGGCAAAACTCGCTGCAGTCGCGCCCGAACGCGGTGCTTTCGCGCAAGCACATCGGGATTTGGCTGGGGCATTTCCATAACTGATCCTCCAATTTGGTAAAATAATATTACCAATTTCTGCATCTGGCAAGTTTCGATCTTCCGACTTAGTGTCGCAGTCATGTCCTGGATCGCTCAATCCCTTCCTTTTTCCCTGCCCGACTATGCCGCTTTGCTGCTGTTGCTGGGGTCCTGGCTTTGGATCGGTTGGCGGGTTGAAAACGCCTCCGCCCAGAAGCCTTCGGTCAGTCGTATCATGGATGGCTATCGCCGGGACTGGATGAAGGAAATGGTCACCCGACAGCCGCGCATGTTCGATGCGCAAGTGGTTGGCACGATGCGGCAGGGAAGCACGTTTTTTGCCTCGACTACTATGATCGCTATCGGCGGAGGGCTCGCCTTGTTGGGCAATCCTCAGCGTTTGGCCGGGCTGGCCGAGGATTTGGCACTGGGTACAGCACCCGCATTGGTATGGGAGGTCAAGATATTGATCATCCTTCTGTTTCTGGCCAATGCATTCCTGAAATACGTCTGGGCACATCGCCTGTTCGGCTATTGCGCGGTGCTGATGGCCGCAGTCCCGAATGAGCCTGACGACCCCACAGCTTACCCACGCGCCGCACAGGCAGCCGAGATCTGTGTCACCGCGGCGCGCAGTTTCAACCGCGCGCTACGTGCTACCTATTTTGCCCTGGCCGCCGCGGCTTGGATATTGGGACCAATCCCGTTGATTCTGGGCACGATGATCACGATGGCCATGCTCTATCGGCGGGAATTTGCATCGCAATCGCGCACGATTTTGCTCGACACCGGATCGTGATCGTCATGGTGGGCAAGACAAGGTAAGATCACCACATGAGATACCTTGTTCTTTACGCCCTGCTGGCCACCCCTGCCTTTGCCGATGCTCCGGTGATCGAAAACGTTACCGCCCAGCGCAGCGGTGAAAGCTGGCGATTCGACGTCACCATCCGGCACCCGGACACAGGCTGGGACGATTACGCAGACGGCTGGCGTGTTTTGGACATGGACGGGACCGAATTGGGAATGCGCGTGTTGCACCACCCGCATGTTGATGAACAGCCCTTCACCCGATCCCTTGGCGGAGTTGCCATTCCAGAAGGCACCACCCAGGTCCAGATCCAAGCTCGGGACAATGTCGGGGGGTGGAGCGACGACACCACCGTGATCGACCTGAACTGAGGGTCAGAACACCCCTAGGCTTAGACCTGCTGCCATCGCTGCGCCAATTTCGCGGCATTTATCCAACTCATTTTCGGGGATGACCTTCTCGGCCAGTATCGCCTCGGGCGTCTGCGCATGGGTGCACAGGATCAGCGGCGGCTGCACTTCTTTCAACCGCCAGCCGGTGGCGATGCGGGCGGTTTGGCGTGCGGCATTCTCTCCGTCGGACCCGGCGCAGATCATCTGTGCGTAGGGGCGACCCTCGATCCGGCCCAGAACTGGATAGTAGCTGCGATCGAAGAACTCTTTCATAAGGCCCGAAATTGCGGCGAGGTTTTCGGGGGCGCAGAAAATGTAGCCGTCGGCGGCCAGCAAGTCTTCGGGCCCGGCCTGATCAGCGGTTTTCAAGACGATACCTGCCTCATCCCCACCCGCCTCAGCTGCCGCCTCAGCCATTTGCCGGGCACCGCCAGTGCGTGAATGATAGACAATCAGAAGCTGCGCCATGTCAGACTCGTTTTAAACCCGGTGATAGGGGCCGCCCGACAAGATGGTTGCGGCCCGATACAGTTGCTCGGCCAGCATCACACGGACCAGCATATGGGGCCAGACCATCGACCCAAATGAGATGGAAAAATCGGCCCCGGCCCGCAGATTAGGGTCTATTCCGTCGGCTCCGCCGATGATCAGCGCCAGATCCTGCCGCCCAGCGTCGCGCCAGTTCCCCAGCTTTTGGGCAAAATCCGGTGAGGACATCAACCGTCCGCGCTCATCCAGCGTACAGATCACCGCTCCTTTGGGCAGCGCCTTGCGCAGTAACCCGGCCTCGGCCCCCATCCCTGCGTTTTTCTTGTCTTCAACCTCGATCACCCGCGCAGGACCAAGGCCCAGGCCACGGCCGGTGCGGTCGAAACGGGTCAGGTAATCGTCAAGCAGGGACTTCTCGGGTCCGGCGCGCAATCGCCCGACCGCAACTATGCTGATACGCATATCTCTCTCGCCTTCGGCCCTTCAATACAGGCCGGGATGGCGCCTCAGTTAGCTGAGGCGCTGCCGCCCGCAGGCTGCCACATCTTTTCCAGCTGGTAGAATTCACGCACTTCGGGGCGGAAGATATGGACGATCACATCGCCCGTATCGATCAACACCCAGTCGCCGGCATCCTTGCCTTCGACCTTCGAGGTGAAACCAAACTCCTGCTTGATGCGATCCGTCAGCTTTTCCGCCATGGCCGCGACCTGGCGGGTCGACCGACCCGAAGCAATCACCATGTGATCCGCAACCGAGGACTTACCACGCAGATTGATCTGCACGACATCTTCGGCCTTGTCATCGGAAAGTGAGGAAAGGATGCGTTCAAGCAGCTTGTCGCTGATTGACTGAGAGTGGGCCATCACTGCGGCCCCGTCTTCGGCAGGCAAACCCGCCTGGGTATGTAGAGACAGGACATAGTCCTCCTTTGCTATACGCCGCCAAATCCCCGGCGCCGGGATAGTCATAAAGTAACAAGCGCCCCGTGACATTTCAATGAAGGCCCGAATGCAATCTTTGTTCAAATCGAATCTGGTGCATCGATGCATAATTTGTTGGCCAAAAAGTAGGGGCATAGCACCAATAAGAGCCTAAAATTTCATTCTTTCGAATCATTCTTTACTGTTATATAATAAATTATTGCTTGAAAGAGATAAGCTCATGCGACACCGCGTTACACATATGGCGAAATGGCTTAACCGACTAACCAATGGCGCGATCTTCGTGATCCCGGCTTTGGCGATCTACGCAGCCGTCAGCGGTGAAATTCCTTCTTTGTCCAAGGCATGGTCCGATGCGCATTTCGTCCGTTTCATTGCTTTGGCGGTGATCGCAGCGATTGGGTTGGCATTGTTGATCCGAATGCTATGGATCCTGCGCTCAATCCTAAAAGACTGCGTACGCGGCGCTGTTCTCGTGCCTGAGACTACGGAAAACGTGCAGCGTTTGGGACGGGCGATACTGGCGCTCGCTGTGTTCCAATCCTTTGACAACACATTGATCAGCCTTGCTGAAAGCATCGGAAAAGCCAGCGGAGATCGTAGCCTAGTGGTGAGTTTTGGCTCATCAGACCTTCTCATGCTGCTATGCGCGGGGCTTGTCTATCTGATTGGATGGATCTTTGCCGAAGCCGTATCGATCGATCGCGAGAATCGGGAATTCGTTTGATGCAGATAATCGTGCGGCTTGATGTCATGATGGCCAAACGCAAGATCAAGGGGCGTGACCTTGCATTGGCGATCGGCATCACAGAGCAGAATTTGAGTCTTTTGAAATCCGGCAAAGTCAAAGGTGTGCGGTTCGAAACACTTGCCAAGTTGTGCCAGGTCTTAGACTGCCAACCGGGCGACTTGCTGGAAGCCATGATAGACGACCCGTCCATTTCCCTTGAACCAATCTCAAGCGGATAGTATCTGGTGCCCATGAGACTCAATGTGGCCCAAGAACAAAATCTAGAAGATCGCGCGCGCCTGCGCGAGAGGTTCTATGGGGCTGCCCGCACGGTTCTGGCCCGCCTACCCGCGGCCTAAGCCACCTCGCCAGCTATTTCTCATTACATACGGGGAGAGGACAGATGTCCCCCAAAACACTCTATGACAAGATCTGGGATGCCCATGTCGCGCATGAAGCCGATGATGGCACCTGCCTGCTTTATATCGACCGCCATCTGGTGCACGAAGTCACCAGCCCACAGGCGTTCGAGGGCCTGCGTATGGCGGGACGTCAGGTACGCGCACCGGAAAAGACAATTGCCGTGCCCGACCATAATGTGCCCACCACGCCGGATCGTGTGAACGGAATTGAGAACCCGGAATCGCGCATTCAGGTTGAAGCGCTGGATAAGAACGCCAAGGATTTTGGCATTCACTACTACCCTGTGCATGACGTTCGTCAGGGCATCGTCCACATCGTCGGCCCCGAGCAGGGTTGGACCCTGCCCGGCATGACCGTTGTGTGCGGCGACAGCCACACGGCGACCCACGGTGCGTTTGGTGCGCTGGCACACGGCATCGGCACATCCGAGGTTGAGCACGTTCTGGCCACGCAGACCCTGATCCAGAAGAAATCCAAGAATATGAAGGTGGAAATCACCGGCAAATTGCAGCCGGGCGTGACCGCTAAAGACATCACCCTGGCTGTGATCGGCGAGACCGGTACTGCTGGCGGCACAGGTTATGTCATCGAATATTGCGGCGAAGCCATCCGTGATCTGTCAATGGAAGGCCGCATGACCGTCTGCAACATGGCGATTGAAGGTGGCGCGCGCGCAGGCTTGATCGCGCCGGATGAGACCACCTTTGAATATGTCAAAGGCCGCCCGCATGCGCCCAAAGGCGCCCAGTGGGAAGCCGCGATGGACTGGTGGAAAACGCTCTATACCGATGACGGCGCGCATTTCGACAAGGTCGTGACCCTGCGCGGTGAAGATATCGCGCCGGTCGTCACCTGGGGTACCAGCCCCGAGGACGTGCTGCCGATCACCGCAACCGTGCCGAACCCCGAAGATTTCGAAGGCGGCAAGGTCGATGCGGCTCGCCGTTCTATCGAATACATGGGTCTGGAAGCGGGTCAAAAGCTGAGTGATGTCGAAATCGACACTGTTTTCATCGGCTCCTGCACCAACGGCCGGATCGAAGACCTGCGTGCTGCGGCTGAGATCCTGAAGGGCAAGAAGATCAAGGACGGTATGCGCGCCATGGTCGTCCCCGGTTCGGGTCTCGTGCGCGCTCAGGCTGAAGAAGAAGGTCTGGCCGAGATCTTCAAGGAGGCCGGGTTTGAATGGCGTCTGGCAGGATGTTCGATGTGTCTGGCGATGAATCCCGACCAGTTGCAGCCGGGCGAACGCTGTGCCGCGACCTCGAACCGCAATTTCGAAGGCCGTCAGGGTCGGGGCGGACGCACCCACCTGCTGAGCCCGGCGATGGCTGCCGCTGCGGCGATCACGGGACGGCTGACAGACGTTCGTGAATTGATGTAAGCTGCCCTCAAATCTAGATTTTTGAGGAATAGATAACATGAGTGACTGGATCAAATGGCTGGTGCTTGGACTGCTGTCCATCGCATTCGGCGTGTTCGCTTTGGGCAACGCTGTTGCTGCGTCGTTGGCCGTAACAGTGGTAACCGGGGTGTTGCTGTTGATTTCTGGCGCGCTGCAAGTGGTCGGCGGGTTCACCGTAGAGGGCACCGGCAACAAGGTTCTGTCGCTCATCATGGGTGCGGTCATGCTGTTTTTGGGCTGGTCCTTTTGGGCTCACCCGTTGGAAGGCACGCTGACTCTGGCAACCGTGATGCTGATCCTGTTCATGGCAGGCGGCATTGCGCGGGTTGTTCTGTCGTTCCAAATGAAAGGCACACAGTTCTACTGGCCCACGCTGATCTCTGGCATCTTGTCGATCATCCTTGCCGGTATCATCTGGTCTTATGCAACAGCGGAACCGGCGGCATTGCTGAGCTTGCTGGGGATCCTGCTGGGCATCGAGATGCTGTTTAACGGGTTCGGATTGGTCTTCATGGCGCTCTTCATCAAGAACGCACCCAAGGAATTGACTGAGACTTAAAAGCGGGACACGGGCGCGGCCCTACCCCGCAGGAGTGTAGACATGGAAAAGTTTGACAAAGTCCACGGGGTGGCCGCCCCAATGCCACTGATCAATATCGACACCGATATGATCATCCCCAAAGTGCATCTGAAAACCATCAAACGGTCCGGCCTTGGCGTCGTTCTGTTTGATGAGATGCGCTATCATGATCACGGCGGCGAGAACGAAGAGTTTGTTCTGAACAAACCCGCTTATCGCAACACCGAGATTCTGGTGGCAGGTGACAATTTTGGCTGCGGCTCGTCGCGCGAACACGCACCTTGGGCGATCAAGGATTTTGGGATCAAGGTTGTGATCTCGACCAGCTTTGCTGACATCTTCTTCAACAACTGCTTTAAGAATGGCATCCTGCCCATCGTGGTTGAAGAAGAGCATCATTCGGTTCTGATGGACGATGCGCACAAGGGCGAAAATGCCCGTATGACCGTGCATCTGGAAGATCAGCAGATCACCACATCGGACGGGGTGGTTATCGAGTTTGACATCGACCCTCACCGTAAGCACTGCCTGTTGAACGGTCTGGATGATATCGGCCTGACGATGGAAAAAGACCACCACATCGACAAGTTCGAGGATCACGCGAGTCAGGCCCGACCCTGGGTATGATTCTGTGGATGATTCTGTGGGCACTCAACCCTATGGGGTCGCAGTCGCGACCTCATTCGCATTTTAGGGGTTGAAAATCGCAAAACCACAACATCTAGGTATCAAATTGAGATACACGTCGGATTTGCGTCGAAAATGATGCAATCCCGCACCAGTTGCGCCATCTTTTTGCCCGAAATCACGTGTTATCTGCACCCTGGCTTGAGCGGAATGCCGCTTATCGTCCAAGGTGTCGGAAACGAGGCATCCGTCACTTTAACAAACGGGCGGGCACAAGTTGGAACCAAGTTGGCAAAGACCGGCTGGTCCAGTTTGAAAAAGGGTTCGGATAGTGATTGCGCGCACATCAGGGGCGGCGATACGTGGAATATTGGTCGCGCTTATGGTGCTGACCCCCGCGTTGTACCTGCCAGTAACATCGACGAACGGGACCGAAATAGTGGTCTTTCTCGCGATACTCGCGTTTATTCTGACATTTGCCGAATATAACTCTGCCTTTCCAAGCTTTATCGAATTTCGCGACGCCCCACCGGTGAATCGGTTGCGGTTTGTTGGACTGTTCTCGATGGTCACGTTCCTGACGTTGATCTGTAAGAATGGCTACGCTCCGACACAGCTGACCACATTCTCGTATTCTGTGGGTCTGGCAGTCGCAAATGTGGTCGATTTCCCGTATTCGCCGGTGCGCCTGATCGTGCTGATGCTGCCGGCTGATGCCAGCGCGCCGCTGGTAGAGCTGGTGCGCATAACCGCAAGCATCGCCTATGTTGCGGCGCTGGTAACGATTGCAAGCTTTGCCTATGCGGTGAAACTGAGGGGCTGGCCAACCGGAAATGGGGCATTCAATGTCTGGACCAACCTGCCACTGTTTGACCCCACCAAAGGCGGAGACGTGGTCAATCGCCTTCAGCGCGATGGCCGTCTGAATATCTGTATCGGCATTCTACTACCTTTCCTGATCCCTGCTGTGATCAAGCTGCTGACCAACTTCGCCAATCCGATCTCGCTGAGCAATCCGCAGACCCTGATCTGGACCATGAGCGCCTGGGCCTTCCTGCCCGCCAGCATGATCATGCGAGGCATGGCGACCATGCGCATTGCCGGGCTGATCGTCGAAAAGCGCCGCGCCTATTCAACATCCGAGACCGCTCAGGCCGCATGATCCGCGCCCTGATCCTGCTCTTGCTGCCCGTCGTGGCGCAAGCAGACGTGGTGCGTATTGCAACCTACAATACCGAGCTCAGCCGCAAGGGCCCTGGACTTCTGCTGCGCGACATCCGGAGGGGTGACCCGCAGGTTCAGGCCGTTGTCGATGTGCTGACATCCGCGCGCCCAGATATCGTCGCGCTTCAGGGCATCGATTGGGACATGGACGCCCTTGCGCTGACCGCGCTGGCCGGCGCGTTGCGCGAGGCCGGGTTGGACTATCCCTATCTCTTCACAGCTCAGCCAAATTCCGGGCTGGAAACGGACCTTGATCTGGACGGGGATGGCAAAACACACGGCCCCGGAGACGCGCAGGGTTGGGGGTTCTTCACCGGCCATGGCGGGATGGCAGTGCTTTCGCAGTTTGAAATTCTGAGCGCCGAAGCGCAGACGTTCGAAACGCTGTTGTGGCAGCAATTGCCCGGGGCAGAGCTGCCGGTATCTGATGGCAAACCCTACCCGTCAAGGCAAGCGCATGACGCGCAACGCTTGTCATCAACCGGTCACTGGATCGTACCGATCAACACACCTCTGGGTCGGCTGGACCTGATGACCTTCCATGCAACGCCCCCAGTGTTTGACGGCGCCGAAGATCGCAATGGGTTGCGCAACCGGGATGAAATCCGATTCTGGTCTGTGCTGTTGGACGGTAGTCTTGGCCCCGCACCAAGCACCCCCTTTGTCATCGCGGGTGACGCCAATCTCGACCCGCGACACAGTGATGGCCGGACCGAGACCATCGCCGCATTGCTCTCCGATCAACGCCTACAGGACCCGCAACCCAAGTCTCCTTTGGGCGAGATCGCAACCGTGCATTGGAAAGCGGTTGGCGCGCTTCGTGTAGACTATGTATTACCATCCGCCGATCTGCAGGTTTTGGATGCGGGCATATTCTGGCCGCATCCCGACGATGAGCAAAGAGACAGCGCCGAGCAAGCCAGCCGTCATCGGCTGGTTTGGGTGGACGTTACGGCGCGATGAGACTTCGCGGTACTCAAAGACCCGATCCTGTTCTTGTGCGCGATGGCCGACCGCAACGCCTGATCCAAATCGGTATGCGGTACATCCTCGATCAGTTCTGACAGGAATGTGCCATCCAACTGGTGTGGAAGATCCCACAAGTATCGCATCTCAAGCAGGTGCGGGGCCATTCGCCAAAACGGGCGTACCAGTTGTATGGGCCACCATTCCATCTTAGCAATCGCAACCTCCTGCCCGGTAACACGGGACAGCGATTGCGCTATCTCGGTGCCCGTCAGCGTGTAGCCGGGAAATGGGACGTCGCAGAATCCAGGAAACTCATGCCGCATCTCGGCCAGCATCACTGCGGTGCGGGTCAAATCAGGCAGATAGGCCCAAGCATGCGGGATATCTGGGTTGCTGGGATATGTCAGACGACCCTTGGACAAACCTTTGATCATGATCTGATCGAACCAATTGCCCGAAGCGCAAGTGTCGATGAAATCGCCCGCGCGCAAGATGATCGTCCGGACGGATGAGCTGCGGTAGGCCTCCTCCATCTCGATCCTGATCCGGCCCAGCGGGTTTTGAGCCCGATGCGGGCTGCCTCCGTACCAGGGGCCCGGGGTCTCTGCACCGAAGACATAGACATTGCCGGGTACGATCACGGTTGCCCCTGCCTGCGCCGCCACATCGATCACCTGACGATGCAAGCCAGGCACCAATCGCGCCCAATCCGTATAAGGCGGGTTCCAGGCGTTGACGATCACGTCAACCCCTTGCGCGGCCTTTTCCAGACTGTCCGCTTTGCGATTGAATGTGCGAACAGACCAACCGGCCTCTTGAAACGCTAGGCTAGCGTTGCGGCCAAATCGGCCATTGGCCCCCAGAATAAGCACAGTTTGCTGCATGACACGCTCCTTTCCGGATCAATCTAGCCATGCAAATACTTAAATGAATTGCCGAAAACCGCAGAACGTGTATTCATTTTTGAATGGACAGATCTATCACCCATTCCGACTGGTCCCTGATCCAGAGCTTTCTGGCGGTGGCCGAAACCGGATCTTTATCTGCTGCCGCCCGACGCCTGGACCGTAGCCAGCCGACGCTGGGGCGCCAGATCCACGCACTTGAGGATGAGCTGGGCGTATCCCTATTCGACCGCCATGCGCGCGGGCTTAAGCTGAGCGAGGTAGGCACGCAGTTGCTGCCAATGGCGCAGCAAATGCACTCGGCTATGAGCACCTTTAGCCTGACGGCAGCCGGGCAGTCGCAACAGCTGGAAGGTTCGGTCCGCATCACAGCATCAGTGTTTGCCTCACATCACCTGCTGCCTCCTATTCTGGCGCAAATCCGCGCCCAAGAACCTGCCATTCAGCTGGAACTGGTCGCCACGGATGCGACCGAAAACCTGTTGTATCGCGAGGCCGACATAGCCGTGCGCATGTACCGGCCCGAGCAGATGGATATCGTCTCGCGGTATCTCGGGGATGTTCCTTTGTGTTTCTGTGCCGCCACCTCGTATCTGGACCGTGCAGGGCGGCCAGAAAAACCCGAGGATCTGTTCGATCATGATCTGGTTGGCTTCGATGCCAATGAGCAGATCATCACCAAAATGCGCCAAAAGGGTTGGCCCGCCAGCAAAGGAAGCTTTACTACTCGCTGTGATCTGCAAAGCGCCTATTGGGAGCTGATCCGCGCCGGATGTGGTATCGGGTTTAGCCAGGTTCAGGTGGCCGAGGCTGACCCGCTTGTCGAAGTTCTTCCGCTGGATGTTGATATCCCGGTGCTTCCTGTCTGGTTGGCCGCGCCACAAGCGATGCGACAAACACCCCGAATCCGCCGGGTCTGGGACCTGCTGGCCGAGGGATTGAAGGCCTCTCTCTGACCAGTTCTTTGCGCGGATGACCCAGAAACTCGATTTCCCGCATAGAACCTACATTTAAGCCCGCTCGTCTCATTGACCCGATGCGGCACAGACGCTAGGGCCTTTGCTGTCAAACGCAAGGAGATCCTTCATGTCCAACCCCTCGCTCCTCATCCTGCCCGGAGACGGAATTGGCCCCGAAGTCATGGCCGAAGTACGCCGCATCATCGACTGGTTCGGCACCAATCGCGGCCTGGAATTCGACGTGAGCGAGGATCTGGTCGGCGGTGCGGCCTATGACGCCCATGGCAAGCCATTGTCAGACGAGACCATGGCCAAAGCGCAAGAGGTCGACGCGGTTCTACTGGGCGCTGTCGGCGGTCCTAAATACGACGATCTGGATTTCAGCCTTAAGCCCGAGCGTGGTCTGCTGCGCCTGCGCAAGGAAATGGACCTGTATTCCAACCTGCGCCCGGCACAATGCTTTGACGCGCTGGCTGATTTCTCATCGCTGAAGAAAGACATCGTCGCAGGTCTGGACATCATGATCGTGCGCGAGCTGACCTCGGGCGTCTACTTTGGCGAGCCGCGCGGCATTTTCGAGGAAGGCAACGAGCGCGTGGGTATCAACACTCAGCGCTATACCGAATCCGAAATCGAGCGCGCCGCGCGTTCGGCCTTTGAACTGGCGATGCGCCGGAACAAGAAGCTGTGTTCGATGGAAAAGGCCAATGTGATGGAGTCGGGAATTCTGTGGCGCGAAGTGGTCGAGCGTGTAAGCGCCGATTACCCCGAAGTCGTGCTGTCACATATGTATGCCGACAACGGCGCCATGCAGCTGGTCCGCGCGCCCAAACAGTTCGACGTGATCCTGACCGACAACCTGTTTGGCGACATCCTGTCGGATTGCGCCGCGATGCTGACTGGTAGCTTGGGCATGCTGCCCTCGGCCAGCTTGGGTGCACCGATGGCCAATGGACGCCCCAAGGCGATGTACGAGCCGGTGCATGGTTCGGCCCCCGACATCGCCGGCGAGGGCAAAGCCAACCCGATCGCCTGTATCCTCAGCTTTGCCATGGCGCTGCGCTACAGCTTTGATCAAGGCGCCGAGGCTGGCCGCCTGGAAGCTGCGATCGAAAAGGTTCTGGCCGATGGCGTGCGCACCGGTGATCTGTTGGCGGATGAGGGTGTTCAGCCGGTTTCGACCTCGGAAATGGGCGATGCCATTCTGGCGGCACTGGACGCAAGCGTCTAAGTCCTGCCACAGCTGAAATTCAAAAGGCGGTGCCCAGCGCACCGCCTTTTTTAGTTACCGCCAAAGATACCCTTCAGCAGGTTGTTGATGTCTTCGGCAAAACCACCCTGCCTGCGACGCGGCTGCGGCTGTGCCACTTGAACGGGCGGTTCCGGCACGATCATCGGCAAGGGTGTTGGCGTCATCCCTTCGGTCACGCGCACCATCGTCTCTTTCCAAATCTCGGCAGGCAGGCCGCCACCAGTGACACCGGACAAGGGCGTGTTGTCGTCATAGCCCATCCACACACCGGCCACATAGTCTGCCGTAAATCCGATGAACCACGCATCGCGCGCCGCCTGCGTTGTCCCTGTTTTGCCCGCAACCTGCCAGCCCGGCAGCTTAGCCCGCCCGCCAGTGCCTTCGGACACAACACGTTCCATCATCCAGGTCAGCTGTTTCGCGGCGCTGTCATTGATCACACGCTCGCCGATGCCGGTGGTTGTCACCATAACAGGTTCGGTCTCGCCCAGCAGCTTCAACTCGGTCAGGCCATAGGGCTCAACCGATGATCCGCCGTTCAGGATGCCTGCATAGGCGCCGGTCATCTCGATCAGCGTGCTTTCAGACGCGCCCAGCGCCAGCGCCGGACCCTGTGCCAGATCGCTGGCAATCCCGAAACCGCTAGCGACGGTCCGCACATTGTCCAGCCCTGCAACCTCGGCCACTTTCACAGCCGGAATGTTCAGAGAATTCTTCAACGCATCCGCCAGCGTGACACGACCATAGAACCTATTCGTGTAGTTCTTTGGGCACCATTCACCCGATCCCGGAATGCTGACGCAATAGGGCTCGTCCATCACGGTGGCATAAGGTGAATAGCCCAGCTCCAGCGCTGTGGCATAAACAAAGGGCTTGAATGAGGACCCGGTCTGGCGCAGTGCCTGAGTGGCCCGGTTAAACGCGCCCGAGACCCGGGTTTTACGTCCGCCGACCATGGCGCGCACCGCCCCATCCGCTGACATCACGACAATCGCCGCCTGCGCCTTGGACCCTTCGCGCACCTTTTCCTGAAAGATGTATTGCAGCGCCTCTTCGGCAGATTTCTGGATACGCTGATCCAGTGTGGTGCGGATCACCACATCTTCGGTGGTGTTGCGCGTGAAAAACTCCGGCCCGCTGGCCATGACCCAATCGGCGAAATAGCCGCCCGCCCGCGCAGCGGCAGCGGCGGATAGTTCTGCCGGACGCGCACGCGCCTCGCTGGCCTGTGCGCCTGATAGATACCCCTGATCCTCCATTAGACCGACCACAAGCCGGGCGCGATCTTGTGATCGTTGCAAGCTGTTGGTGGGGGCATAGCGCGTGGGTGCGACCAGCAGTCCGGCCAGCATGGCCGCTTCGGCCGGAGAGACCTCGGCTGCTGATTTGCCAAAATACCGCTGGCTGGCAGCTTCGAACCCACGTGCACCGGCCCCCAGAAACGCACGGTTCAGATAGATCGTCAGGATTTCGTCCTTGGAGTATTTAACCTCCATCGCCAGCGCATAGATCGCCTCTTTGCCCTTGCGCCACAGCGAGCCCTGACGGCAATCCGCTTCATACGCAGCCTCGGACTCCCATTCGGTTGGGTCATAAGGCACACCCAGACACAGCAGCTTGGCTGTCTGTTGAGTGATGGTCGACCCGCCATGGCCCGACAGCGGCCCACGCCCTTCGCTCAGGTTGATACGCACCGCGCTGGCAACGCCGCGCGGGCTGACGCCGAAATGGCGATAGAACCGCTTATCCTCGGTCGCGATGACCGCGTTTTTCAGATGGGGTGAGACCGTATCTGCCGTGATCACCCCGCCAAACTGATCACCGCGCCAGGCAAAAACCTTGCCATCCCGATCCAGCAGGGTCACCGATCCGCGCGCGCGCCCGTCCAGCAGGGCATCCGCATCGGGCAACGAGGTATAGACAACGCCAACTGCCAAAGCGATCAGCATCGCGACAACAGCGCCCACGCGCCATGTGACACCCCAGATCAGTCGCCAGACCCAACGGAACAAACGGCGGAAAAACCCCCCGCCATTGCCACCCGAACGCTTGCGGGTCTTCTTTCGAGCCGTCTTGCGCGTTGCCGTCTTTCGGGCGGTGGATTTCTTACCCGCCGGTTTCGCAGCCCGCTTGGTCGTCGAAGGCTTGCGCCCCTTCGACGGGTATCGTTTATCCGCGACCAATCTTGGCTTGCGGCGCTTGGACTCAGTCATGCTCAAACTCTGCCCGGTTATTCTTTTGGCACACCATACCCCGGCGACATAGCTATGTAGAGGTCCGATTTTCCGGAATTTTCCCTCTCATATTCGCCTAATTTTTAGCCGTTCGGCAAGTTTTGTGCAAAAATTGTGCAACTTTGCGTCATTTTCGAACCGTTTAACGACGGGGAATCGTTCCTAAACGCCCCTCCTCAGGCTCTTTTTCTGCAGGTGCAAACAAGCCGGTGTGACCGGAGAAGCAGAGGGGACTGACGTGAAACTCATCATAGCGACAATCAAGCCGTTCAAGCTCGAGGAGGTGCGCGAGGCACTGACCCAGGCTGGCGTGCGCGGCATGATGGTGACCGAAATCAAGGGCTTCGGCTCACAATCCGGTCACACAGAAATCTATCGCGGCGCAGAATACGCCGTGAACTTCGTACCCAAGATCAAACTGGAAATCGTGGTCCCAGCCACGATGGCCGACCAGATTGTTGAGACCATCACCAACACCGCCAAGACCGGCAAGATCGGTGACGGCAAGATTTTCGTCCTTGATGTCGAGCAGGCCATGCGCGTGCGGACCGGGGAAACAAACGAAGAGGCGCTCTGAGCGCCGACACTCACATAAATTCGAGGACTGACAATGAACCTGATGAAATCTCTCATCCCTGCCGCCGCGCTTGTCGTGCTGCCGCAGATGGGTCTGGCACAAGAGGCTGCCACCGGCGAAGCCGCGCTGCACACCCAGTATATCTTTACCACCCTGCTGTTCCTGATGGCGGGCTT
The DNA here is from genome assembly GCF_056533095.1 of Ruegeria sp. H3. Classification (NCBI taxonomy): domain Bacteria; kingdom Pseudomonadati; phylum Pseudomonadota; class Alphaproteobacteria; order Rhodobacterales; family Roseobacteraceae; genus Ruegeria; species Ruegeria sp. H3. The sequence goes on along the minus strand of NZ_JBQFOD010000011.1, from coordinate 16,122 downwards.
CCTGGTCTTCTTCATGGCGGCAGGCTTTGCCATGCTGGAAGGCGGTTTGGTGCGTTCCAAGAACGTCGCCATGCAGATGACCAAAAACGTGGCACTGTTTTCCATTGCCGCGATCATGTACTGGTTGATTGGCTTCAACACAATGTATCCCGGCGACTTCAATGGTTTCTTTGCCATTGGCGGCCCAACCGTGCTTGATCCAGTTGGTGTTGACCCGGCCGAGGCTGCTTTGGACTATGCCTCAATCGGTTCGGACTTCTTCTTCCAGCTGGTCTTTGTGGCTGCAACCGCCTCGATCGTGTCCGGCGCCGTGGCCGAACGGATCAAGCTGTGGCCGTTCCTGATCTTCGTGGTCGTGCTGACCGGTATCATGTACCCGATCTCTGGCTCCTGGCAGTGGGGCGGCGGCTGGCTGTCCGAAGCTGGCTTCTCGGATTTCGCTGGTTCTACAGTTGTGCACTCTGTCGGTGGCTGGGCAGCTCTGGCTGGCTGTCTGATCCTTGGCCCGCGTATCGGCAAGTATAAAGACGGCAAGGTTCACCCGATGCCCGGTTCGAACCTGGCGCTGGCCACCTTGGGTACTTTTATCCTGTGGCTGGGTTGGTTCGGCTTCAACGGCGGCTCACAGCTGGCTATGGGCACCGTGGGTGACGTAACCGACGTGTCGCGCATCTTTGCCAACACCAACATGGCTGCCGCATCTGGTGCTGTTGCTGCCCTGATCCTGACCCAGGTTCTGTACAAGAAGCCTGACCTGACCATGGTGCTGAACGGCGCGCTGGCCGGTCTGGTCTCGATCACCGCTGAGCCTCTGGCTCCGACCTTGTTCGGCTCGCTATGGATCGGTGCAGTTGGCGGCATCATCGTGGTCTTCGCGGTTCCGATGCTGGACAAGTTCAAGATCGACGACGTTGTTGGTGCCATCCCTGTTCACCTGTTCGCAGGCATCTGGGGCACCATCGCCGTGATCTTCTACGGCGAGGCCAGCCTGATTACCCAGCTGACCGGTATCGTCGCATACGGTGTGTTCACCTTCGTCGGCGCTCTGATCGTATGGTCGATCCTGAAAGCGGTAATGGGCATCCGTGTCAGCGAAGAGGACGAGATCAACGGCCTCGACATGGCAGAACTGGGTATGGAAGCCTATCCGGAGTTCTCGAAGGGCTAAGAGCTTACCAAGTTGAACAAAAAAACCCGGGCGTTCGCGCCCGGGTTTTCTTTTTCCTGAGACAGGGTTCAGACGCCGACGTCGACAATCGCCTGCGCCAGAATCGGTACGGTCGTCGCGTTCAGCCCGGCAATATTCAACCTGCTGTCGCCGACCATGTAGATCCCGTGATCGTTACGCAGTTGCTCGACCAGTTCAGGGGCCGCGCCGAGGCGCGAGAACATGCCGCGGTGCTGGGCGACAAAGCCGAACCGGTCTGATCCGGTCAGACGCTGCAACTCGTCCGCCAGTTGCTGACGCAGGCCCAGCATGGACAGGCGCACCTCCTCCAGCTCAGCGGCCCAATCTGCGCGCAAGGCGTCGTCGTTCAGGATGGTGGTCACGACCCGTGCGCCATGGTCCGGCGGAAACGAGTAGTTCTGGCGGTTCAGGAAGGCCAGCGTGCTCTGGTTCAGCGCGGTCTGCGCCACATCGTCACTGATCGCCATCAGCAACCCGGTGCGTTCACGGTAAACGCCGAAATTCTTCGAACAGGACGCCGCGATCAGGCAGCGCTTGACCGACGATGCCACCAGACGGGTTGCCTGCGCGTCTTCCTCAAGACCGTCGCCGAAACCCTGATAGGCGATGTCGATCATGGCAACCAGCCCAAGCTCGTTGATCAGGTTCACCACCTCTTGCCACTGCACGGGGTTCAAGTTTGCGCCGGTTGGGTTGTGGCAGCAACCATGCAGCAGAACCACGTCGCCCGCCTTGGCAGTTTTCAGGTCCTCGATCATACCGTCGAAATCGACGCCGCGGGTTTCGCCGTCGAAATAGCGATACGGAACCGCCTCGATACCCAAGTAGCTCAGGATCGACAGGTGGTTTGGCCATGTCGGGTTCGATACAAACACGCGCGCCGCAGGATTGGCCATGCGGATCATCTCGAACGCCTGACGACAGGCACCCGTCCCGCCCGGTGTCGCAACGGCGGCAATATTGGCACGCGGTACTGCGTCGCCGAGGATCAGGCCGATCATCGCATCGGCATAGGCCGGATCACCTGCCAGTCCCGTATAGGCTTTGCTCTCCTGCTCCTCCAGAATGCGCTTTTCGGCGGCTTTGACCGCTCGCATAACCGGGGTAACACCTTCGGCATTCTTGTAGACACCAACACCCAGGTCGATCTTCTGATCGCGCGGGTCTTCGCGGTACATCTGCATCAGCGCCAAGATTTTGTCGGCGGGCTGCGGTTTGAGGTTCTCGAACATCAGGTCTCTCCGGTTGCGACGGGCAGGGTTGGGAAAGCACCCCATTCAGCCCAGGAGCCGTCATAAAGCGCGTGGTCTTTTTTGCCCATGCGTTCAAGCGCAAGGCTTAGGATTGCAGCGGTCACGCCCGAACCGCACGAGGTGATCGCCGGTTTGGTCAGATCCACGCCTGCGGCCTCAAACACGGCGCGGCACGCATCGGGCGACTTCATTGTACCATCACTATTCAACAGGCTGCCAAAGGGCACGTTGCGCGACCCTGGTATGTGGCCAGATCGCAGCCCTTCGCGCGGTTCAACCTCGGTTCCGGCGAAACGGGCGGCAGCACGGGCATCGATAATCTCATGATCAGCCAGTTTGGCGGCCGCAGACACTTGTGTCACGTCGCGTACCAGATGGTTCTGCACCCGAACGGTCATATGCCGATCCCGGATCACCGGGGGCAGATCTTCAACCTCTCGCCCTTCGGCCTGCCATTTCGGCAAACCCCCGTCCAGAACGGCGATGTTCTCTTGGCCCATCAGGCGGAACAGCCACCAGACCCGCGCGGCCGACATCAGCCCGGCCCCGTCATAGACGACCACCTGATGACCATCGCCGACGCCCATCGCCCGCAGGCGTGACATGAACTTCTCGACCGGCGGCGCCATATGTGGCAAGTCCGAACGTTGGTCCGAAATGTCATCAATATCGAAGAAGCGCGCGCCGGGGATGTGGCCCGCATCATATTCCGCCTTGGCATCGCGGTTCTGCGCAGGCAGGTACCACGATCCATCCAGGATCCGCAGATCCGGGTCCTTCAGATGGGCGGCAAGCCAGTCGGTGGAAACGAGGGTTTTGGGATCGTCTTGCATCAAAGCCTCCCCTAAGCGAGTCTGAGTTTCCCTATATCCGAGCGGACAAACGTGCAAGCCATGCCAAGGCCTGCACCCCCCGGCGCGCTGACAATTTTTTCCAAACATACACGTTTGCCTGCTTGACAGGCGGCACCCCGTGCCAGACACCTGCCGGACATGGTTTCCAAAGGGGAATTCCCCCTGAGGAACGAAAAGGGAATCCGGTGCGACAGTAGCTGTCAATTCCGGAACTGCCCCCGCAACTGTAAGCGGAGTTTCGCCCCATCATGGCCACTGACCGAAGCAATCGGTTGGGAAGGCCGGGATCGAAGCCAATCCGCAAGTCAGGAGACCTGCCATGTGCAAACCGGGCGAAAGCCCAATTTTTAAACCTTTCTGCCGTCGGGTGTGACGGGAAGGAGACCAAACTATGCATATCGAACCGGGCGTCGTAAATGGCGCCAAACTTGTCTTGAGCTACGCCACCGCAACTGGCGCAGGGCTCTATGCCGCTAAACTGGCATGGGACAGCCTGAAAAGCAGCGGCCTTGCCAGCCTTGCCATTCGCTCAGCCCTGACCATTGGGCTGGTTTTCACCTTCTTTGAGGTGTTGCCGCACTTCCCGGTCGGGGTGTCAGAGGTTCATTTTATTCTAGGATCGACCCTGTTTTTGTTATTCGGTGCGGCCCCTGCCGCCATCGGCCTGATCGCGGGCTTGTTTATTCAGGGGTTTTTCCTGGCGCCTTTCGACCTGCCTCAGTTCGGGATGAACATGACAACGCTGCTGGTACCATTGTTTGCCTTGCAGGCCTTGGCCAACCGCATCATTGCGCCAAATACGGCCTATATTGATCTGAAGTATTCTCAGGCACTTGCGCTGTCGACGGCCTATCAGGGCGGTGTCGTCGTCTGGGTGGCGTTCTGGGCCTTTTATGGCCAAGGATTTGGTGCAGAAAACCTCGCCGCCGTTGTCAGCTTTGGCGCTGCGTACCTCCTGGTTATCCTGATAGAACCACTGGCTGATTTGGCCGTGTTGGCCGCAACAAAATCCATGCGGGATCTGGGCCGGATTGGGCTGTTCACACCGCGCCTTCACAACACTGCATAACTCTATTGCGCCGCGTTACCCTTCGCGGCGCAACCTGAAATGCTGAATAATCCCGATCACGCTAATGATGATCCAGAAGCCTTCAATCAACATTGACGCCAGATTGAAGTTCTGAAGCAGCGAATAGACAATCAAAACAGACCCCAGCAGGTTCACCACGGGAAACGCCAGATCTTCGGAATTCATATACCGCATCTGCGTCGCGAAATAGGCGGCAACCACGATCAGAGCCCCGAAGGAACCGATGGCGTCCACGATGGTCAGACTGTTGAAAAACTCACTCATCAATGAACCTTGCCGTTTTCCTGAACATCCGGCTGTTGCGCATAGTGATGCATGTTCAAAAACGCCGCCCCTTCAGCACCTGCGCGATATCCGTGCGGGACATCCGCTGCAAATCGAAGTCCCTGCCCCGTTTGCAAAGACACCCAAGCCTCACCTTTCAGAATGTCCAGCGTGCCGCTGAGCACAAAGACCTCCTCGGTCACACCAGCGGCATGGGCAGGGGACTCATGGCTTTGGTTCGGGTCGAGGTTGACGTGAAATGTCTCTGCCCCCAAGGCCGGATCAAAGGGGAAAACGATCTTGACCTCGATACTGCCGGGAAAGGTAACGGTTTGAAAAACCGACGGATCACCATTCACGGTGTCGATCAACGCGCTGAGCGGCAGCTGAAATCCTTTGGCAATCTTCCAGAGCGTGGCGATCGTCGGGCTTGATTCGCCGCGTTCGATCTGACCTAGCATCGCTTTGCTGACACCGGTGATTTCGGCAACTTTCGACAGGCTCAGCCCCGAAGCGGCCCGCACATCCCTTAGTTTCAGTGTTATGTCGTCCGGAGCCATGCCGTTGTCTTTCGAATCCTCTTGTGCGTTATAGCGCACATATGGTACGTGCGCTATAACGCACATTCCCCGCATATCGCAACCGGGGCAAAAGGGAAACAGCATCATGCCAATGTACCGATCCAGAACCTCTACCCATGGCCGCAACATGGCCGGTGCCCGCGGCCTGTGGCGTGCCACCGGTATGCAGGACGATGATTTCGGCAAGCCGATTATCGCCATTGTCAACTCCTTCACACAATTCGTGCCGGGTCACGTCCACCTGAAGGATTTGGGCCAGATGGTCGCGCGTGAGGTTGAAAAGGCTGGCGGTGTTGCCAAGGAATTCAACACCATCGCGGTGGATGACGGCATCGCCATGGGCCACGACGGGATGCTCTATTCCTTACCCTCGCGTGAGGTGATCGCGGATTCGGTCGAATACATGGTCAACGCGCATTGCGCCGATGCGATGGTCTGTATCTCGAACTGCGATAAGATCACGCCAGGCATGTTGATGGCTGCGATGCGTTTGAACGTTCCAGCGATCTTTGTCTCGGGCGGGCCGATGGAGGCTGGTAAGATCGACATTGCTGATCTGGATGCCAAGAAGATCGACCTTGTAGATGCCATGGTCGCCGCCGCTGACGACCGGTTCACCGACGAGCAGGTTCAGCATATCGAGGAAAACGCCTGCCCCACTTGCGGCTCGTGCTCGGGCATGTTCACGGCGAACTCAATGAATTGTCTGGCCGAGGCACTGGGTTTGGCACTGCCAGGCAATGGCTCCACCCTCGCCACTCATGCGGACCGCAAACAGCTGTTCCTTGAAGCGGGTCGCCGGATCGTCGAGATCACCAAGCGGCACTACGATCTGGACGAAAAAGGCTTCCTACCACGCGAGATCGCAACGTTTGATGCGTTCGAGAACGCCATGAGCCTGGATATCGCCATGGGTGGATCGACCAACACGGTCCTGCATCTGCTGGCAATCGCCCACGAAGGCGGCGTCGATTTCACCATGTCCGACATGGACCGGTTAAGCCGTAAGGTGCCGTGCCTGTGCAAAGTCGCACCGAACACCGAGAATGTGCATATGGAGGACGTCCACCGCGCCGGTGGCATCTTCTCGATCCTCGGTGAACTCAGCCGCGCTGGGTTGTTCCACAACCACTGCAGCACTGTTCACACGCCGACCATGGGCGAAGCAATTGCCAATTGGGACATCAAGGTTGCCAACAACCCGGCGGCGCAGGACCTGTTCAAGGCAGCCCCGGGCGGTGTACGCACCACGCAGGCGTTCAGCCAGTCGAACCGGTACAAGGAACTGGACACCGACCGCGAAGGCGGTGTGATCCGGTCCAAGGAACATGCGTTTTCGCAAGATGGCGGTCTGGCCGTTCTGTTCGGCAATATCGCCCGCGACGGCTGTATCGTGAAAACAGCGGGTGTGGATTCCAGTAGCCTGACCTTCACCGGCTCGGCCTATGTCTGCGAAAGCCAGGATCAGGCGGTCAGCGACATCCTGACCGGCAAGGTGAAAGAGGGTGACGTGGTCGTCATCCGCTACGAAGGCCCTCGCGGTGGGCCGGGGATGCAGGAAATGCTCTACCCAACCTCTTATCTGAAATCCAAAGGTCTGGGCAAAGCCTGCGCTTTGTTAACCGATGGTCGCTTCTCGGGCGGTACATCGGGCCTGTCCATCGGCCATGTCTCACCCGAGGCGGCCGAAGGCGGCGTGATCGGTCTGGTCCGTCAGGGTGACACGATCGAGATCGACATCCCAAACCGCTCAATCCATCTGGCTGTGTCGGATGAGGAACTGGCGCAGCGACGCGCCGAGCAAGACGAAAAAGGCTGGGAACCGGCAGAACCACGCAAGCGCAAGGTCTCTACCGCGCTGAAAGCCTATGCCAAACTGACCACCAGCGCCGCCAAAGGGGCCGTGCGTCAGGTTTGAGTCGGAAACCACTCAACAAATACGGCCCACCCATCTGGTGGGCTGTTTTTGTTCTGTAGCGTGGGAGGAAGCAGGCTTCAGATCTATGACCTCAAACGCCCACTTTCAATTTCATCAACTTCTTAGGAAGTCACTCGTCTGACGGAAAACCAGACCCAAAAGCTCAATGCAACCGCTGACGCTGAAATAATAGTCATGATGGTCCCCGGTACGAAATTAACGTAGCCGGGAAAATCGACAAATAGCAGATAGCCGACATCGGCAAGACCGCCGACCATACCTGTTACCCAAATGGCAGTTATGTTTTTCCGCCAGATAAAGATTGCGCCGATGATCGTCGCGATGCCGAACCAACCTAGGTTCCATCCATGCTGATTGAGTACGCCTTCCACTGCTGTGTGATAGTCGGCTTCAAGCGCAACCGGATCAACGGCATCGGCAATAGCTTGAAACCCGCCCGTGGCATCACTCATCAGCACCATCACACCCGCGAGCGTATGTACCAATCCCCAAATAATCCAAAGGACCGCGGCAATTTTGAGAGCCAGTGTATGTGGGGCTGTCATGTCGTCTTCCTTGTCATTGAAGCCAAGAGGCCATCTCGTTAAGTTGATTTTGTCCATTAAACAAATAAGTAGACTTAGTCAACTAAATGCAAGACACCGATCTCGCCCTACTTATAGACCGCTTGATGCGCAAAATTCATTCTGGACTACAGGAACGCGCGCCCGGCTTTGATAGAGAAGCAGTTGGGCCCGGCGGGGGCATTGTGCTGATGACGCTTGCGGATGCCGGGCGGATCAGCATGAATGAACTCACAAAACGTGTCGCTCGTGACAAATCACAAATGACGCGTATGGTCCGATCTTTGGAAGACAAAGGGCTTGTACGGCGAGAAGTGGCTCCAGACGATGGTCGCGTCAGCTTGATCTTTTTGACGCCCAAAGGATCGGAGATTGTTGGGGAACTAATGCAAACAGTCGCAGAGGTTGTCGGCGAAATCCTAGAGCCAATTTCAAAGAGTGAACGAAAAACCCTTCAGTCGCTGCTCGCACAGGTCGTTTAGGAGTGCTCAGTAAGGGAGCGGACGCTCGTAGCCATCACTGCATTTTGCACCTTGAGCTCGAAGCAGAAACAGACGTACAAATCGTGTTCTAAGCAGATGCATCTTTGCCAGGGGCGCCCATTGCCCCTCAATCGCCCAATTTGGCGTGCACCTCGTCCAGATCGATCTCACCGATGGGCATCTTGTTCCCGGGGTTTTCGAAATCATATTTGAACAGCTCGAAGTCCTGTTTGTAGATTTCATAGACCAGATGCATCGACAGATCGTCGAAATAATCCTCGACCGGATGCGCGCGTTTTGGGCCATGCCCCTCGGATTCGTTGAATCGCGGGATGTCGGACAATGTCACCGGATGGGCGGTTTCGACGTGGTCCAGAACTCCCTGCATCCCGTCATTGAACGCCTCGGTCCAGAAAATCCGATCATACTGACCGCCATTCACGATAAAGGTCGACACATGCCCCGACATGGCTGACCAGTGGATATCCGGGTCCATCGGGCGGCGCCAACGGATCGTGTCGCGCGCAAACAGCAGGAACCGGCGGAAGCTGGCAATCTGGTCAAACTCGCCCTTGCCATCATCGCCGCCCACTTCGATCCCATAGTTGTAGATCAGTGTCGGCACCAGATTACCCCGATAGCGTTTGCCGTTGCGCTGAATGCCGCAAATTTTGTCGAAGAATGAACTGAGGATGCGGGTGTAAGGATTGCGCACGCAGGTAAAAGAATAGGACCCGTGGTTGCGCACATTGGTGGCGATCATGCCCTGGCTTTGATCAAAGGCCCATTTGTGCATCCCGTCCTTCGCGTCGTGGATATCGCCGTCAAAGAATTCCCCATGATCCGAATAATACATGATCTGACCAATGGTCGAGCACGCACATTTCGGCACCACACGGTAAACCATGCTTTCGCTCTCGGTCATCCAGGTGCCGGGAAACCCCATTGGCGTGCCTCCTATGCTGGCCTGCTCTCAGTTTGATATGCCAGCTTTCGACATCAAAAAACCAAAAATATTCTGTTTATTCAATCGCTCATCCTAAGTATCACGGGTGCAGTCCGGCAAAAAAGGAAATTGCGACATCATATGGCAAAGATTGCCTATATCCTGCTGTGTCACAAAGACCCTGAGGCCATCATTGCGCAGGCCGAGCAGTTAACCGCCGCCGGCGACTGTATGGCCATCCATTTCGACGCACGCGCCCAGATTGCTGACTACGAAACCATCCGCAGCGCGCTGAAAGACAACCCCAATGTCACTTTCGCCGCCAAGCGCATCAAATGCGGCTGGGGTGAGTGGTCTTTGGTGCAAGCCACCCTGAACGCCCTGAACGCCGCCGTCGATGCATTCCCGCGCGCCACGCATTTCTATATGCTGTCCGGCGACTGTATGGCGATCAAGACAGCGGAATACACGCATCGCTTTCTTGATGATCGCGATATGGACTTCATCGAAAGCCACGATTTCTTTGCTAGCAACTGGATCAAGACCGGGATGAAAGAAGACCGTCTGATCTACCGTCACTATTTCAATGAGCGTACCCAATCCAAACGCTTTTATGCCGCGTTCGAGCTGCAAAAACGTTTCAAGCTGACGCGCGACATCCCCGAAGACCTGCAGATCATGATCGGCAGCCAATGGTGGTGCCTGCGCCGCCGCACGGTTGAGATGATCCAAGAGTTCTTACGAGAACGTCGCGATGTGATCCGCTTCTTTTCGACAACCTGGATCCCGGATGAGACGTTCTTTCAGACGCTTGTCCGCCATCTGATCCCCAAGGGTGAGATCGAGAACCGCACACCAACATTCCTGATGTTCTCAGATTACGGGATGCCGGTGACGTTCTACAACGATCACTTCGACTTGCTGCTGGGTCAGAACTATCTGTTCGCCCGCAAAATCAGCCCCGAAGCGCATGAGTTGAAAGAGCGGCTGGGCGCTCTGTATGCCAGTACAGGGGTCGACTTCCCGATCTCGGATGAAGGGCGCAATCTCTATGCCTTCCTAACCGGGCGCGGGCGCGTTGGTCGCCGGTTCGGGCAACGTTTCTGGGAAGCCGGGAATACCTTAGGCCCTGAGCGAGAGCTATTTCTGGTTGTTTGCAAAAAATGGCACGTGGCCAAACGGCTGGTCGATCAGATCGCGTCAGAGACGGACATGCCATGCGTCGAGTATCTGTTCAGCGAACAGGACACCCCTTTGCCTGATTTGGGTGGGATTGAAACGACGCTGAACAAACGCTCGCGCCACCGGCGCGCGGTTGTGCGAATGCTGTTCGAACACTTCGGATCGAACCAGTTGGTTCTGTGCCTGGACCCGGCCAATCTGGACGTTATTCAGGATTTCTGCAGCGATGCAGCGCAAACACATGTGCTGGAGATCGAATGCGACTATTCCGATGACTATCTGATCGGCCATGCAAGGCGCGTGGGACTGGCGGGTCAGAACAGCCCAGACCAAACAGTTTCGCGCCTATTGCCGACGATACGGAATGATCTGGCCTACGAATCCGAACAAATCCGCCAGGCCGGGCTGGATGGGTATCTGCGCCTGCGCGAAAGCGCGGATCGAGCCGAGAACGAGGCAGCGATTGCGCAGTTCCTTGGCGTCGGGTCCGATAAGGCGCAATCCATTATGCAGCTGGACTATCTGTTCTCGGACTAAGCTCCGGCAATGCCGCTGCACCGCCGGGGCGATCAGTCAGATGTCGAATTTCACACCCTGCGCCAGAGGCAACTCTGCCGAGTAATTTACAGTATTGGTCTGGCGACGCATATAGGCTTTCCAGGCGTCTGATCCGCTTTCGCGCCCGCCGCCGGTTTCCTTTTCGCCCCCGAACGCACCGCCAATCTCGGCCCCGGATGGCCCGATATTGACGTTGGCGATGCCGCAATCCGATCCGGCTGCGGTCAGGAACTGCTCTGCCTCGCGCATGTTCAGGGTAAACACGCAGGAAGACAGGCCCTGCGGGACATCATTCTGCAACTCCAACGCCTCATCGAACGCTTCATATCCCATGACATAAAGGATTGGCGCAAAGGTCTCGGTCTTTACCGTCACCGTCTGACCCGGCATCTCGACAATGGCGGGTTCCATATAGACGCCACTTGGCACGCCTTCGGTGACACGTTGCCCGCCAAAGACCGTACCGCCCTCGGCCTCGGCCGCCTGGAGCGCGGCGGTCATCGCAGCGCCAGAAGCCTCGTCCACCAAGGGACCGACCAAAGTGCCTTCAGCCAGCGGATCACCGATGGGCAAACCCGCATAGGCCTTCTTGAGACGCGCTATCAGTTCATCTTTGATCGAGTTATGCACGATCAACCGGCGTAGCGTTGTGCATCTCTGCCCCGCGGTTCCAACCGCCGAGAACACAATCGCCCGCACCGCCATCTCCAGATCAGCCGAGGGGCCTACGATCATCGCATTATTGCCGCCAAGTTCCAGAATGCACTTGCCAAACCGCGCCGCGACGATGGGCGCAACAGCACGGCCCATACGGGTCGAACCAGTCGCTGAGATCACCGGCACATCTTCGCTGGAGACAAGCGCCTCACCCAAGTTGGCCCCACCGATCAGGGTTTGCAGCAGGTTGTCGGGCGCGTCGCCGAACTGGGCCAGCGCGCGTTCGAATATCTTCTGACAGGCCATCGCGGTCAGCGGGGATTTCTCGGACGGTTTCCAGATCACAGGATCGCCGCAAACCAGTGCAATCGCTGCATTCCACGACCAGACGGCCACCGGGAAGTTGAAGGCCGAGATCACCCCGACGGGACCAGCCGGATGCCAGGTTTCCATCATCCGGTGACCGGGACGTTCCGAGGCAATCGTCAGGCCATATAGCTGCCGCGACAGGCCAACGGCAAAGTCGCAGATATCAATCATCTCCTGCACTTCGCCCAAACCCTCGGAGGTGATCTTGCCCGCCTCCCAACTGACCAGAGCGCCCAAATCATCCTTGGCGGCGCGCAGTTCTTCGCCCAACAGGCGGATCAACTCACCCCGGCGCGGGGCTGGCACGGTGCGCCACGCTTTGAACGCGGTTTTGGCATTGGCAAAGATGGTCTCCATCTCGGAGGCCCGGGTTTCGTGCACCTCGGCCAGAACGCGCCCGTCAATCGGGGATCGCACGGTCAGCGTGCCGCCTGTCAACTCAGCAGCAGTCAGGTCGAGGTTTGCCAGAGTGGTTTCTGCAGTCATCACAACGTCTTTCATATCTCAGGCCGCCTTGTTCTGTGGGGTTACATCGCCCGCCCGGTAGAGCCGGCCAAACTCGGTGTTCAGGAAATCGGACAGGTTCACCTGTTCTTGCCGGACAAACCCGGTCGACGGAAGAACGCCAGTCCGCATCAGATCGACGACGCCCAGAACACCTGCGGCTGTTGTGACTTGAATGGCGCTCCAGACCTGTCCGTTGATCTCGCGGGCAAAGCTTTTGTTGATCAGGGATTTCTCGCGCAGCGTCCCGCCGATCATGCCCTTGGCGGTGCAATAGACCAGCACCACATCCTGATCGGTGCGCGGCAGGGCGGATTCAAAGATCTCTTTTAGCAAGTCACGGCGACGGTCCAGCCGCAGATCATGCAATAGAAGTTTCAGAATGTCACAATGACCGGGATAGCGGATCGATCGATAGGAAACTGCGCGCGCCTTGCCTTCCAGCGTTTCTGGCAAGGTGCCCAAGCCGCCAGAGGTATTGAAGCATTCGTATTCCACGCCGTCATGACCCAGCACCTCATAGTCTTCCAGCGGCGCGGTCTTGACGCGTTCGCCATTCACGATGGCATCGCAGGGATTGCAATATTCGTTGATCAGCCCGTCCGTGGACCATGTAAGATTGTATTTCAAACCGTTGGTCGGGTAGAGCGGCAAGGCCCCGACCCGCATGTGCAAGCTATCGATTTCGTCGAATTCCGCGGCCAGCGATGCGCCTGCGATGCCGACAAAGCCGGGGGCCAGCCCGCATTGCGGCATGAAAGCGGTTTGACTGCCTTGGGCCAGATCGCGCACCGCGTTGGTTGCCGCGACATCCTCGGTCAAGTCAAAGTAATGCGCGCCCGCCTGCTGGGCCGCTTTGGCAATGGTTGGGGTCAAAAAGAACGGGGCTGCCGAGACTACCGCATCAAAGTCGTGTAACCCCTCGGTCAATCCATCCAAGTCCGTCCCATCGATCTGTTTGGTCGCCACGCCCGACTGCGCAACCTCGCCCAAAGCTTTCAGATCGTAATCCGCAACCGTTAGGGCGTAGTTCGGCGATCCCTTCAACAGCGTGGCGATCATCTGCCCGATCTTGCCAGCCCCTACGACACAGACATTCCAGGACATAGCGTGCCTCCTCTTTATGGTTTTCCATCAAGAGTGGCGCGGGACCTGTTCATTTTGCAGTGGTGGAGTTGACGAAATTAAGGTGATTTTCGTCATTTATACGAAAGCTTTGACATTTTGACAGAATTCAGCACACCCTCGCAAGCCGCAGCTCGGAAAACCATCCACCAAACGCGGGGAACCAAGTGCAATTTCTGTATGCGGGCGAAGTGTGCTACCCTCTCAGAATTGATTTTTTTAGAAAACTTACCAACGGGCGGAAAAATGTCCGATTCAAAGACTGATCCAAACGCAGGCGTTGCGGCCAAAACCACGGCCCGCATGAAAAGCGCAATTGGCGATGAAACCGTAAAATGGATATCCCGCCTGATCGGGCTGGTGCTTATCGTGGTGTGCACCGCAATCATCACGATCCCCCTGAAATGGGCGCTGGGGATTTATCGGATTGAAAACTATCTGGACGAAATGATCAGCGGCCTGTCCCTTAGCGAGGACACCGTATTTGTTTACCAGTTCGACTTTGTCGTCGCACAAAGGGACCTGTTGGAGAATATCGCCCGCCGGATGCAGACCTCTGCTGAAGGGGATGTCGCCGCCGTTCTGCAGACCATCACCCCTTTTGCGCTGCTGACCAAACCGCTCGTGGATCTAAGCGCCCTGCGCAACCATATCGAAGATGAAGACTGGCAGGATATCATGGCGCAACGTGGCAAGCTGCGGTCCTCCAAAGTACACTCGGTGAATTTCTCAGCCTCGGAAAAGGCGCAGGTCACGCTGGACTACCGGCTGGTGTGTTACGGTGAAGACGGTACGCCTTTCCCAAGCGAGGTGGCGTTTGACATCAAGATCAACACACGCTCGATCCAAGAGGACGGCATTCGTCTACCGCCCACGGGCTGGCAACATATCGATCAGACGCTGCTGGATAATTTCGTCAGCATCAAAAGCACCGATTCCGACTATGTGCACCGCAAACACGAGCTGGCGCTTGTGATCGAAAACGAGAACCGGGAAGACATCATCAACGCCATGGCCGAGGGCACTCTGGCGACTTGCCGTTTTGACGCTTTGATCTTTGTGAGGGATGTTTTCGAGAAGTTCGACAAGTTTGACGCTTTAGAGTGGATCAAGGACAGGACTGGTCTGTAATGCTGAATTTTACCAAAAACATAGTGCTGACAGTTTCCACGCTTTGTGCGGCCGAGCTCAGCGCCGGTTGCGATCTGCTCTGCCAATACGAAATGCGCCGGGACTCCCTTGAGCTTACATTCACGGAATCCCTGGTCCCTTTTGAACCGGTTGTCATTTACTATGAGTTCAACACCGTCGGCTTCGAGGCGACCACCTATTCCGGCAATAAAATCAAATATATCGACTACCCCGGCTATCTGGGTGAACTTGTTGTGGTCGCCGTCGAGGACGAGGCGCAGGCCAGCATTGTCCATATCAGGGACAGCCTGACCCGTTTGGCCAGAGATGACCCGAAATCACAGCGCTATTTCCTGGAGGGTCAGTATTTCGCTGACTACGAAACCGGCACGGAATTTCAGATTGACCCAAGCATCAGGTTCTTCATGGAGAATCTCGGGTATTTCGACCATGACGCCGTGCCAAGACTGGTGGTCAGCGGCCCGTTCTGGAGCGAAGAAAATTTTGGTCTCCGGCCCCTCGGCCTGTTCAAAACCCGCCAAGATGGAATGGTGACCGGCTTTCTTGAATTCGAGGCAAAACATGTTCTGTGTATCCGCGACGAAGGCCCCTTGGACCTGCACAGTCTGGAGCAATTTGAAACACCGGGCTCAACCACCCGCAAACGCAGCATCAGCCATCCGATCAACGATCTGGTTGCGCAGGACTGCGCGGCTGCAATCCAGATTGGACCGACATTTTTCGAAAAAACCCTTGAAGGCGAAACGCCACCGCAACCCGGTATCTCGGGTCTGTCGCTAAGGCCGGCCAAACGGGCCGTTCTCGCGCGTCTGAATGACGGCGGATCAATACAAACGTTGTTTGTGTTTTCCGAACGGCTGATCAGCTCCTTTGACACAATGGTTCTGGTCGGAAAACTGGCGCAAGAGATGGCCGGGTCCGAAGAAACAATTGAATGGGCCGTCGGGCTCCGAGACGAGGAATTCCTGAGCGGCTACGTGACCGAAACAGATGATGTCATCAACAGCACCACTGTGCCTGCGGGGGGGTTGTTGGTTTTCGAGTAATTTTTCTGAGTAGTCGAGCGGTCAAAATACTTGATTTCGATGCAAACAGTCCAGTGGACTGTTTGTGGCTCGACGTGGCTGTTTGGATTTTGGTTGCGGGAGCAGGATTTGAACCTGCGACCTTCAGGTTATGAGCCTGACGAGGTTTGATCGTTAAGCAAACAGTCCAGTGGACTGTTTGTGGCTCGACGTGGCTGTTTGGATTTTGGTTGCGGGGAGAGGATTTGAACCTCTGACCTTCAGGTTATGAGCCTGACGAGCTACCGGACTGCTCCACCCCGCGACACTTTTGTTGGCCTATCGCTTACGCTACTTGAGGCCTTGCGTTGGTCTACCGCCTATTCGGCTACTTGAGACCGGGTAGTGTT